>NZ_JBEZYG010000011.1:0-285383 GCF_040638385.1 Streptomyces sp. NPDC026589
GGGGGGGCCCGGGGGGGGGGGGGGGGGGGGGGGGGGGGGGGGGGGGGGGGGGGGGGGGGGGCGGGGGGGGGGGGGGGGGGGGGCCCCCCCCCCCCGGGCCCCCGTTGCGGGGGCTCTGCCCCCGTACCCCCGCTCCTCAATCGCCGGAGGGGCTGGAAATGCGGGCCTCGGTCCCGTACCCCCGCTCCTCAATCGCCGGAGGGGCTGAAATTGTGCCCCGGTCCGTGGTGAGCGGGCCGCAGTCCCGCGCCCCTGCTCCTCAATCGCCGGAGGGGCTGGAAATGCGGGCCTCGGTCCCGCGTCCCCGCTCCTCAATCGCCGGAGAGGCTGGATTTGTGCCCCGGGTCCGTGGGGTGCGGGTCCCGGTGGCAGGGGGCGGGGGCAGCCGGGATGCTGCTCCCATGGCTGCTGCCCCCGCGCCCGGAGAGATCCGGGTCGCCTCGTCCGTCGGGCGGTGGGTCGTTCTGACCACCGTGCTCGGCTCCAGCATGGCGATGCTGGACTCCACGGTCATCAACGTGGCCCTGCCCCGCATCGGCGAGGACCTCGGCACCGACATGGCCGCGCTCCAGTGGACCGTCAACGCGTACATGCTCACGCTCGCCGGGCTGATCCTCCTCGGCGGGGCGCTCGGGGACCGGTACGGGCGGCGGCGGGTGTTCGTGGTGGGGGTCGTGTGGTTCGCGGTGGCTTCGTTGCTCTGCGGGATCGCGCCGAACGCGGGGGTTCTCGTCGCCGCCAGGGCCCTGCAAGGGGTCGGCGGCGCGCTGCTCACTCCGGGGTCCCTCGCGCTCATCCAGGCGAGCTTCCATCCGGACGACCGGGCCCGGGCCGTGGGGCTCTGGTCCGGGTTCGGCGGGGTCGGGGCGGCCGTGGGGCCCTTCGTGGGCGGGTGGCTCGTCGACGGGCCGGGG
This sequence comes from Streptomyces sp. NPDC026589, assembly GCF_040638385.1. Lineage (NCBI taxonomy): Bacteria > Bacillati > Actinomycetota > Actinomycetes > Kitasatosporales > Streptomycetaceae > Streptomyces > Streptomyces sp. NPDC026589. Next base: position 915 of record NZ_JBEZYG010000011.1, read on the forward strand.
TGGCGGTGGGTCTTCCTGCTCAATCTGCCGCTCGCCGCCATCTGCGTGCCCGTCGCGCTCCGGCACGTACCGGAGTCGCGGGATCCGGCGGCGCACGGCCGGTTCGACGTGCTGGGGGCCGTCCTCGGCGCGCTGGCGCTCGCCGGGGTGACGTACGCCCTGATCGAGGCGCCGGGGCGGGGCGCGTCGCCGGTGGTGATCGGGTCGGCCCTCGGCGGGGTGGCCCTCGGAGCGGCGTTCGTCCTGGTCGAGCGGCGGCGGGCGGATCCCATGCTGCCGCCGTCGATCTTCCGCTCCCGGCTGTTCACCTCCGTGAACCTGGTGACCTTCTGCGTCTACGCGGCCCTCGGCGGCTTCTTCTTCCTCTCCGCGATCCAGCTCCAGGTGGTGGCCGGGTACTCGGCGCTGGGGGCCGGTACCGCGCTGCTGCCGACCACGGTCCTCATGCTGCTGTTCTCCGCCTGGTCGGGGGAGCTGGGGCGGCGGATCGGACCCCGCATCCCCCTCACGGCGGGGCCGCTGCTGGCCGCCGCCGGGATGCTCCTGATGCTGCGGGTGGGGCCGGGCACCCCGTCCGTCGGTTCGTACGTCAGTGAGGTGCTGCCCGCCGTCCTGGTGCTCGGCGCCGGGCTCGTCGTGGTCGTCGCGCCGCTCACCGCGACCGTCCTGGCCGTCGTGGACGCCGGGCGGGCGGGGCTGGCCAGCGGCATCAACAACGCCGCCGCGCGGGCCGCGGGGCTCATCGCGGTGGCGGCCCTGCCCCTGCTCGCCGGGATGGGACCCGAGGCGTACCGGGACGCGGGCGAGTTCGCCGCGACCTTCCGGCGGGCGATGCCGATGTGCGCCGGGCTGCTGGTGGCGGGCGCGGTCACCGCCTGGTGGACGGTGCGCACCCCGGCCGCCGCCGTCCGCGGTGAGCGGCCCGAATGCGCGGTGCACTGCGGGGTCGTCGCCCCGCCGCTGGAGCCGGAGCGCCGCGAGGGATGACGTACGCCCGCGGGACAGGCCCCGGAGCCCGGGCGGCCGGGTCGGGGCGCGGTGCCGCCGGACCCTCGCGGCAGGCACACTTGAGCCATGTCCATCCACGAGAACCTGCTCGGGGGCCCTGCCCCGACCCACCTCCCCGACGACCCGGAGCCGCGCGAGCTGCTCGCCGCCGGCACCCCGCCCACCGAGGTCGCCGCGAAGTACCCCACCTCATCGCTCGCCTGGGCGCAGCTCGCCGACGAGGCGTTCGAGGGCGGCCGGGTCGTCGAGTCGTACGCGTACGCCCGTACCGGCTACCACCGCGGCCTCGACTCCCTGCGCCGGGCCGGCTGGAAGGGCCACGGCCCCGTCCCGTTCGAGCACGAGCCGAACCGCGGCTTCCTGCGCGCCCTGCACGCCCTGGCGCGGGCCGCCGGGTCGATCGGGGAGACCGAGGAGCACGAGCGCTGCTCGACGTTCCTGCGGGACTCCTCGCCGACCGCCGCCGACATCCTGAGCTGAGCAGACCTCCCCTGAGCCGCTCCCCGCCCAAGCACCTCGGGCGGGGAGCGGCTCAGTAGGGGAGCGGCTTAGTATGCGAGCAGGGGACCGGAGCTCCATCACCTCACGGAAGGGGCGGACCGCTACCCGGAAGCTCGTGTCGAGGAGACAGAAATGTCGACGAATCACCCCGACCCCGAAGCCACCGGTGCGGACACCCCGCACCTGGACTTCGAGGGAACGACTCCGTACGAGGACTATGTCCAGGCGGATGTCCTGACCCACCTCCAGCACCTGTGCTCGGACGATCCCGGCGAGATGGTCTTCCTGGTCACCACCCAGGTCATGGAGCTGTGGTTCACGGTCATCGTCCATGAGTGGGAGACCGCGACCCGCGCCCTGCGCGAGGACCGCATACCCGTCGCGCGCGACGCCCTGAAGCGTTCGCTGCGCGAGCTGGAGGCGCTCAACGACTCCTGGCGGCCGCTGGCCGGACTCACCCCCGCCCAGTTCAACTCCTACCGGGGTTCCCTCGGCGAGGGCTCCGGGTTCCAGTCGGCGATGTACCGGCGGATGGAGTTCCTGCTCGGCGACAAGTCCGCCTCCATGCTGGTGCCGCACCGGGGCGCGCCCCGCGTGTACGCCGAGCTGGAGAAGGCGCTCGGGGAGCCCAGCCTGTACGACGAGACCCTCGCCCTGCTGGCCCGGCGCGGCTACGCGATCCCCGAGGCGGTCACGGGCCGGGACCTGACCAAGCGGTACGAGCCGTCGCCCGAGGTCGAGGCCGTGTGGGCGGAGATCTACGCCTCCGACGACCAGAACGACGAGCTGGTGCGCCTCGGCGAGCTGCTCACCGACGTCGGCGAGCTCGTCTGGCGCTGGCGCAACGACCACCTCGTCGCCACCCGGCGCGCGATGGGCTCCAAGACCGGCACCGGCGGTTCCGCCGGGGTGGCCTGGCTGGAGAAGCGCGCCACGAAGAACGTGTTCCCCGAGCTGTGGACGGCGCGCAGCCATGTCTGAGGCCTCCCGCACCACCCCGCGTACGGACCTCCGGGAGCGGGCGCTCGTCCTCGACGGCGCCGATCCGCTCGCCGCGCGGCGGAAGCTCTTCGCCCTCGACGACGGCGTCTACCTCGACGGCAACTCGCTGGGCGCTCTGCCCGTCCACGTCCCCGCCCGCGTCCAGGACGTCCTCACCCGCCAGTGGGGCGAGCTGCGCATCCGGTCCTGGGACGAGAGCGGCTGGTGGACGGCGCCCGAGCGGATCGGCGACCGGATCGCCCCGCTCGTCGGGGCCGCCGCCGGGCAGATCGTCGTCGGTGACTCGACCAGCGTGAACGTCTTCAAGGCCGTCGTCGCCGCGGGCCGGCTCGCGGGGGAGGGACGCGACGAGATCCTGGTTGACGCGACGACCTTTCCCACGGACGGGTACATCGCCTCGTCCGCGGCCCGGCTCACCGGCCACCGGATCGTGCCCGTCGCGCCCGCCGACGTCCCGGCCGCGCTCGGGCCGCGTACCGCCGCCGTGCTGCTCAACCACGTCGACTACCGCTCCGGCCGGCTGCACGACCTGCCCGGACTGACCGCCGCCGTCCACGCGGCGGGGGCGGTCGTGGTGTGGGACCTCTGCCACAGCGCCGGCGCGCTGCCCGTCGGACTGGACGAGCACGGGGTGGACCTCGCGGTCGGCTGCACCTACAAGTACCTGAACGGAGGCCCCGGTTCGCCCGCGTACCTGTACGTCGCCGAGCGCCACCAGGCCGCCTTCGACTCGCCGCTGCCGGGCTGGAACTCGCACGCCGACCCGTTCGGCATGACCCCCGACTACGCCCCCGCGGACGGTTCCGTACGGGGCCGGGTCGGCACGCCCGACATCGTCTCCATGCTGACGCTGGAGGCGGCGCTGGACGTGTGGGACGGGGTCTCCGTCGACGTGGTCCGGGCCAAGTCCCTCGCCCTGACGGACTTCTTCCTGGAGTGCGTCGAGGCGTACGTCCCGGCGGGCCGGGTCACCTCCGTCACCCCGGCCGTGCACGCCGAACGCGGCAGCCAGGTCGCCCTGCGCTGCGACGGGGCCGAGCCCGTGATGCGCCGGCTGATCGAACGGGGCGTCGTCGGCGATCTGCGGCGGCCGGACGTGCTGCGGTTCGGCTTCACCCCGCTGTACGTGGGGTTCGCCGACGCGGAACGCGCGGCGCGGATTCTCGGCGAGGTGCTCGCCGAGGTGGATGCCGATGTCGTCGCCGATGTCGTCGCCGATGTGGTCGCCGATGTGGTCGCCGACGACACCGTCGGCTGACGGGCCGTCACCGTCTGTTCGGCCGGGCGGGGACGGTGCCGAGTGCTGGTACCGTCCCCGCAGGTCAGCCCAGTTGGGCAAGAACACAGGCACTGGACACAGGCATAGGACGGTTGAGCAGCATGTCGGATTCTGCCGCGCGTGATCGGGACGTCGCCGAGACGGAGTCGGCGCTCGCGCATCCGGAGGTCGCGCCCGACCGGACCGCCGCCTACGGGGACCACCCCGACCAGGTCGTCGACTTCTACGTCCCGCGCGACGGCCGCACCGGCGCCCCGCTCGTCGTCCTCCTGCACGGCGGCGCCTGGCGGACCCCGTACGACCGGGCCCATGTCTCCCCGTTCGCGGACTTCCTGGCCCGCCGGGGCTTCGCCGTGGCGAGCGTGGAGTACCGGCGCGGCGGCGACGACATCCCGCAGCAGCGCGGCGGCGGGGAGAACACCCGGCCGAGCGGCGCCGAGCCGGTCGCGGGGCGCTGGCCGGAGACCTTCGACGACGTGGCCGCCGCGATGGACGCGATGCCCGTGCTGGCCGCCCGCGAGCTGCCCGGGGCCGATGTGCGGCGGATCGTGGTCACCGGGCATTCGGCGGGCGGGCACCTCGCCCTATGGGCGGCGGCGCGGCACGTCCTGCCCGAAGGGTCGCCGTGGCGGCTGCCCGCCCCGCCGCCGCTGCGCGGGGTCGTCGCCCTGGCCCCGATCGCGGACTTCACGGTGGCGGCCGAACTGGGGGTGTGCGGCGGTGCGGTCGCCCAACTCCTGGGCGGGGACGCCGACTTCGAGGGGCGGATGGCGCAGTCCGACCCCGGGGTGCTGCTGCCGACCGGGATCGCCACCGCGATCGTGCAGGGCGTCGAGGACATCGTCGTGCCGCAGGCCGTCTCCGAGGCCTACGTCGACGCGGCGGCCAGGTCCGGCGAGATGGTGGGGCTGACGCTGCTCGGCGGCGTCGGGCACTTCCCGCTGATCGATCCCGCCGCCGACGCCTGCGCCGTCGTGGCCGAGGAGATCACCCAGCTCGCCTGGTGAGCCGGTAGGCCGGGGAGCCGAGTTGCGGACGGAAGGTGTCCGCAAGGGTCTCTACGTTGGTCCTGTTGCCGCTCAGAGGGAGCCGGTACCGACGAAGGGGAACCTCATGACGATCCTGGTGACCGGAGCCACGGGAACGGTCGGCCGCCGCGTGGTCGAGCAGCTGCTGGAGCGCGGCGAGCACGTCCGGGCCCTGACCCGCGACCCGGCGCGGGCGGAGTTCCCGGACGGGGTCGACGTCGTCGCCGGCGACCTCACGGACCCGGGGTCGCTGGGCGCCGCGCTGGACGGGGTGAGCGGGCTGCACCTCATCACCTTCGGCGGCGAGCTCTTCGCCCCGCTGGAGACCGGTGAGGAGATCCTCGCCCTGGCCCGGAAGGCCGGCGTGCGCCGGGTGACCGTGCTGCACGGCGGCGGGGAGACCCCGATGGAGGCGGCGGTGCGGGCGAGCGATTTCGCCTGGGCCGTCGTGATGCCGGTGGAGTTCATGGCGAACGCCCTGGAGTGGGCGCCCGGCATCAGGAGCGAGGGCGTGGTGCGCGAGCCCTTCGTGAGCCGGCTGAGCGCGATGGTCCACGAGGCGGACATCGGGGCGGTGGCGGCGGCGGCCCTCACCGAGGACGGCCACGGCGGCCAGGAGTACCTGATCACCGGTCCGCAGGCGCTGACCGTCGCCGACAAGACGGCGGCCATCGCGGCGGCGCGGGGCGCGGACGTGGAGCTGGTCGAGCTGACCGAGGAGCAGGCGCTGGAGGCCTGGCGGGGCCAGGGCATGCCGGAGGACGTGATCGCGTTCCTGATCGACGTCTACCGGGACACCCCGCCGGAGGGCCGGACCGTGTGCGACACGGTGGAGAAGGTCACCGGGCGGCCGGCCCGGACCTTCGCGCAGTGGGCGCAGGAGCACGCGGACCACTTCCGCGCGGGGGCCTGAGAAGGCTTCCACCAGGAGTTTTCCGACTCCTGGCGCGGTGCGGCGGCGACGGGTGGTCACCCGGGTAGTCCTTGAGAGGGACGCTCCGGAATCCGTAGCGATGGTGACGACCCGCCGTCCGCCGCCGCCTACCGTGGAAGCGTGACCGAGACCCAGACAAAGACCAGCAGCCCGGAGTTCCGGGCAGCCGCAGGGGCGATAGACGGCCTGCGGGAGGACCTCCTGCGCCGAGTGTTCGACTACCGCCCCCTGCCGCCCCTGAACCCCGACGGACGGCTGATCCGGCGGCTGCCCGAGGGGATGCGCAGGCTCGTCGTCTGGACCCCGCACGCCTTGGTGCTGTTCGCCGCCTTCGTCGTGCTGCTGGCCGGGTTCGCGGAGTGGGACTACCGCTTCCTGATGGGCGTGGTGCCCGCGATCCCCGTCGCGATGACCCTGATCCGGCCGGTCGCCGCGTTCTGGGGATCGATGCTGGCGACCGTCTTCTGCGGGGTCCTGGGCGGCGATCTGTGGAATCCGAGCTCCTTCATGGCCCAGGTGGTGGTCATGGTGGTCGTGGCCGCCCGGACCCGGCCCCGTACGGCCGCGTGGATGTGGCTCCTGACCCTGCTGTTCGGGGTGCTGGTGGAGGCCGGAGACCCGTCGATCACCGCGCCCCTGGCGACGCTCTCCGCCTTCGCGCTGCTCGTCGTCGCCGTGGTCCAGATCCGGCGCGACGCCGAGCGCGAGGTCACCGTGCAGCGCACCGTGACCGCCGTCGAGCGGGACCGGCGCACCCTGCTGGAGGAGCGCACCACCATCGCCCGGGAGCTGCATGACGTGGTGGCCCACCACATGTCGGTGGTCGCGATCCAGGCCGAGGCCGCCCCCTACCGGGTCGAGAACCCGCCGCCGGAGCTGGAGCAGGCCTTCGTCACCATCCGGGAGAACGCGGTGGCCGCCCTCACCGAGCTGCGCCGCGTCCTCGGGGTCGTCCGGGCGGAGGACTACGAGGCCCCCGACGCCCCGCAGCCCACCCTCGCCGCGCTCGACGGGCTCCTGGACAACGTCCGCGAGACGGGCCTGGAGACGGAGAAGGTGATCACCGGGGCCGTCCGCGAACTGCCGCAGGGCGTCGAGCTGTCGGCGTACCGGATCGTCCAGGAGGCCCTGAGCAACAGCCTGCGGCACGCGCCGGGCGCCTCCGCCCGGGTCGAGCTCGGCTATGTCCTCGGCGGGCTCGGGCTGCGCGTGGTCAACGGGCCCCCGCGCGGCCTGGTCAAGCCCTCGCCGGGGGCCGGGCACGGAATCACCGGGATGCGGGAGCGGGTCGCGATGCTGAACGGCGAGATGACGGCCGGGGCGACGGAGGACGGCGGATACGAGATCGCCGTGTTCCTCCCCGTACCGCTGTCGGACGGGCCGGAGCCACGGGAGACGGCCAGCGGCACGGCGGACACGGCGGGCGCGACGGGCGACGCGGACACGGTCGTCGTCGAACGGGGTGGCGGCGCATGAGCGACACCGACATCCGGGTCCTGATCGTCGACGACCAGATGATGGTCCGCGAGGGTTTCTCGGTCCTGCTCAACGCGATGCCGGGGATCACCGTCGTCGGCGAGGCGGTCGACGGGCGTCAGGCCCTCGCCCAGGTCGCCGCGCTGCGCCCGGACGTGGTCCTGATGGACATCCGCATGCCGGAGATGAACGGCATCGAGGCGACCCGCGAGATCGTCGCGCGGGACGCCGACGCGAAGGTGCTGGTGCTGACGACCTTCGACCTCGACGAGTACGTCTACCAGGCGCTGCGGGCCGGGGCCTCGGGCTTCCTCCTCAAGGACGCGTCCGCCCGGCAGCTCGCCGACGGGGTACGGGTGGTGGCCTCGGGCGAGGCGCTGCTCGCCCCGACGGTGACCCGGCGGCTGATCACCGAGTTCTCCAAGCTCGCGGAGACCCCGCGCCCGCCCGCCCTGGCCCGGATCGGCGATCTCACCGAACGCGAGACGGAGGTGCTCGTCCTGATCGCCCAGGGGCTCTCCAACGCGGAGATCGCCTCGCATCTGATCGTCGCCGAGTCCACGATCAAGACGCACGTCAGCCGCATCCTGGTGAAGCTGGGGCTGCGCGACCGGACCCAGGCGGCGGTGTTCGCTTACGAGGCGCGGCTGGTGACGCCCGGGTAGCACGTCTTGCGACTGCTTGGGCGGCCTCGGGGCCGCCCGGGCAGGCGCACCTCTTGCGGTGGCGGCGGGCGGTCCCGGAAGGCCCGGGGGGATCACCTCCGGTGGTGGCGGCGGGCGGTCCCTGGACCGCCTTGCCAGGATCACCCCTTGCGGTGGCGGCGGGCGCGGGTAGCGTCGGGTCATGCACGTGTCCTTCGATCCCTGGTCGCCCGCGTTCGTCGCCGATCCCTACCCCGCCTACACCGCGCTGCGCGCCGCCGGCCGGGCGCACTGGTTCGAGCCGACGGGACAGTGGCTGATCCCGCACCACTCCGACGTGTCGGCCCTGCTGCGCGACCGCCGCCTCGGCCGGACGTATCTGCACCGCTTCAGCCACGAGGAGTTCGGCCGGACCCCGCCGCCCGCCGCGCACGAGCCGTTCACCACGCTCAACGGGCAGGGCATCCTCGATCTGGAGGCCCCGGACCACCCCCGGATCCGGCGGTTGATCTCCAAGGCGTTCACCCCGCGTACGGTCGAGAACCTCGCCCCGACCGTACGGCGGCTGGCGGCCGAGCTGGTCGACGCCTTCGTGGCCAAGGGCGGCGGGGACCTTCTCGCGGAGGTCGCGGAGCCGCTGCCGGTCGCCGTGATCGCGGAGATGCTGGGCGTCCCGGAGGCGGACCGGGGGCTGCTGCGGCCCTGGTCGGCGGCGATCTGCGGGATGTTCGAGCCGCATCCGTCCGAGGAGACGGCCGAGGCCGCCGTCCGGGCCTCCGTCGACTTCTCCGCGTATCTGCGCGGGCTCATCGCCGAGCGGCGCGCCGACCCCGGCGAGGACCTGATCTCGGCGCTCATCGCCGCCCACGACGAGGGCGAGCGGCTGACCGAGCAGGAGATGATCTCGACCTGTGTGCTCCTGCTGAACGCGGGCCACGAGGCGACGGTGAACACCACCGTCAACGGCTGGCGCACGCTCTTCCACCACCCGGAGCAGCTGGCCGCCCTGCGCGCCGACCCCGCGCTGCTGCCCACCGCGATCGAGGAACTGCTGCGCTACGACACCCCGTTGCAGATGTTCGAGCGCTGGGTGCTCGACGACATCGAGATCGACGGCCAGGTGATCGGGCGGGGCGCGGAGGTGGCGCTGCTGTTCGGCTCGGCCAACCGGGACCCGGAGCGGTTCGCGCGCCCGGACACGCTGGACCTGTCCCGGGAGGACAACCCGCACATCACCTTCGGCGCGGGCATCCACTTCTGCCTGGGCGCCCCGCTGGCCCGGCTGGAGCTGGCCGCCTCCTTCGGGGAGCTGCTCCGCAAGGCGCCGGCCCTGCGGATGAACGCCGAGCCCGCGTGGCAGCCGGGGTATGTGATCCGGGGGCTGAAGGAGCTGCGGGCGGAGGTGTAGGCCCTCGGGCCGGCCGGCCCTCAGCAGGGGTCGTAGCACTCCGGCCTCGGCGCTCCGGCCAGCGCGTCCACGCCGACGCCGATCGCGAAGAGGGCGGCGATGGCCGCGACGAGGCCGATCGCCCGCTTCCAGTCACCCCGGACCAGGAAGAACACGGCCAGGGCCGCCGCGATCCCGCCGAGGATCATGAGGGGAAGGCCGACCCAGAGCACGTTCCAGTTGGAGGCGCCCTCGAAGCCGTCGAGGAGGCCGCCCTTGCCGTGCGGGGCCCAGAGCACGATGCCCACGAGCGCTCCGGCGAAGGCGGTCAGACAGCCGGCGGTTCCGACGACGGCTTCCCGCCGTGAGTTCTGGATCTCCATGCGGTGGAGGACGCGGCGGCGTGCGGGCGCGGTTCCGCTTACGGGGGCGCTGCCCCCTGACCCCCGCTCCTCAAACGCCGGCACACTCAGCCCCTCCGGCGATTGAGGAGCGGGGTCCGGGGCGGAGCCCCGTGCTACGTCAGCGGGTACGACCGTCGGCCCGACGCCTCGTCGATCTCGTCGTGCGCCTTGGTCAGCAGCTTCATCGCCAGCTCGTTGAGCGCTCTGGCCCCCGCGATCTCCTCGCCGACCCGCTGCTGGTCGGAGTCCGAGGGGTGGCGGCTGGCGTAGCCGTGGGCGCGTACCTCTGTTCCGTCGGAGAGGCGGACGAGCGCCGCCGCGCGGGTGCGGTGGGTGTCCTCCTCGAATTCGAGGTCGATGTGCCATCCGACAGCGATCCTGGTCATGACGGTCACCTCCGGGACGTCTCGGGCCGTCTTCTACCAGCGTGCGCCCACTGCCCCGTCCGCGCTCGCCGGGCCCGGCAGCATCAGCCCCCAGGCGCCCGCCCGGACCGTCCAGGTCCGGGTGCGCACCGGCCCTCCGGTCCGTATGTCCGCCCGGTAGCGGAAGTCCGCGCCGGAGACCGTGACCGCCTTGGCCTCCGCCGTGACGTCCTCGCCCGAGGCGGCGCGGACGACGACGTCGGCCAGGCCCCCGCCGCCCTGGGAGGTCACCTGGACGCCCCGCACCGGCGTGTCCAGGTCGCTCAGCAGCACCCCGTCCGCCTCGACGCGCAGCCGGTGCGTGCCCGGGTGCGTGCCGGCGGCTACCGGGGCCGGGCGGACCAGGGACGTCATCAGCGAGCGGCAGGTGCCCCAGACGGCTGTGACGCCCGTGTGCGGGCCCCCCGGGCCGGGCGGCGGGGCCGGGGCGGGGATGCGGAGGCGGCCGAGGACGACGCCGTCGCTGTCGTCGACCAGGAGGTCCAGGCGTCGCACCGCGCCGTCCAGCGCGGTCCGTGCGGCCGCCACGGCGCCCCGGGGGACGCCGAGGGCGTGGGCCACCTCCAGGGCGTGCGCCGCGCCGACGGGGATCAGGGAGAGGACGCCGTCGGCCAGCTCCCGTTCGCGGTGGAGCTGGGCCACCGCGCGCAGCAGCGCGTGATCGTCGCCGACCACCACGGGCCTGCGCGAACCCCGCCGGGACAGGGCCCGGGCGAACTCCTCGGGGGTGTCCGGAAGGCAGATCTTGGCGTGCGAGCCGGCGCTCAGCACGTCCTTGGCGATACGGACGGACTCGCCGTCGGTCCGGCGGGCGACCGGGTCGATGACCACCAGGAGCTGGTCGTCGCCGTCGTCGGGGGGCTCTGCAGCCGACACCTCGGTCCTTCCTCGGGTAGCATCTTGGTGCAAGAGCCCCTTGCGCTATTGCGCCAGGGGCTTCGTCTATTCCGGGGCACCCGGTTCGACGGCTCAGGTTTTGCCGTACATCGTCGTACGGCAGGTACGACCTTTACGTACGCCCCCTGACCTTGGACATGCCCCGCCCGGAAGGGGTGTACGCCTGTGCCCGCACTTGTGCTGCTCGGTGCTCAGTGGGGTGACGAGGGCAAGGGGAAGGCCACCGACCTCCTCGGTGGATCCGTGGACTATGTCGTGCGATACCAAGGCGGTAACAACGCCGGTCACACGGTCGTCGTGGGCGACCAGAAGTACGCACTGCATCTCCTCCCCTCCGGAATCCTGTCGCCGGGGTGTACCCCGGTCATCGGGAACGGTGTCGTGGTCGACCCGGCGGTCCTGCTCTCCGAGCTGAGCGGTCTGAACGAGCGAGGCGTCGACACGTCCAAGCTTCTGATCAGCGGCAACGCTCATTTGATCACCCCGTACAACGTCACGCTCGACAAGGTGACCGAGCGCTTCCTGGGGAAGCGCAAGATCGGCACGACGGGCCGGGGCATCGGTCCGACGTACGCCGACAAGATCAACCGGGTGGGGATCCGCGTCCAGGACCTCTACGACGAGTCGATCCTGGTGCAGAAGGTGGAGGCGGCCCTGGAGCAGAAGAACCAGCTCCTGGCCAAGGTCTTCAACCGCCGGGCCATCGAGGCCGGCAAGGTCGTCGAGGACATGCTCCAGTACGCGGAGCAGATCAAGCCGTTCGTCGCCGACACGACCCTGATCCTGAACGATGCCATCGACGAGGGCAAGGTCGTCCTCTTCGAGGGCGGCCAGGGCACCCTGCTCGACGTCGACCACGGCACGTACCCCTTCGTCACCTCGTCCAACCCGACCGCTGGCGGCGCCTGCACCGGTGCCGGCGTGGGCCCGACGAAGATCAGCCGGGTCATCGGCATCCTCAAGGCCTATACGACGCGGGTCGGGGCCGGTCCGTTCCCGACGGAGCTGCACGACGAGGACGGCGAGGCGCTGCGGCGCATCGGCGGCGAGCGCGGTGTCACCACCGGCCGTGACCGCCGCTGCGGTTGGTTCGACGCCCCGATCGCGCGGTACGCGACCCGGGTCAACGGCCTGACCGACTTCTTCCTCACCAAGCTGGACGTCCTCACCGGCTGGGAGCAGATCCCGGTCTGCGTGGCGTACGAGATCGACGGCAAGCGCGTCGAGGAACTCCCGTACAACCAGACCGACTTCCACCACGCGAAGCCGATCTACGAGAACCTGCCGGGCTGGTCCGAGGACATCACCAAGGCCAAGACCTTCGCCGACCTGCCGAAGAACGCGCAGGGTTACGTGAAGGCCCTGGAGGAGATGTCGGGCGCTCCGATCTCCGCGATCGGCGTCGGCCCCGGCCGGACCGAGACCATCGAGATCAACTCGTTCCTGTAGGGAACGGGCGGGTAACACCGCGGCGGCGGCGGACGACGGGGATGCCTCGTCGTCCGCCGCCGCGCGCGTTCACGCGCTCTCCCGTTCACGCGCTCTCCCGTTCACCGCCGCACCGGTTTCGGTGACGGCTCCCGCGCGGCGGATTCCGGTTGTGCCGCGCTGTCCTTGGCGAGGAGTACGGCGATGAGCGCGGCGCCGAGAACGAGCAGCCCGGCGGCGATGGTGAGCGTCAGGGAGAACCCTTCCGTCGCCGCGCGCAGCGGGCCGACGGAACCGGTCAGCTCCTCGCTGCGCCGGGTGGCCACGGAGACCAGGACGGCCAGTCCCACGGCGCCGCCGATCTGCTGCACCGAGCTGAGGACGGCCGAGCCGAGGCCGGCGTTCTCCTCGTCGGTGCCGGAGACCCCGGCGATGGCGAGGGCGGGGAAACCGAGGCCGGAGCCGAAGCTCACCACCAGCATGCCGGGCAGCACGCCGAGCGCGTAGCTGTCGTTCGGCGACACCCCGGAGAGCAGCAGGAGCCCGCCCGCGCTGATCAGGAACGCCAGTACCAGGGCCCACCGCAGCCCGAGCCTGACCGCCAGGCGGGAGGAGCACCAGACGCCGGTGAGGATGCCCGCGCCGTAGGGCAGAAAGCCGAAGCCGGCCTTGAGCGGCCCGTATCCCAGCACTGTCTGCAGATGCAGCATCAGCAGGAAGGACAGGGAGAAGAAGGCGGCGGCGAAGAGCAGGCCCGCGGCGTTGGACACCGCGCGGATCCTGACGGAGAGGAAGGACAGCGGGATGAGCGGATCCGCCGTGCGTGCCTCGACCAGGAGGAAGAGCGCCCCCAGGGCGATGCCGAGCAGCAGCGGCACCACGACCGACAGGTCGCTCCAGCCCGCATGCTCGGTCTGGAGGAGGGCGTAGACCAGGGAGACGACGGCGCCGGTGCCCAGCAGCGCGCCCGGGACGTCCAGCCGGGTGGGGCGGTCGGTGCGGCTCTCGCCGACCAGGCGGGGCAGAAGCACCAGGGCCAGGGCGGCGACCGGCAGATTGATCAGGAAGATCCAGCGCCAGGACGCCAGTCCGGTGAGCGCCCCGGAGATCACCACCCCGGTGGTGCCGCCCAGACCGGCGATGGCGCCCCAGATGCCGAGCGCCTTGGCGCGCTCCTTCCGGCCGGGGAAGAGCAGGGTGATCAGCGCCAGGGCCGCCGGGCTGGCCATGGCCGCGCCCGCTCCCTGGGCGAACCGTCCGGCCACGAGCTGCCAGGGTTCCTGGGCGAGGCCGCAGAGCAGGCTCGCGGCGCCGAACAGGGTCACGCCCCAGAGGAAGACCCGGCGGCGGCCGATCAGGTCGCCGAGGCGGCCGAAGAGCAGCAGCAGTCCGCCGAAGGCGAGGAAGTACGCGTTGGCGACCCAGGTCAGGTCCGTGGTGCTGAAGCCGAGGTCGCTCCTGATGCTGGGGAGGGCGACGTTCACGACGGTGTCGTCCAGCACCAGCATGAACTGGACGAAGCAGAGAACGACGAGTGCGGCCCGCCGGCCGCCGGGCCCGGCGGGGGCGGAGGCCGCTGTCATACGGAATCGCCCTGGCAGCCGGAGAGCCGGCGGCGGGGGATCTGGCGGGCGTGGTCCCGGCGGCTGCTCGGGGTGGCGGGTGTTCTCGTGCGGTCGGGGCGCCTGTGGCGGAGGTGAGTGGTCATCACTAACTGACGCTAGGGAGGGGGTGACATCGACCGCAATACGTTCCCCGGCCAAGATACCGGGGGCGGGTATCCGGCCTGGAGGGTTTCCGGTTGCGGAGGGGTTTCGTGGGGGTGCGACCCCGCAGGGTCCGACGCTGGCGGGGAGGGGGTGGAGTGGCCGGCGGGGCGGGCCGACCGGGCTGGGGGCGCTGTCCGCTGCCGGCAGTCGTTTTCGGCCAGTCGGGGCTCGGCGGGCGGGGCCTCTCCATCCTCGCGGCGGTGCGGCGAAGCCCGTGCGTGCGGTGGCCCCGCGCGGTGTTCCTACTATGGGTGCGGAGTCGACAGAAGGGACCTCCACCCATGGGTACGCGGGACACCGGGGCAAGCACCAGGAGCTCACGTCCGCGGCGCATGGGCCGGCCGCCCATGGCCGACCGGGAGGCGATCATCGCCGCGGCGCTCGGCATCGGGTTCGCCCGTCTCACGATGCCGGCTGTCGCCGAGCGGCTGGGGATCTCCCACTCGACGCTCTACCGGTACTTTCCCAGTCGCGACGCGCTCGCCGCGGCCGCCGCCGACCGTGCCGTGGACGCGATCGCGTGGCCCGAACCCGAGGACGACTGGCGAGCCTTCCTCACGGCGACCGCGTGGGCGCACTGGCGGTTGTTCGCCGCCCACCCCGGGCTGGCGCAGGAGGTCACCGCGCTCCGCCTCACCGGCCCCGGGCTGGTGGGGCGTGAGAACCGGACCGGGGTCGCGCTGCTCGGCTACGGGTTCTCCGCCGATGACTCGGTGCTCATCATGGACATGCTTGCGGAGCTGGTCACCCAGGCGTTCCTCGCCGTCCTTCCGCAGGGGGGTGACGGTGGCCCCGAGTCCGCTGACGGCTCCGACGGCGGGGCCGCCGCGGCGATCGAGGCGGTCCGCGAGCGCCGTCGTCAGCTGATCGGCCCGTGGATGCACACCTTCGACCCGCGACTGCGCGGTGTTCTGGCCGCCGCAGTCGCGGGCTCGCCCGCGGCCTGGTTCGAGCGCAAGCTCGATCTCTTCCTGGACGGGGTCGCCGTCCGCCGTCACTGAGCCGGCCGTACGACCGGGGCCGTCGGGCCCCGTCACCACCGCGCCTTTCAGCATGCTCCCAACTCCCTTGTGATCAGACCTCGGCAACTTTCCGACAGCGTGTTATAAAGTATGCGTCATAAGGTGCTCGGCCCGTACCCACAGGTGCGGACCGGCCACCGGCCACTGGCCTGCACAGGCCCCGGCCGCCGTGCCCCGCGGCCCGCCGGTACGGACCGTCACATCTCACCGGGAGCGTTGACCGCGCATCAGCGGCTCTCCGGCGAACCGCGCTCCGGGCCGACGCGCCTCCCGAGCCCCTGCCGGGAGTCTCACTTCGGCGTGCCCGGCGCCGGCCGGCGCCCCGTCACGCCGCCAACCCAAGCGAGGACCGATGTCAGACTCGGATGTCCGTGAATCCGGAGCAGAGCGAGGAGCAGAGCGACCGGCGGCCGACGGGGGCGACCCCCGGCGCTGGCGCGCTCTGTGGATCATCGTCGCGGCCCAACTGCTGGTCGTGCTCGACGCCTCGGTGGTCAACATCGCCCTGCCGTCGGCCCAGGCGGCACTGGAGATGTCGGACTCCAGCCGCCAATGGGTGGTCACCGCCTACTCCCTGACCTTCGGCGGGTTCCTCCTGCTCGGCGGGCGGGTGGGCGACCTCAAGGGGCGCAAGAAGCTCTTCATCGCGGGGCTGATCGGCTTCGCGGTGGCGTCCGCGGTCGGCGGCTTCGCCGTGAACGAGGCCATGCTGCTGCTCGCCCGCGCCGCCCAGGGCGTGTCCGCCGCCTTCCTGGCGCCGGCGGCGCTGGCCCTGCTGACCACGCTCTTCACCTCGGACGCGGAACGCGCCAGGGCCTTCGGCATCTTCGGCGCCGCGGTCGGCACCGGCGGCGTCGTGGGCATGATCTTCGGCGGAGTGCTCACCGAGTACCTGTCGTGGCGCTGGTGCCTCTGGTTCAACGTTCCGGTGGTGCTGCTGCTCATCGGTCCGGCGATGCGTGGGCTTACCGAGAGCAAGGGGGCCGCGTCCTCCAGGCTCGACGTGCCCGGGACGCTGACTGCGACGCTCGGCGTCGGGTCGCTGATCTACGGCATCTCCGAGGCGGTCGAGGTCGGCTGGCTCGGCACCGGCACTCTGGTGTTCGGCGGCGCCGGGCTGCTGATTCTGGCCCTCTTCGTCGTGATCGAGCACCGGTCGGCCGAGCCGATGATGCCGCTGCGGATCGTGCTGAACCGGGTGCGGGGCGGCGGCTACCTCGTGGTGGTCCTCATTGCGAGCGGCCTCTACGCCTACTACCTGTTCCTCACGTACTTCCTCCAACTGGTGAAGGAATACTCGGCGTTGATGACCGGCCTGGCCTTCGTGCCCATCGGCGTCGGCATCCTGTTCGGCTCCATCGCCACCGGCAGGGTGCTCGCCGGGGTGAACGCGCGCACCGTCATGATCGGCGGGCTGCTGCTCGGCGCGGCCGGGTGCGCACTGACCGGCACCATCCAGCCGGACACCGGCTTCTGGGCCGTCCTGTTCCCCGCGCAGCTCCTGATCGGCCTCGGCATCGGCGCGGCGCTGACGACGGTCATGAGGCTCACGCTGGACGGGGTGGCGCCGGAGGAGAGCGGGGTGGCCAGCGCCCTGACGAACGCGACCCGGGAGATCGGCGGCGCGATCGGCATCTCGGCGCTGAACGTGGTCGCGATCTCCGTCGCCGGCGGCGGCACCGGGAACGCGGCCATCACGGACGGCTATGCGGCGGCGTTCCTGGGCGGTGCCGGGCTGTTGCTGCTGGCGGTCCTGATCGTCGTGGTCATGGGCCGGTCGCGGACGACCGCCACCGGGTAGGCCCGATCGGGCCACCCGTCGGCCCGCCTGGTCTAGACCTTGACAGGTCCAGACCAGGCGGGCTTGGGTGGTGGCCCGTCATGTCGGCCTGCCGGGATGCTCGGTGTGCCGCGCCGAAGGAGTGAGCAGCCCTGAACCGCATCGATCGCATCGCTCGTGCCAAGAGGTTCCTGACCGTCCCGGCGGCCCTGGTCACCCTCGCCGCCGCTCTCGTGACGGCGGCCCCCGCAGCGTCGGCCGCCGCCCCCGCCGACAGGCCCTGCGCACCGCTCCACAGCGCCTCGGCCGACTACCGCGCCGGGGACACCGTCTCCCACCACGGGCGCAACTGGAGCGCCAAGTGGTGGACGCGGGGCGAGAATCCGGGGGCCGGGTCCGCCTGGTCGGACCGGGGCGCCTGCACGGGAGGGGTGTCCGACTTCGTCATCAGCGAGCAGCGGTTCGACGAGATCTTCCCGGACCGCGACCCCTTCTACACGTACCAGGGCCTGATCGACGCGCTGCACGCCTACCCGCGCTTCGCCAACGTCGGTACGCCGCAGACGCGGGCCCGGGAGGCGGCGGCGTTCCTGACGCACGCGGACTTCGAGTCGGTGGGGCTGAAGTACGTCAAGGAGATCAACGAGGCCAACTACTGGCGCAAGTGCGACGACACCCAGCCCTTCGGCTGCCCGGCGGGGCGTGAGGCGTACTACGGGCGCGGCCCGATCATGTTCAGCTGGAACTTCAACTACAAGGCCGCCGGGGACGCCCTCGGGCTCGACCTGCTGAACGATCCCTGGCTGGTCGAGCGGGATCCGTCCGTCGCCTGGGCCACCGCCCTCTGGTACTGGAACACCCAGAACGGCCCCGGCACCATGACGTCCCACGACGCGATGGTCGGCGGCGCCGGCTTCGGCGAGACGATCCGTTCGCTCAACGGGGCTCTGGAGTGCGACGGCGGCAACCCGGGGTCGGTGACCGCGCGGGTGGAGCGGTACGAGCGCATCACCGGCATCGTCGGGGTGGCCCCGGGAGCCGGACTCACCTGCTGAGCCCGTGGGGCCCGTGGGGTGCGAGAGACACATGGGTCACGTGGGGGAGCGCCGGGCGTGCGGGGCGTGCGGGGCGTGCGGGGAGTGCGGGGAGTGCGGGGAGTGCGGGGAGTGCCAACAGGGTCGCGCGTGCCGGTCGCCCGGAACCGTCCGCATGCTGGGCGGGCCGGAAGATTTTACCTTCGGTTCCGTTGGCGTTCGCGGGGGCTCCGGATGGACTCCCTCCGCAATAGCGGCTGTTGAGGGCCCTCTTGACGCGATCGCCCCGGGCGGCGGAGGCCACAACCGGTGGAACCGGCACCTTCTTCGAGGATGGTCTAGACCTTGACAGGTCCAGACCACCCTCGCTTGAGTATCGGCACCCCCACTGCGGCGCAGGCCGGACGTCGCGCCGCGTCCAAGGAGTGTGATCACGTGATCCGACGTGCCATGAGTCTGCTGGTCGCGCTAGCCGCGATCGTCGCGGCGCTCATCGTTCTTCCCGCCACCACCGCGCAGGCAGCCACCTGCGCCACGGCCTGGAGCTCCTCCTCCGTCTACACGAACGGCGGCGCGGTCTCGTACAACGGCCGCAACTACACCGCGAAGTGGTGGACCCAGAACGAGCGTCCGGGCACGTCGGACGTCTGGGCCGACAAGGGTGCCTGCGGCACCGGCGGCGAGAACCCGGGCGAGAACGGCTTCGTCGTCAGCGAGGCCCAGTTCAACCAGATGTTCCCGAACCGGAACGCCTTCTACACGTACAAGGGCCTCACCGACGCCCTGAGCGCCTTCCCGGCCTTCGCCAACTCCGGCAGTGACGAGGTGAAGAAGCGCGAGGCCGCGGCCTTCCTCGCCAACGTCAGCCACGAGACCGGCGGGCTGTTCTACATCAAGGAAGTCAACGAGGCGAACTACCCGCACTACTGCGACACCACGCAGTCGTACGGCTGCCCCGCCGGCCAGGCCGCCTACTACGGCCGCGGCCCGATCCAGCTGAGCTGGAACTTCAACTACAAGGCCGCCGGTGACGCCCTGGGCATCAACCTCCTGGCCAACCCGTACCTGGTGGAGCAGGACCCGGCCGTGGCGTGGAAGACCGGCCTCTGGTACTGGAACACCCAGAACGGCCCCGGCACCATGACCCCGCACAACGCCATCGTCAACAACGCCGGCTTCGGCGAGACGATCCGCTCGATCAACGGCGCCCTGGAGTGCAACGGCGGCAACCCGGCGCAGGTCCAGAGCCGCATCAACAAGTTCACGCAGTTCACCCAGATCCTCGGCACCACCACCGGTCCGAACCTGAGCTGCTGACGGCTCCCACGCACCTCACCGGCCCGTGAGGGCTGCTGAGGGGCCCTGAGGACCCCATCCGAAACGGGGGTGCGTCCGGCTCGCGCCGGGTGCACCCCCGTTTCGGCGTCCGGACATCAGGCGCGGTTCAGTGCCGCCCGGAGCGTGACCCCGTGGTGCAGCCGCAGTTGGCGCAGCTCGGCGTAGGACAGGGCGGTGACGGAGAGCGGCGGGCCGACGAGGAAGAGGACGCGGAGCAGCACCGGGATGCCGGACATCGGCGGATCGGCGAGCTGGATGACGAAGAGCGTCCACACCAGGAACGGCGAGACCAGCGGGGGCAGTGTCTCGTGGACGTCGGAGAGGCGGAAGACGGTCACGACCGCGAACGCCGTGCCGATGATCAGGAACAGGGCGGCCACGCCGTAGGACGGCAGGAGCACCAGCATGGTCAGCAGCATCGGCACGATGTCGAAGTCCTCGACGGCGGTGCGCCCGATGGCGGGGCTGACCACGAAGGCCAGGTAGTAGACGCCCGCCAGGGTGCCCACGGCCGTGAGCGGGCCCGCGATCCGGCTCAGGTAGAGGCCCCGGTGGGCGCCTTCGGCGGCCAGTATGAAGACGAACAGGATGACCGGCACGGCGAAGACCAGGATCGTCGCGGCCAGGATCAGTTCCTCGAACTTCGCCCGCAGCGGGTCGTCCGCCGATCCCCAGTAGGCGATGGTGACCCAGATGACGGCGACCGTCCCGACGAGGGAACGGGCGACCTGGAGTGCGGTGATCGTCTCGTCGACGATCCGGTCGGCGCGTTTCGGCTTGAACACCATCAACGCCGCCTGGAACAGCCGTGCGAACAGCTCCTGTCCGTTCATGTTCGCCCCCGTGACTCGACATGGCTTGCTGTGACTCCGCGTGACTCTCAACAGCGTCTGAGCATAGTGAGGTTGATGAGCACTCGCCCTCACGCCAACTGCGGCTTCACCGACATCAGCAGGTGCCGGTGGACGTCCGTGCCCGCCTCGTCCGTGATCATCGCGCGCTGAGCGGCCCCCAGCAGCAGGAGCCGCAGGGACGGCTCCGTGAAGGAGGCCAGGGCGTCCGCCAGATAGCCGGGGTTGAAGGCCACGGTCAGCTCCTCGGCCCCCTCCAGGGTGGCCGGCAGCCGCTGGGACGCCACGTCGTCCTCGTAACCCGCGCGGAGTGTTACGGAGGCGTCGGCACGGGAGAAGGTCATCTGCACCGGGCTGTCACCGTCGGCGACGACGGAGACCCGCTTGACGGCCTCCGTCAGCCGGACCCGGTCCACCACCGCGACGGCCGGGTCCGCCATCGCGAACAGCTTCTCGTGGCGCGGCAGCCGGCCTTCCAGCAGCCGCACCGTGGTCCGCATCCCGGAGTGCTCGAAGCCCGCCGAACCGGCGTCCAGAGCGACGCTCACGAGCCCGGACCGGCCCAGTGAGCGGGCGATCTCGGTGAGGCGGCGGGCGGAGACGATGACGTCGGCGGTCTCGCCGGGCGTGGTCGCCTTCCACGGGAGGGTCCGTACGGCGAAGCGGTACCGGTCGGTCGCGGCGAGCGTCATCGTGTCGCCGTCGAACCCCAGCCGGATCCCGGTGAGCGTGGGCAGCGTGTCGTCGCGCCCCGCGGCCACCGCCACATCGGCCACGGCCGCCGCGAACAGCCCCGCGTCCACCGCGCCCCGGAGCTGCGGGAGCGGGGGCAGAGCGGGGTAGTCGTCCAGCGGCAGCACGGAGAGGCCGAACCGGGCCCCGTCGCCCGACACCGTGAACCGCGAGCCCTCCACGGAGCACTCCACGGGCCCCTGGGGCAGCACCTTGCAGATGTCCAGCAGCCGCCGCCCCATGACGAGCACCTTCCCGGGCCGCACGACCTCGGCGTCCACGTCGATGCGCGCGGACGCCTCGTAGTCGAGCCCGGAGATCCGCAGGGGCCCGCCGCCCTCGCCGCCACCCTCCGTGTCCAGCAGCAGCCCGCCCAGGACGGGAACGGGCGAGCGCACGGGCAGGACACGGGCCGCCCAGGACACGGCGTCGGTCAGGGCACTGCGTTCGATCCGGAACTCCATGGGGACCTTTCCTGGCGCGTCGAAAGCCGGAGCCGGAGGCCGGCTCCCATGACAACGACGATAAAAGGCACCACTGACAACGGGCGCGGGGCGGGAGCCGACGACAGCGACCACCCCCGTGGGCCGCTGCCGCCGCGTTCTCCCGTACCCCACGCCCCGTGTCCCCGCGCCCCCGCGCCCCCTGTTCCGGAGCCGTCCCCCGACGGGCTGGAACACGTTCGGACCATAGAACGCAGGGTAGGGAGACGGGAGATTCAATGCGCCCAGTGGGGCGGCCGCCGGGGTATCGGTCCGCACAGTCAGTCCTGCGGGGCGGGCCACCGGCGCCACGGCCGTGTCCAGGGCGGGAACGGGGAAACAGGTGCGAGCACGGGAGCGTGCGGACGACCTTCTGCTGATGCACCGGCTGGCCCGCACCGGCGGAACCGCCGAGCTGCTGCGCTGGCTGGCCGGGCGGGCCGGCGGCTGGGCCGGGCTCGTCGGCCCGGACGGGACGGTGCTGCACGCGGAGGCCCGTACGGCACGGGCGGTGGTCCCCGACATCGCGGGGCTCGTCGCCGAGGGCGCGAGCGCCCTCACGGAGCGCGCGGCCCGGGCGTACTCCCTCGACACCGGCGCGCACACCGCCCTGCTGTTCCCCTTGAGCGCCGACGACCGCGCGGCCCCCGTGCTCGCCGTCGTCACCCCCCGGCCCGTGGCCGCCGGGCTCGCCACGCTGCTGGCGGACGTGGTCCTGCCGCTGTCCCTGTGCCGGCAGGCCGAGGCCCTGGAGCGCAAGCGCCGCCGGGTCGACCTCGCCGAGTCCCGGGGCCGGGAGGCGGTGCTGCACCTGCTGATGACGGGCCAGCTCTCCATCGCCCAGCAGGTCGCCGGTGCGCTGCGCCCCCGGCTGCCCGATCCGGTACGGGTGTGCGTCGTGGAGTGCTCGGGCGACGGCCGTGACGAGGTGGCCCGGGTCTGCGCGGACGCGGACGGCGCCCGGTCCTGGATCGTGCGGTGCCCCGTCTACGCCCGCCACCTCATCCTGGTGATGCCCACGGAGGAGCCGGAGGAGGGGGCCGCCCCGACCGACGAGGCCGTCGCCGCCCGGGTCGACGACTGCGTCGTGGGCGTCAGCGAACCCGTGCCGCTGGCCGACACCGCGACGGGTTACCGGCAGGCCTTCCACGCCCTCGCCGTCGCCCGCGAACTACCGTCCCGTCACGCCCGGTTCGGGACCTCGCCGGACCCCGCGCTCGTCGTCGGACCGGCCGGGCGGCAGTGGGCGCACGACCTGCTGACCCCGCTCCTGACCCATGTGCCGCGCCGCGCGCAGGACCCCGGGGCCCAGGAGCTGGCGGCCACGGCCGGGTCCTGGCTGGCGTTCTCGTCGCACGCGACCAACCACCTCAAGGTCCACCGCAACACCCTGGCCGCCCGGCTGCGGCTCATCGGCGAGCTGCTCGGCCTCGACCTGCACCGGCTCGCCGACCAGGCCGCCCTGGACCTGGCGCTGCGCGTCCGCGCCACCCCCGCCCCGGCGTGCGCCCCCGAGCCCGCCCCGTACACCCCCGCCGGGGCCGGTACGCGAGAGGCGGCGCGGGCGCTCGACGAGGTCCTGCGCCGCCCTGCCGTACGGCACTGGGCCGACCAGCAACTGGCCCCCGTCCTCGGGGCTGAGGAGACGCTGCGCACCTGGCTGCGCTGCGAGGGCCGCCTGGGCCCGGCCGCCGCCGAGCTGGGCATCAGCGTGCCCGGCGCCCGCAAACGCCTCACCCGGCTCGAAACGGTCCTTCAGCGCTCGCTGCTCCGGCCTCCGAGCGCCCGTTACGACCTGTGGCTGGCGCTGAGGGCCCGCGACTTGGGGGCGGCGACCTGAGGGCCGTCCCGTCTTACGCCCGCGGGCAGTTCACTGCTCCTTGGCGGCGGGCCGTCGCACCTCGAAGTGGAAGCATCCGTACTCCAGTGCCCTGACGTGTACGAGCACCACGTCCGGGTCGTTGAACGCGTCGTCGAAGGCCGCGTCGAAGCCGGCCGTGGCGTCGGCCGGGATCTCCAGGAGGCGGCCGCCCGCGATATGGCCCCGGGCGTCGTAGCGGCGCACGGTGCGCAGGGCTCCCGGCCGGGCGAAGGGGTAGCCCTCGCCGGGGGTGAACCCGCCGCAGTCGTCGGCATGGATGAAGACCGGACCCTGTTCGTCGTACGCGCCCGGGTCTGCGCCGCTCAGGTCGGCCCAGCGGCGCAGAGGGGCGTAAGAGACGAGGGCTATCCGCTCGCCGAGCGTGATGGGGCGCAGGCAGCAGCGCAGCGGAGAGCCCGCGTCGTCGCCGGTCGCGATGTACGGGGCGCAGGGGCGGCCCGCGTCGTCGAGAGCCCGCAGTTCCTTCAGGACGGCCGGGTCGACAGGGAGCACGGTGTAGGTGGTCATGCGCCCATGCTGAAGCGGCGCACGGGCGGTTGCTGGCAGAAAACGGACGTCGCGTTGGTGCGCGCCCGGGCAGAAGACCGGCAGTCGTCACTCACCGCACCACGAGCCGCGCCGCCGCCCCTGCGCCACCTCACGCCCGAGCGGGGTCAGGGCGTGCACCACCTCGCAGCCCCTGCGCGTACTGGTGATGAGCCTCGCCTTGCGCAGCACCGACGCGTGCTTGCTCGCGCTCGCGATCGACACACCGATCCGCACGGCCAGTTCGCCCGTCGAGCACGGTGAGGACAGGGCGCACAAGGCCATGGCCCTTGTCCGGCCCAGCAGTTCGGGCAGGCCGTCGAGGCCGTCGAGGCGGTCCGCGCAGTCGGAGCGACGGCTCGCGGGGTAGACCAGAACGGGAGGGAGGCCGGGGTCGATGAGCGTGATGGGACGTCCTGTGCAGAAGAAGGACGGGATCAGCGCGATACCGCGACCGCGCAGGTGGAGGTCGCCGTCGCGCGGATAGTCGGCGACCAGGGTGGGCGGCTCCCAGCGGATGCAGGGCGACAGCGTGCTCAGCAGCCGTTCTGCGCCCCCTTCCAGCAGATCCCGGCTGTGGTGCGCGCGGTGGTTGTACACCGCGCCGTCGATCAGGTGCCGTTGTGGGGCCAGGAGTTCGCTGAAGTAGACGGTAAGGGCCGTGTCGAGCTCCTGCCGGGCAGCGCGGTCACCTTCCGCGAGCCGCCGGAGCCGGTCGGCCGGCTTCCGCTGCGTGCAGCATGCTGCTAGCTCGGCGCGCACGCGTTCCGCCGGCGTGGCGAGAATCAGGTCACGGGCGACCTCCATTCCGCCTCTGTGGGGTGGGGTCAGAAAGTCGGGGAATTTCCCTCGGGCCGGCACCAGCGTGGTGAGCAGGCGGATCGGCTCTCTCAGATCGCTTCTGGCCAGTCGGCTGCGGACGTGCTCCAGCCACGGCGCGTGGTCGGGGGCGGGGCGTGGTGCCTGGAGTGCGTGCAGGCTGGTGACCAGTTCCCACATGGGGTCGGGGCGGGGAGCCACCGTGATGCGTGTCAGGTCGTCTGCTGTGAAATGGATACGGAGTTCCATGGATCCCCCGAATGAACACATCCGTTTGACGTGCGATGAAAACCCTTGGACCCGTCTTCACGGGCTTCTTCATCATCGTTGGAGAAGCTCCTAAAGGAGCGATGCAGAACCCAAGACCGACCAGATGGGGGAAAACGCGCATGCGTCAGTTTCAGAGAAGCATCAAGAGGACAGCGATGGCCGCCACGGCGCTCGCCACCGGTGCCGTACTCACGTTGGGCGGATCGGCCACCGCGGTGGAGGCGGCAGCCACGATCCACGGCTGCCCGTCCGGGGCGGTCTGTCTGTATCCCAACGCGAGCTGGAACGGCGACCGGCCGAGCCACGCGTTCTACTCGTACGGGACCCACAGGATCTACGACCAGATCGGCATGAAGCGCTGGTTCAACAACCAGACCGGCGGAGCCAAGGCGTACCGGTGCACGGGCTCCAACGGCACCGGCTGCGGGGGCAACCAGGCGGCCGGCACGTACTACGACTACGACTTCACGCCGATCAACTCCGTGAAGCTGGCCGCGTGACGGAGTCGCGCCTTCCGTGAGCGGTCTGCCTCCTGGCGTGGTGGTGATGCACGCCAGGAGGCGGGCCGTCGGGGCGGTGATGCCGGGCTGTCAGCCCGTCCAGCCGAGGAACGCGGACCAGGCGTCCGGCGCGACGGCGAAGGCAGGCCCTTCGGGCACCTTGGAGTCACGGACGTGGACGGCGTGGGGGCAGGTGGCGACCTCGACGCAGTTGCCGCCGCCTGCGTTGCTGTAGGAGGACTTGTGCCAGTCGAAGGCGACCTCGATGCAGTCGCCGCCGCTGCCGCTGCTGTAGCTCGACGTGAACCATCGGAGGGTGCTACTCATACCGCTACTCCTGCCAACCGCTTGATGAGGTCCAGCGATTCACGAGGACCCAGGGCCTGTGCCCGGATCATCGCATAGCGCCGGGCGTAGGTGCTGACCTTTGCCGGGTCGCTGATCAGCAGGCTCTCGTCCTGCGCCTCCAGATAGACGAGATGCTCGTGCGCCGGGGTCTCCACCAGGTTCATTTCGCCGTGACCGGCCGCGTACTCCCCGTGCTTCCCGGCGTCCAGCGGCAGCACCAGCAGCGTGACATTGCGGCGGCGGGCACATTCCATGAGGTGGAGCAGTTGCTCCCGCATGATCTCCTCGTTGCCGATGACCCGGCGCAGGACGGACTCGTCGATGACGATCTCGATCATGGGGAGCGGGTCCCGGTCGAAGAGAGCCTTGCGCTCCATCCGCAGCTGGACCAGCTCCTCCACGCGCTGCTCGGAGAGCGGCGGGTACGCGCCACCGATCAGCGCGCGTGCGTAGGCCTCCGTCTGGAAGAGTCCGTGGATGACGGTCATGGCGAACAACTGGAGGCTGACCGCCCCCTGCTCCAGCAGCGCGTAGTCCTGGAACTGGAGCGGATACCTCTCCATCCGCATGTACCGCCGCGCGCTCTCGAACATGGCGGTCCCGTTACTGAACACCCGTCCCAACTCGACCAGCATCGCGTCGCTCGCGGGCTGCGCGCACGTCTCCATGGCGCTCACGGCCGCTGCCGAGTAGCCCAGCTCCAGGCCGAGCTTTTCCTGTGTCCACCCCCGCTGGATACGCATCGTCCGGGCCACTTCCGCCACCATGAGGGCCATCGGGCTCGCGGTCTGCTTGTTCTCAGCACTCGCCATTACGCGATCTCTTTTCGACTCAACCGAACTCAACCGGTCATTACTCGAAGTCGTTGAATTCCACCCCACTTCACAGAAGTTCGAGCAGGTCAACGGCTGTGCGACGCACCTCGGCAGGTACAGAGAACGCTAGGTGATCGGGGTCACAATCGTCTCGTGAACGCACTTAATGGTGGGCTGAGGGCCGAGTGGATTCCGGACTCCGGATTTCACCTTCGCAAGGCGGGCGTGCAATTCGACGCCGTCCGCGTGGACGGCGACGACGGGCGGCGGCTGGCCGACCTGATGGAGGAGTTGGTCGGCGGCGAACCGGGACCCGTCGTCACCGAGTCGAACGGCCGGCGCGGGGTGTACTTCCTCGTGCCGGCGGGCTCGACGGCCGGGCGGCCGTGGCCGCGTGTGGTGACGACGTTCAACGGGGCCACGGGACGGATCAGTTACGTCCCGGTACCCGCTCTGGGGGGTGACACCTGGCCGCTGGCGTGGCGGTACCCGCCCACCCGCGCGGGGCGGTTCGTGCACACGCTGATCCTGTTCAACGCCGCCTACGCGTTACTGAACTGAGCGACCCAGAAACGTCACGGGCCCCGCGTCCGGAACCGCGATCTCGTGGAAGCCGACGCGATCGTAGAAGGCGCGGGCCCGGGTGTTGACGGTGAGCATGCCCAAGTGGACGGCCGTGACTCCCTGTTCGTGCAGGGCGCCCAGGAAGGCCTCCATGAGTCGTCGCCCGTGTCCGGACCGCTGGTGGGTCGGGAGCAGGTCGATGTGCAGGTGGGCCGGATAGTCGGCCAGCTCCGGCACGATCATCCGCTCGGGGTCGTGCATCAGGGCGGTCATCTCCTCGGCCCGTGAAGCGGGTTGGCGTACGGGGGCCGGGTAGCGCTCGGCGAGGCCGGGGAGCCATTCCGCGCGGTAGCGGTCGACGAAGGACGCGGTGTCCGCCGTACCGAGGATGTAGCCGACCGCGCGCCCGCCGTCCTCGACCACGAACGCCAGCTCCGGCTCCAGGGCGGCGTAGGGCGCGGCGAAGATGTTCGGCAGCAGGCCCGGGTCCGGGTAGAGGTGGCGGGCGTCCCCGCCCTCGTGCCCCGTGCGTACGCAGATGTCGAAGAGGGCCTCGCGGTCCTCGGGGCGGTACGGGCGCAGCACAGGCGACGGAGAATTCATGCGCGGGATCTTGCAGGTGCGGGAGCGCTCCCGCAAGGGGTTGCCGCTCCTTGTCGTCGATCTCGCTGCTTGCCGCCGTCGCTCCCGTCGCTCCCGTTGCTTGTGGCGCCGGCGGCCGGTTCCGGTCAGCTTTCCCGGGTTGCCGTCTCGACCGACGGCGGGGAGGCTTGACATAAAAGTGCATGATCGTGCAACCTTCTGGGCGTCCGTCAACTCCTGCCGCACCGTCGGGGGATGTTGTTGCTTGCGCGATCAATGACCTGGAGGTCGGCGCGTGGCTGAACCCGTGAAGATCAAGATCTGGTCCGACTACGTCTGCCCCTTCTGCATGCTGGCCGAAGGCCCGCTCGAAGAGGCGATCAAGAACTTCGGCGTCGAGGTGAACGTCGAGTGGATGCCCTTCGAGCTGCGTCCCCACCCCCAGCCCACCCTGCGGCCGGAGGACGAGTACCTGCCCAGCATCTGGGAACAGGCCGTCTATCCCATGGCCCGTCGTCTGGGCGTCGACATCACGCTTCCCGCCGTCTCTCCCCAGCCGTACACGGCTCTCGCCTTCGAGGGCTATCAGTACGCGGCCGAGCACGGCCTCGGGACCGCCTACAACCAGCGGATGTTCCGCGCCTTCTTCCAGGAGAGCCAGGACCTGGGGCAGATCGACGTCCTCGTCGCCCTGGCCGCTGAGATCGGTCTGGACGAGGCCGGGTTCCGGGCCGCGCTGGCGGACGGCACCTATCGGGCCCGGCACCAAGAGGCCCTGCGGGAGGCGGCGGCCCACCGCGTGCAGTCCGTTCCCACCATGCTCGTCGGCGACACCCGGATCGAGGGAGTTCCGCGTCCGGCCCAGTTGCGCAAGGCGATTCTGGACGCCCAGGCACAGCGGGCGGAGGGCGACGTGTACGGCGCCTCCTGCGGCATCGACGGGAGCTGCTGAGATGCCCGCCATGCATCCCGCCCGGCACCACGCCGCCCATCCCGCGCTCAACGCCTGCCGGTTCGCGGGGATGGAGCTGTGCAACAGATACGCCGTGGCCCCCATGACCCGGGTCTCCGCGACCGAGGACGGCCGGGCCACCCCGGACATGGCCGCGTACTACACGGCGTACGCCGAGGGCGGCTTCGGGCTCCTGATCACCGAAGGGACCTACACCGACCGGGCCTTCAGCCAGGGCTACCTGCACCAGCCCGGCGTCACGGACGAGGCGCAGGCCGCCGCCTGGCGGCCTGTCGTCGAGGGAGCGCATGCCGCCGGCGCGCGCGTCGTCCTTCAGCTGATGCACGCCGGGGCCGTCTCGCAGGGCAACAGGTTCCGCGACCGGGCCGCCGGCCCGTCGGCGGTACGGCCATTGGGTGAGCAACTGGCCAAGTACCGGGGCGACGGCCCCTGGCCCGTGCCGATGGAGATGGCCCGCCGCCAGATCACGGAGGCCGTCGACGGCTTCGCCGCCGCCGCGGTCCGCGCCCGCGACGTCGGCTTCGACGGGGTGGAGATCCACGCCGCCAACGGCTATCTGCTCGACCAGTTCCTGACCCCGTACACCAATCTGCGCACCGACGAGTACGGCGGGGGAGTCGAGGAACGCCTGCGGCTCGTACGGGAGGTGACGGGCGCGGTCAGAGACGCCGCCGGGCCCGGTTTCCCGGTCGGCGTGCGGCTCTCGCAAGGGAAGATCAACGATCCCGCCTGGCGGTGGCCGGGTGGGGTCGCCGAAGCGGAAGCGGTCTTCACGACGGCCGCCGCGGCCGGGGCCGACTATCTGCATCTCGCGGGGAGCGGACGGGACTGGTTCCCGGAGGGGCGGACACTGCCCGCGCTCGCCCGGTCGGTCACCGGACTCCCCGTGATCGCCAATGGCGGGCTGCACCAGGAAGCCGTGGCGCGGCGCGTGCTGGACGAGGGGCACGCCGACGTCCTGGCCGTCGGGACGGGCGCGCTGGCCAACCCCGACCTGCCGCGCAGGGTGGCCGCGGGGACGGTCCGGGCCGCGTTCGACCCCCAGTTGCTGGAGCCGCTGGCGACTCTGGACAACGCCCGTGCGCACGCACACGCTTGACAGTGATTACTTGCACATGCAAGATTAGTTCCCGCAGGGCAAGTTGCCGACGGGGGATTGCGGAGGCGTTTGCTTGCATGTGCAGGCAAATGGCTACGCGAAATGAACGACGCAGGGCAACTCGGGAGGTGAACTGCTGATGGGTACACACGAAAGCGAACTGCTGGGCTACGCCCGCGAGGCGGTCCGGATCAGCCGCGAGCACGTCGCGCAGGGCGGTATCCCCTTCTCCGGCGTGGTCGTGGGCGGTGGACGGATTCTGGGGACGGGCTTCAACCGGGTCCGCGAGGACAACGACCCGACCGCCCACGCCGAGGTCGTCGCCCTCAGGGAAGCCGCCACCACGTACGGGATCCACGCCGTGGCGGGCGCCACCCTGTTCGCCTCCGGCGAGCCCTGCGCCCTGTGCTACCTGGCGGCCCGGTTCGCCGGCATCGGTCACATCGTGCACGCCGCCGACCGCAGGACCGCCGCCCGGTACGGCTTCGACTACACGAGTTCGTACGCCGTCTTCGCCGAGGACCCGGAGAACTGGCCCATCGAGGTCACCGCGCTGCAACTCCCGGAGGCCGAGCAGCCGTTCCAGGACTTCCTCACCCTGAGTCGCCCCCGCGCTAGCCACCGGACCTCCGCGCTTCCCGCTCGCCCGCTTCCCGCTCGCCCCGCACTTCCCGTTCATCTCGTTCATCCCCGTTCATTCACCGCACGGAAGGACCTCCCATGCACTGGCTCTACCTCGCCATCGCCGTCGCCCTTGAGATCGTGGTCGCCATCGCCGCCGGAAAGGCCGAGGGCTTCAAGAACCGCAAGTGGACCGGCATCACCCTGGCCAGCGGCGCCGCCGCGACCTTCTTCCTCAGCAAGGCGCTGCTGACCTTCGACGTCGGCGTCGGCTATGCCCTGTGGACGTCCGTCGCGGGCGTCGGTATCACCGTCCTCGGAGCGCTGTTCTTCGGCCAGCGTCTGAACACGAACAAGGCGATCGGCATTCTCCTCGTCATCGGTGGCGTCGTCGGCCTCCAGCTGAGCGGCTCCGCCTGAGCCCTGAGCCCTGAGCCCTGAGCCCTGAGCCAGACTCCCGGTCCCGTACGCGCCGTAGGCCTCGCACACCTCGCACACCCCGCGCACCCCGCAACCACCTGACGCCTTCCCTGAGAGAGGACTCACCTCCCATGTCCAACGAAGCCAAGAGCTCCACGAACGCCTGGCTCTCGCTCCTGCTCGCCGGAGTCTTCGAGATCGGTTACGCGCTCGCCGTCGGCGGCAGCGAGGGCTTCACCGTTCTGACCTGGTCCCTGGTCGCGGTGGTGTTCTTCCTGCTGACGCTCTACGCGCTGAGCCTCGCCCTCCGCACGATCGACGTGAGCATCGGCTATGCCGTCTGGGCAGGGATCGGCGCGGTCGGCGCCGCGGTTCTCGGCCCGCTCTTCTTCGACGAGGCCCTCACCCTGGCCAAGGGCATCTGGCTGGCCGTCATCATCGTCGGGGTCATCTGGCTGAAGCTCGCCGACCGCACGAAGCCCGAGGCGGCCACCGCGCCCCGCTCCGAGCAGATCGCGGACCGGCCCACCGCGGTTCAGGTCTGACGTTCCTTTCACCGCAGGTATGCCGCAGGTGCCCGCCGCCCCTTCACGAGGGGGCCGCGGGCGCCTGCGGCATACCTGCGTCACTTCGTCACTTCGCTGTTCTGCCGCCGTCCACCGCGAGGGCGGATCCGGTGGTGAAGGACGGCGCAGGGAGATCATGCGGCTCCGTAGACGTTCGTCGTGGACGTTCGGTACGGGCAGAGCAGGCACCAAAGCCAGGGCGACAGGTCAGGTCAGGTCACGGCATGGCGGAACTGGGCAGGGGGGTGCTGGGCAGGGCGGGGTACGCGGGCGGTCCGGCTGTCAGGGCATCATCGCGGCGCCGCGGGCCGGGGCCGCTTCGGCGCGGGTGATCACGGCCGGGACCGCGATGCCCGGGAGCAGCAGGTGCCACATCTGCTGGGTGCGCACGGGAAGGTCCCTGCGGCCGCTGACGATGTTGGAGTACATCTGCATCCCCGTGCAGGCGGCGATCACGAATTCCGCGACCACGATCGGTTCGATCCCCGGCTGCAACTCGCCGCGCTCCCGCGCCTCGTCGAGACAGGCGCTCATGATCCCGCGGAACGTCTCGTACGGGTCGGAGTTCGCGGAGTCGCCGATGGAGGACTGCTCGTTCGTCAGCCTTACGCCGGCCCGGAGCAGTGGGTCGCGCTGCAACTGCCACGACCACACCAGGGTGAGGTCGATGAGCCGCTGCAGTCCGCTGGCGGCGATCAGCGGGACGAGGGTGTCCGGCTGGCTGTTCATCACCGCCTTGGCCAGGTCCTCCTTGGAGCCGAAGTGGAAGTAGAGCGCCCCCGCCGTCACCCCGGCGCGCTTGAGGATGCGCGTGATGCTGGCCCCCGCGTAGCCGTACTCGTCGAAGACCTCCGCCGCTGCGAGCAGGAGTGCTCGACGGGTCTGTTCTGCCCGCTCTTGCTTCAGTGCCATGCCTCTCACCTTCCCAAAAAGAATGCTCCTTATGTTATCCGGGTGGACAGGAATGGGGGCAAGTCCGTCTCGGCGAGACCGGTCCAGCGGCGGCAGGTGCACCAGTGGCAGGTGCACGAACTCCGGAGAGAGGAAGTCCTGCTCACGTCGTGGTCCGAGCCGGAACCGGGACGCTATGAAGTCACCGCGCGCCGGCCGCGGGGGCCATGCCTTCTACCGTCCGTCGGGGGTTCGTACGACCCGATGCTGATCGCCGAGAGTGTGCGCCAGACCGTCCCCCTGCTGTCCCACGCCGTGCACGACGTCCCGCGGGAGTACATGCAGGCGTGGGAAGCGCTCGCCGCCTGCCTCCCGGCGGGACCGCC
Source organism: Streptomyces sp. NPDC026589 (assembly GCF_040638385.1). Taxonomy (NCBI): domain Bacteria; kingdom Bacillati; phylum Actinomycetota; class Actinomycetes; order Kitasatosporales; family Streptomycetaceae; genus Streptomyces; species Streptomyces sp. NPDC026589. The sequence continues at coordinate 33,597 of NZ_JBEZYG010000011.1, forward strand.
CGTGGAGCCGCACCGGGTGGACCGCGGCTCCCCGGCCGACGTGGAGAGAACCTAAGAGGATCGAGTGATCCAGGTCGCAGCCCGCCCCGGGGCCCGGAGAAGAGCCCCGAACATGCAAATACGTCGGGGCGTCCGGTCGTCCGGACGCGTCCCGCCGTCTGTCGTGGTCTTGTCAGGCGGCGCTGCGCAGCGCCTGCACCGCGCGGGCGAGTTGGTCGTCGGCGCTCGCGGTGTTGAGGGCCGAGCTGAGGACGTCGGCGTAGGTGGCGCGGGCGTCCTGGTAGTGCTTGCGGCCCTCGTCGGTGATGACGGCGAAGACGCCGCGCTTGTCGTCGGCGCAGTTGTCCTTGTAGGCGTAGCCGGCGCTGTCCAACCGTCCCACCAGGCGGGTTACGGAGCTCTGACCCAGGCCGATGTGGTCCGCGAGCTCCTGCATGCGGCATTCGCCGTTCTCGGCCTGGGTGAGGGCCTCCAGGGCGCGGTACTCGGAGAGGCCGACGCCGTAGCGGCGCTGCAGGGTGTGTGCGAGCTGACGCTCCACGAAGGCGTGCAGGCCGAGGACGGCCTCCCACATGGTCTGGTCGGAAGCGGCGCGCGGCTGCTTGTGGATCGTCATGGAACGGCTCCCCTTCTCGACTGCGATGAACAACAAGATACATGCCCATGCAATCAAATGGGGAGTGGTAGTGCTCAGGAAAGGGACCCTGACCCCGGTGTAGTTGTTGGAGCAAGTAAAAGGTCAGTCGTTCATGCCCCCCAGGGTGCTGCATGCGTAAGCGGCCGAGACGAGGGTCATGTGCCGGTGCCAGCCGGGGTAGGAGCGGCCCTCGAAGTCGAGGAGTCCGAAGTCCTCGCCCATGCGGTCGATCGAACTCTGTGCCCCCTGGGGCGAACGGGCCAGCTCCAGCAGTTCGGCCGGATGGCGGTCGGTGATGTTCGTCAGCCAGATCCGGCCCGGCCGCCCGCTGCTCGCGTCCCACTCGGCCATCAGCCGCCCCGCCCCGCGGCTGTGCTCGCCGTCCGGACGCAGCCCGCGTACGGGCGTGTCGTACGAGATGACCTGCCGGCCCGCCCCCGCCGAGTGCCGTACGCCCCGGCGCAGCAGCAGGCCGCGCGCCGACTCCCTCTCCCCTGGCGGCACTTCGGGCCCGGCGAGAGCGGTCTGGCCCGGGATGGCGAGGACGAAGGCGTGCTCGCCGCCCTGGAGCCGCTGCGCCAGTGGCGCGACGTCGCACAGGGCGGTCAGGTCGGCCACCACCGGCGCCGTCCGCCCGTTCGACCATGACGTCATCTCCTGGACCAGGCGCAGGGCGTGGTCCCACAGCGGCTGGGCCCGCGTGGCCGCGGGGATCTTCGCCCGGTCGCGTACGGCCTCGTCGCGGGTGAACCGGGGAGGCAGGAAGAGGCGCCAGTCGACGGGGACGTGCGTCTGCCCGGCATCCAGGAACAGGCCGAGGCCGAGCTGGCAGTTGACGGTGCGTCCGGACTCCGGCAGGAAGCGCTGATGCACCCCGGCCGAGCAGTTGCCGCGCTTGGGCAGCACCGCCGGCGCCAGCGTCCAGGCCCGCACCGGCAGCGACCGGGCGGCCCAGCGGGCCAGCTCGCCGCGCGCCGGGGCCCATTCCCACGGGCTGGCGTTGACGAACTGGTGCAGCGAGGTCGACGCCGCCTCCGAACCGGTCACGACGGCCGCCATCCGGCGCACCGTCTTCTTTCCGTCCGTCCGCAGCAGCCCCTGGAGGTACACCCGCCCCCAACGCTGCTGGTCGGAGCGGTGTAAGTGGCCGAACAGGAGCCGGGACAGATCGCCCGGCGGCCGGCCCGTCGCCATGTCGGGCGTCTCGTGAGTCGTCGTCACTGCAGGTCCCTCCCGGATGAGCGTCGCTGAGCAGACTAACAAACATAGAGAATGTTCGTTATATTTCTTACGCGGGGCACGACTACTTGCCGAGGTCCAAGGAGAAGGCGCATGCGGGAACGGGCGGAGCGGACGGGCCTGACGGGACTGGCGGGCCGGACGGGCTTGCTGGACGTGCCGACGCCGCGGAGTTGACGGAGTACGGGCCGGAACCAGCCGTCAGGCCCGTACTCCGGCCCGTACTCCGGCCCGTACTCCGGCCCGTACTCCGGCCCGTACTCCGGCCCGTACTCCGGCCCGTACTCCGGCCCGTACTCCGGCCGGTCTCAGGCGGTCGTCCGCAGCGATCTCGCCACCGCGCCCGCCACCTCGTCCAGGACCTGCCCTCCGGCGCCCGCCGTCAGCCGGCTGCGGACCAGGGCGGCGCCGGCTCCGGCCTGCGGCCAGGCCTGGTAGACGATTCCGCCGGGGCCCTGGTGGCCGAAGGCGCCGGAGCGGACGTCCGGGTGGAGACCCTCGCCGAGGAGCTGGAGGCCGCCCTCGCCGTACGCGCTGATCCCGCCGAGCAGCGGGTCCAGGCCCTCGACCCAGAAGCTCCGCGCCCGGTCCAGCGTGCGGCGCGACAACAGCAGCGGTTCCTCGCCCGGGGCCCGTGCGGCGTCCGCCGCCAGGATGCCCTGGAGCCGGGCGAGGCCACGGGCCGACGCGTGCGCCCCCAACGAGGGGATGACCGCGTACCGCCGTCGGCTCTCGCTCCACACCCCGGCGTCCGCGGGGAACGGCGCCGGGTTGTTCCACACCCGCCCGGAGAGGTCCGCCCCGCTGTCGCCCGCCGCGCCGCGTCCCGTCCCTCCGCCCCTTCCGCCCCCGGGTGCCGGGAAGCGGGCGCGGAAGCCGGTGTCGTACGAGATCCTGGCGGCGTACGGCAGCTGGTCGGGTACGAGGCCGAAATGGATGTCGAGACCGAGCGGCCCCGCGATCTCCTCCAGGAAGAACAGGTCGAGCTCGCGGCCGTCGACCCGGCGGATCACCTCGGCGGCGATCCACCCGGCGGTCCACGGCCCGTGCAGCACACCGCCCGCCCGTGGGTCCTCCTCGGGGCTGCGCATTTCGAGCAGCGCGGCCATCATCTGCGGGTTCTCGACATCGCGTTGGTCGAGGTCCGCCGCCATGCCCGGGAGCCGGGCGGTGAACGTCAGCACGTCCCGCAGCGTCACCGCGTCCTTGCCGCGCATCGCGAACTCCGGCCAGTAGTCGGCGACGGGCCGGTCCAGTGCGAGTGCGCCCATGTCGGCGAGCAGCAGGACCGCCGTGGCCAGAATCCCGTGGGAACCCGTCAGCACGGGTACGAGGGTGTCGCCGGTCCACGGAGTCCCGGTGACCGGGTCGGCGGTCCCGTGCCACAGGTCGACGACCGTTTCACCGTCCCGTACGACCGCCAGCGCGGCCCCCTGGGAACCGGCCGGACCCGCGTCCCGGCAGGCCCGTTCGAAGGAATGGCGCACGGAGGCGAACCCGGGCGCCGTGGTTCCGAGGACGCCGGCCGTCGTCGGACGGGGTCTGGGGCGCGGGAGGACCTGCCGTACCAGAGAGGTCGTCATGTCAAGAACTCCAGGAGTGGTGGGGAGCCAGGGGAGGGGGTGGGCGGTGCGTGGGCCGGGCCGGGCTCACACCTCGGGGGCGCCAGACGGGTGGGGCTGGAACTCCAGGTCGGTCAGGTCCTGTTCGGTCAGGCGGATCCGGTCGCCGCCGAGGTTCTCCGCGAGGTGGTACGGCACCGTCGTGCCGGGCAGCGCCACCACGTGCTCGCCGAGCCGGAGCAGCCACGCCAGGGCGACCTGCGCGGAGGTGGCCTCATGCCGGGCGGCCACCTGGGCGACCGTCCGCGTGAGGGCGTAGTTGTGGCGGATGGCGTGCGGGGCGAAGCGGGGCTGGGTGTGCCGCCAGTCGTCCGGGGCCAGGTCGTCGGAGCGTGACAGCGCGCCGGTCAGCAGACCGCGGCCGAGCGGGGCGCCGGCCAGCAGCGCGATCCGGCGCTCCACCGCGTACGGCACGACGTCGTCGAGACCGCGGCGGGTGAAGAGCGACACCTCGGCGGCCATCGCCGCCGCCTCGTGCACGGCTTCGGCGGCGCGGGCCTCCTGGACGGTGACGACGGGCAGCCCCAGCATGCGGATCTTCCCCGCCCAGACCTGCTCGGCCAGCGCACCCCAGCTCTCCTCCAGCGGCACGCCCGGATCGACGCGGCGCAGCAGATAGAGGTCGATGTGGTCCACGTGCAGTCGGCGCAGGCTCTCGTCGACAGCGGCCCGCAGCGCCTGCGGACCGCCATCGGGTCGCAGCACACCCTCGTTGTCGCCGAGCAGGCCGCCGCCGGTACACAGCACCACCTCGTCCCGGCGCCCGCGGATGGCCTCACCGATGAGCCGCTCGTTGTCCCCGGCCGCGTAGGCGCCGGCCGTCTCGACGAGGTTGACCCCGAGGTCCACCGCCTCCTGGACCAGCGATACGGCCTTGCTCCTGTCCCTGAGGGACGGGGCACAGGACGGGGCACAGCGGTACGAGAGTCCCATCGCGCCCAGTCCCAGCCGTCCGACGACCGGCCCGTCCCTGCCCAGTGTTGTGGTTCGCATCCTGCGAGAACTCCCTTCTCCACAGAGGAAAGCGACCACCTCATGGCAACAGCCGGCGCTGTCGAAGCACAGCATCCCGTTGCTACTTGCGGACCTCTGGACTACTTCGGGATGTCCACCACGGAATGCTCACCCCGGACTGGGCGCGGGAAAGCGTGGCCGAAACGGGGCATCGGCTGTCCGGCAACCGGGAGCCGCACGTGGCCGCACGCGCCGCGTACGGCGCTCAGCCGCGTTTCCCGGGCCTCTGGTCTCCGGCGGGGCCCGAGGCCGTGATCCGCGCGATCGCCTCGACCGTCAGGGCGCGCTCGTGGGGCTCGGTCTCCAGGGCGCGGTGGATCGACAGGCCCTCGATGAGCGCGTCGAGCTGACGGGCGGTGGCCGGATCGAAGTGCCATTCCAGAGCTCGGCGGCTGCGGCCCATCCAGGTGCGCGTGAGCTCGCGGTAGGCGGGCCGGCGTGCGGCGAGGGTGTAGAGCTCGTGGGTGAGGATCAGCTCGCGCTGGTTGCCGCCGGAGAGGTGGTGGACGAGATCGGCGACGGCCCCACGCGCCTCGTCGGGGGTGCTCGCGGCGCCGAGGCGTTCCTCGAAGACGGCGACGATCGTGCCGGAGAAACGCGTGAACGCCTCGTGCAGCAGCTCGTCCATGCCGGAGAAGTGGTACGTCATCGAGCCCAGCGGAACGCCCGCGCGGGCGGCGACCTTACGGTGTGAGACACCCGCGACGCCCTCGTCGACGATGAGGTCCAGCACGGCGTCGATGATGCGGTCCCGCCGGTCGGGGTCGGTGCGCCCTGTCGCCACGCGGGGCCTCCTCGGTGGGCTCGGTCCTCCTCGCAGCATAGAACGCGGGGGAGAGGCGGCCGTGCGGCCGACGGGTCGCCGAGGGAAATGTACGATCGTACGCTTCCGACGTACGCTCGTACACCGGAAGTCCGGAAGTCCGGAAGTCCGGAAGTGAAGTGCTCCCCACCTGTCTGCCGAGGCCCCACTCCCATGAAGAACCCGCCGGTCATGGACCCCACCACCCGTCGATGGCGCGCGGCGCTCTTCCTCTTCATGCTCGCCACCGGAGTGAGCATGGCGTCCTGGGTCGCCCGCACCCCGGCGGTCCGGGACGCGCTGGACGTGACGACCGGATCGATGGGTCTCGTGCTGTTCGGGCTCTCCATCGGGTCGATGGCCGGGGTGCTGGTCTCCGGCGGGCTGGTGCGCAGACACGGCGGGCGGCTGGTGATCGCCCTCGGGGCGGGGCTGCTCGTGGCCGGGCTGCTGGTGATCGCCGGGGGCGCGGCGCTGGAGGTGTCGGCCGGGGTGTTCTGCGGGCTGGCGCTGTTCGGCGCCGGGATGGGCCTGGCGGAGGTGGCGTTCAACATCGAGGGCGCGGCCGTGGAACGGGCCCTGGGCCGCCCGGTCCTGCCGGTGCTGCACGGCTGCTTCAGCCTGGGGACCGTGGTCGGCGCGCTGGTCGGGATGGGGCTGACGGCGGCCCGGTTCCCGGTCGGCTGGCACCTGGCGGCGATAGCCGTCGCCGTCGCGGCGGCCGGGGTGTGGACCGTACGGGCGGTGCCTGCGGGCACGGGGCAGGAGGGGCCGGGGGCCGATGACGGGGAGGCCGGTGACGGGGGGCGGGCCGGAGGTGTGCGCGCCCAGGTGGCGGTCTGGCGGGACCGGCGGCTGGTGCTGATCGGCCTGATCGTGCTGGCCATGGCCTTCGCGGAGGGCTCCGCCAACGACTGGCTGCCGCTGCTGATGGTGGACGGTCACGGGACGAGTGCGGCGGCCGGTTCGCTGACGTTCATGCTGTTCGCCGTCGCGATGACGACGGGCCGGTTCACGGGCGGACCCCTACTGGTGCGCTACGGCCCGGCGGCCGTGGTCCGGGCCAGCGCCCTGGTGGCGGCGGTCGGCGTGGCGCTGGTGGTCTTCTCCGACAACGCGCTGCTCGCCGGAGCGGCCGTGGTGCTGTGGGGTCTCGGCGCGTCGCTGGGGTTCCCGGTCACGATCTCGGCGGCGGGCGAGGGCGTGCGGAACGCTTCGGCCCGGGTCGCGGCGGTCTCGACGGCGGGCTACGCGGCGTTCCTGGTCGGTCCGCCCTCGCTGGGCTTCCTGGCCGACCATGTGGGGCTGCGGAACGCGATGGTGGTGGTGCTCGTGCTGCTGGGCGGCGCGGCGCTGATCACCCGGGCGCTGCGGACTCCGTCCTCCGGGGCGGGCGTGAAGCCGCCCGGTGCCCCGGTTCCCGGGGTCTCTCAGTCCGACCTGGTGTAGATCAGGCTCTCGCCCGTTCCGGCCGTGGACCGGCGCAGGTCCCCGTCCGGGAGCAGGGTCAGTTCGGTGGGCTTCCCGGGAGTGCAGGAGGAGGCCGGGCGGCCGGAGGACACCGTGGAGGGTCCGATGCGGACCGGGCCGTCCTCGGCGGGCCGGTCGGCGAGGGGGGCGGTGAACTCGCAGCGGTACGTGGATCCGGAGGCGAGGGGCCCCTCGGCGGTGAGGACGAGGATCTGGTCGCCCACTTTCCCCTGCCGGATGGTCAACGTCCGTGAGGAAGTGCCCTGTTCGCCGGGTATGGAGCCGGCCCAGGTCCCCAGGAAGTCCTCTGGGACGGCGCCTCCCTGGCCTCCCCGCTGCCCGCCGCCGGTTTCGGCGGAACCCGAGGGGCCGGGGGACGCGGTCGTCCCGGGGGCGGTGCCGTTCATGAACGCGTACACCGATCCGCCCGCCCCGATCGCCACGACCACGGCGACGGCGACCAGCGCGGCGGTGGCCCCTGCGGAGCGGCGCTCCCGGGCGGGCGGGGGAGCGGTGGGCGCGAAGTAGGCCGGGGGGAAGGACTGTTCGGCGGTAAGGCCGGGGGCCGGCTGCGGGGCGGCGGGGGTGCCGTACGGGGCGTGGTGCGGAGCGTACGGGTGGGGCCCGGGTGGTATCGGGGCGACGGGCGGCCGTGCGGGGCTACCGGCCGTCGCCGGGCTCGCCGGGGCGGCGTTGGGGTACTGGGGGGTGTGGGGGCGCTGCGGATGCTGGGAGCCCTGGGAGCCCTGGGCGTCCAGGGTGCCTGGAGGGCCGTGCGGAGCTTGCCGGCCGCGTGGGTCATCCGGCTCATCCGGGTTCTCCGGGTCTTCTGGGTCCTCCGGGTCCTCCGCGTCGAGCAACCCCACGGCATGGCGGCCGAGCTGGGCGAGCAGGGTGGCGGGCAGCCAGGGTTCGTCCGTCTGCGCCTGCGCCTGCCCCTGCGCCTCGCCGAGGCGGGCCAGGATCTCGTCGGTGCCGGGGCGGGCCGCCGGGTCCTTCGCCAGGCAGTCCCGGACGACGCCGGCCAGGTCCTCCGGAACCCCGGTCAGGTCCGGGGCGTCCTGGGCTATCCGGAACATCAGGGCGTGGACCCCGCCGCTCTCCGTCGTACCGAACGGCAGCCGGCCCGAAGCGGCGTACGCGAGGACGGACCCGAGGCAGAACACGTCGCACGCGGTGGTCACGCGCTCGCCGCGCACCTGCTCGGGGGCCATGAAGCCGGGGGAGCCGACCAGAGCCCCGGTACGGGTCAGATCGCCGTCGGGCACGGCCTCCAGGGCGCGGGCGATCCCGAAGTCGATGACCCGGGGGCCGTCGATGGTCATCAGGACGTTGGAGGGCTTCAGGTCCCGGTGGATGAGCCCGGCCCCATGGATGTGCTGGAGCGCGTGGGCGAGCCCGGAGCCGAGGAACCGTACGGAACGCAACGGCAGCGGTCCGTACGCCCCCGAGGCCGTGACCGGGGCGCCGGGGCGGCCCGAGACGATGCGCTGGAGGGAGGGCCCGGCGACGTAACCGGTGGCGACCCAGGGGACGGGGGCCTCGGTGTCGGAGTCCAGCACCGGTGCCGTCCAGGCCCCGCCGACGCGGTGCGCGGCACGGACCTCCTGGCGGAAGCGGGCCCGGAATTCGGGCTGCTCGGCGAGCTCGCGGCGGACAAGCTTGAGGGCGACGGTGCGGCCGCGGTCGGAGCGGGCGAGGAAGACCTGGCCCATGCCGCCCTCGCCCAGGCGGCCGAGGAGGCGGTACGCACCGATGCGGTGCGGGTCGTCGAACCCGAGCTTGTCCATGGTGCGCTTCCTCCCCGTGCGGCCCGCACGAGGATAGCGCCGCCCCCCGACGCCGGCCCCGCACTCTCCAGCCCGTCCGGCGTTTGAGGACGGAACCCTTGATCGGACAGGGGCGACGCGCGCAACGACGCCGGTACTCCGGAGGAGCCAACCCGGCAGGCCCGAGGACCGACATCGGCACGGTTCCGTCCTCAAGCGCCGGACGGACTTCCCTCGGCCCGGTCCGCGGCGGTGAGGGTGTCCAGGGCCCCCGACAACCGCTCCAGCGCGCCCACGGCCGCCGCCAACTCCTCCACCCCCACCTCCCCCGCGAGCCTCGCGGCGAACTCCGCGTGCGGCGGGCCGATCCGGGTGACCGCCTCCCGCCCCGCCTCCGTCGCCCGCAACAGCTTCGCGCGGCGATGGGCCGGATTCTCCGCGTACTCCGCGAGCCGCCGCCCGACCAGCAGGTCCGCGATCCGCTGCACGCTCTGCCGGGTGATCCCCATCGTCCGGGCGATCCCCGCCACCGGCAACGACTCCCGCGTCACCGCCCCCAGCACCTGCCACCACGCCGCCGTGAGACCGCCCGGCCGCGCCAACTCGTCGGCCACCGAGAGGAACTGCCCGTTCAGCCGGAACACCGTCACCGCCGCCCGGCTCAGCAACTCCTGCTCGGACGGGACGTGCCCCGCGCCCTCACTCACCCTGCAACACCTCGTACGCGCTCGCGTCCGAGTCGTGGAAAAGCCGGTACCACGCGTCCAGCTTCTCCGGCCCGTACACCCCGAGCAGCGCGAAGACCTCCCGCGCGAACGCCACCGGCTCCGTCGGCCCGGCCGTGATCAGCCCGCCGTCCGTGACCGCGTCCGCCTCCACGTACCGTGAGCCGCCCGCGTACCCCGTCGCCGCCAGGTAGAAGGAGACCGCACTCGTGTGCGCGCGGCCGTCCAGCAGCCCCTCCCGGGCCAGCCCGGCCGTCGCCCCGCAGATCGCCGCGACCGGGACCCCCGAGTCCAGGAAGTCCCGGGCCGCCCGCGCGAACGGGGCGAGAGTGTCCCCCGCGTCCCACCCGGACGCACCGGTCAGGATCAGCAACGAGCTGTCCTGCGGGCGCAGTTCGTCCAACGCCAGGTCGGGCTGGATCCGCAGGCCGCCCATGGTCGTCACCGGCTCCCGGGTCAGCCCCACGGTCCGCACGGTGTAGCCGTTCTGCGCGAGATGGGCCGTGGTGTGGCCGGTCTCCCAGTCGGCGAAGGTGTCGTAGACGGCGAGATGTGCGGTTCTGTCGCTGCTGCTGGTCATGATGACCTCCTCGGCTCGATGACAGAAGACTGTCATGACGACAGCATGCTGTCAATGAAGGGGAGAGGGGCCCCACCGCCCCCGGACCCCCCACCGCCCCCGGACCCGACACCCTGCCGATCCATCCGCCCCAGGCCGTACAAGGTGGCCATGGAGGCGGCCCCCATCAGCGCCTACGCTCGCCGCATGACCCCTCATGCCCCTCATGCCCCGTCCGCCGACCCCGCGGCCGGTGCGGCCGTGAAGGCCGCGGACCGCGCGCACGTGTTCCACTCCTGGTCCGCCCAGGGCCTCATCGACCCGCTCGCCGTCGCCGGCGCCGAGGGGTCCTACTTCTGGGACTACGACGGCAACCGCTACCTGGACTTCACCAGCGGGCTCGTCTACACCAACATCGGCTACCAGCACCCCACCGTGATCGCCGCGATCCAGGAGCAGGCGGGCAAGCTCGCCACCTTCGCGCCCGCGTTCGCGATCGAGGCGCGCTCCGAGGCCGCACGCCTCATCGCCGAGCGCACCCCGGGCGACCTGGACAAGATCTTCTTCACCAACGGCGGGGCCGAGGCCGTCGAGAACGCCATCCGCATGGCCCGGCTGCACACCGGCCGCACGAAGGTGCTCTCCGCCTACCGCTCGTACCACGGGGGCACCTCCACCGCGATCAATCTCACCGGGGACCCGCGCCGCTGGCCCTCCGACAACGGCTCGGCGGGCGTCGTCCGCTTCTGGGCCCCGTTCCTCTACCGCTCCCCGTTCCACGCGGCGAACGAGGCCGAGGAGTGCGCCCGCGCCCTCCAGCACCTGGAGGACACCCTCGCCTTCGAGGGCCCGGCCACCATCGCCGCGATCATCCTGGAGACCATCCCGGGCACGGCGGGCATCATGACCCCGCCGCCGGGCTATCTGGCGGGCGTCCGCGAGATCTGCGACCGGTACGGGATCGTCTTCGTGCTCGACGAGGTGATGGCCGGATTCGGCCGCACCGGTGCCTGGTTCGCCGCCGACCACTTCGACGTCGTGCCGGACCTGCTGACCTTCGCCAAGGGCGTCAACTCCGGTTACGTACCGCTGGGCGGCGTCGCCATCAACGCCGAGATCGCCGCGACCTTCGAGACCCGCCCCTACCCCGGCGGCCTCACCTACTCCGGACACCCGCTGGCCTGCGCCGCCGCCGTCGCCACCATCGGCGTGATGGAGGACGAGAAGGTCGTCGAGCACGCGGCCCGGATCGGCGAGAAGGTCCTCGGCCCCGGCCTGCGCGAACTCGCCGAACGCCACCCCTCGGTGGGCGAGGTGCGCGGCCTCGGCGCGTTCTGGGCGCTGGACCTGGTCCGCGACCGGGAGACCCGCGAGCCGCTCGTCCCGTACAACGCCTCGGGCGAGGCCAACGCCCCCATGGCGGCCTTCGGCGCGGCGGCGAAGAAGCAGGGACTGTGGCCGTTCATCAACATGAACCGGACCCATGCCGTCCCCGCCTGCAACGTCTCCGAGGCCGAGGCCAAGGAAGGGCTGGCGGCCCTGGACGTCGCTCTCTCCGTCGCCGACACGTACACGGTGCAGGGCGCGTAACCGCCTCCCGGCCCGCACGCCGGGTAACCGGACTGTTCGGCTCCGTACGCGATCGACCCTGTGCGCACCCCCGCCGTGCCCGGAATCGGGCACGGCGGCGGCTCTGGCTTAAGGTGACCCGAACCAGAAATGACCCCCGCCGGAAACGGCCAAGGCCGGGAACGGCCGACGCCGGAACGGTCGGTGTACGGGGGCAGGGGACGGGCAGGGGCAGACGGACGGATGGGGGCCGGTATGAGTCCGAGCGGAGGCGTGACGCGCAACACCCTGCGCCAGCAGATCGCCGACGCGCTGCGTGACGAGGTGCTGGCAGGGCGTCTTCCGCCGGGCCGGGAGTTCACTGTCAAGCAGATCGCCGAGCAGTACGGGGTCTCCGCGACACCCGTCCGTGAGGCGCTCTTCGACCTCTCCGCACAGGGGCTCCTCGCCTCCGACCAGCACCGCGGCTTCCAGGTGCGCGAATTCACCGTCGCCGACTTCCGCGCGATGGCCGAGGCCCGCGCCCTCGTCGTCGAGGGCCTCTTCCGCAACCCCGCCGAGCGGGTCGCGGTCCGGCCCGAGGGGCTCGCCTCGATCCGCCGCCGGGCGGCGGAGGCGGTCCGCGCGGCGAAGGGCGGCGACCTCGACGTACTGATCGGGTACGACCTGCGGTTCTGGCGGGAGCTGGGGCAGTTCGTCCTCAACCCGTACGTCTCCGATTTCCTCACCCGGCTCCGCGTGCAGGCCTGGGTGTTCGCCGTGCACCGGCTGCGCCGCGACGGCATGGACGAGGACGTGCTGTGGTTCGGCCACGAGGACCTGGTCGAGGCCATCGCCCGGGGCGACCACGAGCAGGTCCACGCCGCCATGCACTCCTACTACGCGCACTCGCTCGCCTGGGCGGACCGGCTGGACGCGCAGGCGGTCGGGGGAGACGCCCCCGGACCGCCGGGCCCTCCGGAGTCCGAGACGCCCGAGACGCCCGGGGAGCCCGGGGAGCCCGGGGAGCCCGGGGAGCCCGGGGAGCCCGGGGAGCCCGAGGTCTCCGGGGAGTCTCCGAAGACCCCGGGGCACTGTGCGTGAGGATCGCCCCGCATTACGCTGTTCCGACGATCGCCCGAACACGTTGGAGAGCGAGACTTCGTGGCCTGTGACCTGTGGCTGGTCCCCCTCGTCGATGTGCTGTGCCACAGCGCCGACAATCCGTTCGCCGAAGAGATCGCCGTCTACGACAAGGCGCTGAACGACGCCGGGCTGCCGCCCGTCCCCGTCTACGCCTACATGCCGGGCCTCAACGGGGAAGTCGCCCCCGTGGCCGGCTTCGACTACGACGCCCTGCACTTCCTGCGCCGCGCCTACCTGCTCCAGTTGAGCGGCCTGGCCGTCACACCCGTCGCGGGTCTCGACGGCGACTACGAGCAGCTCCTCGAAATGTTCGAGCAGGCCGCGCAGCAGTCGCATCTGGTGTGGCACTACGACCACGCCGGGGCGTACGTCCCGGTGGACTTCCCGGCCCCCCTGTCCGACGACGCGCTCCTGGCGGGCGGCGGACCGCTGGGCTCCGCGCACGGGCTGCTGCGCGAGCTGGAGTTCGTCGCCCCGTCCATCGGCATCGACCCGGCCAACCCGCCGGCCGCCCCGCGACCGCCCTCCGGCCCCACGGCCCTGGAGGAACCGGCGGACCCGGTCCCCTACGACGACGACAGCCCGTTCGCCCGGGAACGCCACGTCTGGCTCGGCCTCCACGCGGCTGCGACCCGCAGCCTGGCCCAGGGCTCAATGATCATCTTCAGCTAGGCCACCGGACCGGGAGGCCAGAATCAAGCCCGTCCGGCGATGGAGGACCGGGGGCCCGGGGGCAGCGCCCCCCCAAGCCTCACCCCGCCCTCGGCCCCCGGCCCCGCCCCGGACTCCTCACCGCGGCGGCGACTCCGGCGGCCGCTGCCGCGGCATGTTCGGCCGCGCCGCCACCGACGGCATCGAGAACCGCCCCGGCGCCGCCGACTCGCCGCGCCCCCCGGCGCTCCCCGTCGCCAGGGCCTGCATGCCCATCGGCGCGGGCCCCGCCCGGAACTCCACCATCCAGTCCGCCGTCTCCGACCGCACCAGCTCGGTGACGTCCTCGGAGAACCTCCGCAGCACCCCCAGGCACCGATCGGCCGCCTCGCTGGCCGTGCCCTCGGTCGGCCCGAGCATCTCCCGTACGCACTCCGAGGCCCAGTCGAACTGGAGCACCTGGAGCCGCCGCTGCACGGCCTGGGCCGTGGCGAGGTCTCTTATCCACCCGGAGGTGAGACCGAAGTACCGGTCGCAGGCCATGCACGCGGCCCCCAGCAGCAGGGACAGATAGCCCCAGCCCGCCGAGCCGCTCAGGGTGCCGGTCAGGTCGAGCAGCGGCAGGGCGGCCCCGGCGACCACCCCGGCGGCGGCGCCCATCCGCAGGGCCCTGGCGGCCCGGCGCTTCCAGACCCGGTCGTTGAGATACCAGTCGGCCGTGTCCAGCGCCCCGGTCTCGACCCAGCGGTAGAGCTCGTCGAGCCGCTCGGCCGGCTCGCCCCAGTCGCCGAGGGGGAACGGGCGCCCGGTCAGATCGCCCCCGGCGGGGCGTCCCCTGCCCGGGCCGGAATCGGAATGCTCAACTCCGTTTTCACCGGATCCCGCATCGGACTCCTTGCGGGGCGGCCCCTCGGGCTGCATCTCCGGCTGACTCACCGGGGCACTCCTCTGCACTCTGACGGACGGGACGGACGCGTAGGGCTTCCCCGAACCGGACCCGACCGGCCCGGAGAGGGCGGGGCGGGCCGCGCGACCGACGACCCCCCTGCGGGGTAACTCTGCGTCATCGCACATGCACGCTCGTGTGTCGATGCGCATGCCCTTCCTACCGCCGAATGGTGGGCCGTGGGGTCGGAATCGCGGGATTCCGGCCTGCGTACGGCCGCTGGTCAGGTATAGGAGCACTCACGCCGCTTCCTGAATCTCACCCGAAAGAGTTGGTCCCTGGCGGGTGGAGCGCGGTGACCGGGGAGCACGTAGGCTCGGCTTACCGAAACATTTGTCGTCGAAATGCCAGGAGTGACCGTGATTCCCGGTGGTGGTCAGCCCAATATGCAGCAGTTGCTCCAGCAGGCCCAGAAGATGCAGCAGGATCTCGCGGCGGCCCAGGAGGAACTGGCCAGGACCGAGGTCGACGGACAGGCGGGCGGCGGTCTCGTGAAGGCCACCGTGACCGGCTCCGGCGAGCTCCGAGCCCTGGTGATCGACCCCAAGGCGGTGGACCCGGAGGACACCGAGACGCTCGCCGACCTCGTCGTCGCGGCCGTCCAGGCGGCCAACGAGAACGCGCAGGCGCTCCAGCAGGAGAAGCTCGGCCCGCTGGCCCAGGGCCTGGGCGGCGGGGGCGGCATCCCCGGCCTGCCGTTCTGACCGGACCGGGCCCACCGGGCCAACCGCTCTGACCGTTCTGACCGGACCGGACGGAGCCAGGCCCGCGAGGCCTACTGGTACCGACCCGTACCCACTACGGTACGGAGCAGAAAGCAAAGAAAGGCGTTCCGTTGTACGAAGGCGTTGTTCAGGACCTCATCGACGAACTGGGCAGGCTGCCCGGCGTCGGTCCCAAGAGCGCGCAGCGGATCGCCTTCCACATCCTTCAGGCCGAGCCCACGGACGTACGACGGCTCGCGCACTCCCTCCTGGAGGTCAAGGACAAGGTCCGGTTCTGCGAGGTGTGCGGCAATGTCGCGCAGCAGGAGCAGTGCGGGATCTGCCGGGACGCGCGCCGCGACCGGAGCGTCATCTGTGTGGTCGAGGAGCCCAAGGACGTCGTGGCGATCGAGCGGACGCGTGAGTTCCGGGGCCGCTACCACGTCCTGGGCGGGGCGATCAGCCCCATCGAGGGCGTGGGCCCGGACGACCTGCGCATCCGCGAGCTGCTGGCGCGGCTCGCGGACGGCTCCATCACGGAGCTGATCCTCGCGACCGACCCCAATCTGGAGGGCGAGGCCACCGCGACGTACCTGGCGCGGATGGTCAAGCCGATGGGCCTCAGAGTGACCCGGCTGGCCAGCGGCCTGCCGGTCGGCGGCGACCTGGAGTACGCCGACGAGGTCACCCTGGGCCGTGCCTTCGAGGGGAGGCGGCTGCTGGATGTCTGACACCACCGCCGTACGCCCCCGTCACGTACCGCAGTCAACTCCGCTGCCCGCTTCGTTTTCGTCATCCCTTTCGTCATCCCCTTCGTTGTCCCCTTCGTCGTCCGCTTCACCGTCTGTGACCGCGCCCACGGGAGGTCCCCTCGATGTCTGACGCCACGCTGAACTCCGTCACGCAGGACCCGGGCGACTTCGCCGTCCAGATCGCGGACCAGATCAAGACGTTCATCGTCGCGGTCACCGAGGTGTCCAAGGTCGACGAGCCGGAAGAGGCCGTCCCGGTCCTGCTCCTCCAGGTCTCGCAGCTCCTGCTCGCGGGCGGCCGCCTCGGCGCGTACGAGGACGTCCTGCCCGACGAGAGGTACGAACCGGACCTCGGCCCCGAGCCGGACGCGGACGGCCTGCGCGAGCGGTTCGCGGTGCTGCTGGAGCCGATCGACGTCTACTCCGAGGTCTTCGACCCCTACGAGCCCCGCAAGGCCCCGGTCCCGCACCGGATCTCCGACGACCTGGCCGACCTGGTCACCGACCTCGGCCACGGCCTCGCGCACTACGACGCCGAGCGCACCGCCGAGGCGCTGTGGTGGTGGCAGTTCTCGTACTTCTCCAACTGGGGCTCCACCGCCTCCGCCACCCTCCGCGCCCTCCAGTCCCTGGTGGCCCACATCCGCCTCGGCCAGCCCCTGGAGGAGCTGGACGGCCTGGACATCGACCAGGACCCGGGCGAGGAGGACCTCGCCGAGGAGGCGGGCCGCGTGATGCTGGAGGAGATCGCGGGACCGCTGGGCCTGCGCCCGGTGAAGTAGCCACCAGCTGTCCCACCGGAACGTGCGGGCGGTCACCGGAACGCGTCGGCGTTTTCCTCGGCCCAGCGGCGGTAGGGGCGGGCGGGCGAGCCGGTGACCCGGTCCACGGTGTCGTGGACGGCCAGCAGCGCGTCGTTGACGTCGCCGCCCATCAGGTCGAGGACGCTGTCCGCGACCTCGGCCCCCATCATCGCGGCCATCGGCGCGTACGCCTCGTCCCGGGTGATTCCGACGCAGGCCACCTCCCGGCCCAGCACCCGCCCCAGCTCGTCGGCCTGCTGCCGCGGGCTGATCAGCTCCGGCCCGGTGAGCGGGTAGGTCCGCCCCCGGTGACCATCAGGCACGGTCAGCGCCGCACGGGCCACCGAGGCGATGTCGGCGGGGTGGACGGTCGGCAGCCCGACGTCCGCGTACGGCACGCGCACCACGGACTCGTCGCGCACGGACCGCGCCCACCAGAGGGTGTTGGAGGCGAACTGCGTCGGCCTCAGGACGGTCCACTCCATCCCGCTCTCCCGCAGCCGGTGTTCGACGGCGAGATTCGCCCGCGCCGGGCCGAGGTGCGGATGGGTCATGACGGTGATGGAGGAGACCAGCACCACGTGCTCGACCCCCGCGTCCCGGGCGGCGTCGAGCACTCGGGCGTCGTCGCCGACGCCCGAGACCAGGAACAGCGAACGCACCCCGCCCAGTGCGGACGTCAGCGACTCGGCCCTTCCCAGATCGCCTTCCGCCACCTCGACCTCGTCGGGCAACGCGGCCCCGGCCCGTGCCGCGTCCCGGGTCAGCGCCCGGACGCCGGCCCCACGCCCGTCCACGGACAACTGCCGTACCAGTTCGCTGCCGACATTCCCGGTCGCACCGGTCACCAAAATCATCGCTGAGCGCTCCTCTGTCCGGTCATGGCTTGCTCGATGACGGGAACGCTAGAACCTCAACCAGCCTTGAGATCAAGCCGGTTGGCCGGGACCTCCGCCACTTGACCTCAACCGCGCTTGAGGGCCGAGGCTCCTGGTGAACGGCCGACGCAACGGCCGCGCCCCGCAAGGAGATTCCTCATGAGCGCCACGCCCACCGCCACCACGCCCACCGTCATCGGAGTGCCCGCCCCGCAGGAGGACGTGGACGCCATCGTCGCGTTCGTCGCCGGCGTGCAGCACGCCCAGCAGAACGCGCTGCCCGACGCCTTCCTCGACGGCTTCCGCGCGGACGCCATCTGGACCACGGCCCACGGCAAGCGGCTGACCGGCCTGCCGGAGATCAGCGCCTTCACCCGCAAGGTGCTGCCCCCGCAGGCGGACTCCCCGGTGACCGCCACGTACACGGTCGACCTGGTCCTCTTCATCCGCCCCGACATCGCCGCCGTCAAGATCCGCCAGCGCCCGGCCACCCGGGACGGAGGCCGATTCCTGGACGAGATATTCCACGGCCAGGAGGACCCCTCCGAGCTGATGGCCGCCCACCCGGAGGCGGTCCCCGGCACCCCGACGTACGTACTCGCCAAGGACGACGGGCTCTGGCGTATCGCCGCCGCGCAGAACACCCAGGTCTTCGACGTGGAGACGCTGACGGCGGGCTGAACGGGCCCCGTGCATGGCGAAGCCCCACCGTGCGGGCACAGTGGGGCTGTCTGCTCGGGTGGCTCAGGCGGTGCCGAAGTCCCCGGCTCGGACGCCCGTGACGAACGCGGTGAACGCGGTGGCGGGGATGGTCAGGGCCGGGCCGCTGACGTTCTTGGAGTCGCGGACGGGGACGATGCCGTGCGGGGTGGCGAGGTTGGTGGCGACCTCGACGCACTGGCCGCCGTTACCGCTGTACGAGGACGTGAACCAACGGGGGGTTTCGGTCGTCACTGGATGCCCTTTCGTAACTTTCTGATCATGGCTACGGAAGCCGCTTGCGACAGCGCCTCTGCCTGTAGTTGATGGTAGGCCGTCAACAGGGGGAGGACGAGTGTGTTGTTGCGTTCCAGATACCCGTGCTGGGCGGACTCGGCGTACGACATCAGCGAGCGGTCGGGCATGGTCAGGAGGGTGATCGGCAGACTGAACGGTCGACGCTCCCCCATCTGGAACGGGGCGATCTGAAGCACGGTGTTCGGCTGCTCGGCGAAGGCCAGCAGCCGGTCGAATTGAGCTGCCATGACCGCCGGACCACCCATCGGCCGGAGAAGGCACCCCTCGTCCAGGACCGCGAACAACAAGGGGGTCGGGGAGCGCACGAGTGCGGCCTGCCGCTGTGCCACCAACGCGACACGCTCATCGGCCTGTTCCTGAGTGATCGCTTCCCTGCGTACGGCGTCGGCCTCCAGCGTGGCCGCGTACTCCGGTGTCTGGAGCAACCCCGGGATGACTCCGACCTCGTACAGCCGGATCTCCGCCGCGCGCTCCTCGTGCTTCACGTACGCCGGGAATCCCTCCAACAGTGCCGTGTACCTGACGGCCCGGCTCTGACGCTGTAGGCGGTCACCTGTGCCCAGCGCCCTGTCAGCCTTTGCCGCAAAGGCGTCAGTTGGAGACCGTCTGCCAGTTTCCACGGCGGAAATATGCGCCCCCGAGCACCTCATGAGGGCGCCGAGCTCGTCCTGTGTCAAGCCGCGCTCGTCCCGCAAGCTGCGGAGAAGTGCTCCGAACGCGGCGTTCGCCGACCGCTCGGGATCCAGTTCCTTCCGGTTCACCATGCGACACCTAACTTGCCTGTCAGTTTGCGTAAGTTGAAGACATGTCGACCGTAGGTCACGCTGAATCGCCCCGGTAGTCAATTGGCTACAGAGAGGAGCGATAGGTGTATGGCGAGAACGCTTGTCCGAATGCGCAGGAGCCTTCTGACCCTCCGGCCCTTGGAACGTTCGTGGTGGACGCCGGTCGTGGTGACCGGGTGGGGGAGTTCCGTGGGGTGGCCGGCCCTTACTGGTCGTTGCGGCCGGTGGGTGGTGGGGCGGAGTGGGAGGCGGAGCCTCACCGTGTCCGGCCGGCGCTCCTGATAGAGCAGCTTCGGGCCAGGACGGCGCGGCTGAATGCCCGCAGTCGGGGTGAGGTGCTGTGAACGCGGTCCAGGTGCGGGGGTGTTGGTATGTCGCCGAGAGTCACGGTGGTGACGCGGTGAGGACTGTCCGGCTGGGCGGGGTTCTCGCGCCGACGCGGCGGCTGGCGCTGTGTTGGCTGCGGCGGCAGGCCCGGCGTTTCGCGGACGCGCTCGATCCGGACCCGTACGTGCCCTGGGTACCGGCCCGTGCGCTGTACCTGGCTCCCGTGGGGGGCCGGCGTGACGCGCCGGCCGAACTCCGGTCCTGGGCGGGCAGTGTCCGTGAGCACGACTACGCGCTGGGGCGGCTCGCGGAGGGATTGCCGTACGAGTTCGTCGCCCGGGACACCGCGTCCTGGTACGGGCTGGTCATGCGCCCCCTGGCCCCCGCCCCCGCCCCCGCGCGTGCCTCTGTCTCTGTATCTGTCCCTCTCTCTTCTCTCCGGTAAGGATGAGCGTCGTGTTGCAGTGCACCGCCTTCAGTGAACTCCCCGAGATGGGTGCGCGGGTCGCGCTCATGGGCCTGGCGGAGGGGCCGGGGCAGGCGTCGGAAGCGCCCGATCTGGATGAGTTCCTGCTCTGTGAGCTCGGCGAGCACGAGGAGGGGGCCGAGCACGCGGCCCAGCTCTGGTCGGCCTCGGCTCCGTCCGGGCGGGATCTGTGGATGTTCTGGACCGACGGCGACGGGCGGCGGAAGTTCCGCTTCGCGGAACTGCTGCCGTGCCCGGCCGTCATCCACCGGCTGTCCGTCAAGGACGGAGACGCCTGCGTGCTGTACGACCGGCACCCCGCCGCGCACTCCTGGGACGTGAGGGATCCGCTCGCCGACCTGATGGCGGAGCGCATCCGGGAGGACGTACGCCGCGACCGCGACGGAGACGGCGGGCCGGCGTCCTGAGATCCCTGTCGACGCCCTCCGCGAGGACGCCATGTCCGGTCACTTGTCCCCGGATAGCGCCGGAGGTTATCGATAGGCTCTCGCCCATGAGTGTCGGAGTGGAAGTCGTTCAGCAGCCCAGCCAGGAAGTTGTGGATGCGTTCGGCCGCCTGTTGCCGCAACTGTCGACGACTGCGAAGCCTCTGGACTATGAAGCTGTTGGACGGTTGGTGCGGTGCGACTCCAACATCGTGTTGGTGGCGCGTGTAGCGGGCGAAATCGTCGGGACGCTGACGCTGCTGCTGTTCCCCCTTCCATCTGGGCTTCGGGCTCGGGTGGAGGATGTGGTTGTCGACCGTTCGGCACGCGGCCAGGGAGTGGCAGGGGCACTGACTCGGCATGCTTTGGGGTTGGCTCGTGATGCGGGAGCACGGACAGTGGACCTCACGTCTCGTCCGGACCGTGAGGCGGCGAACCGGATGTACGAGCGGCTGGGTTTCACGGCCAGGGAGTCGACGGTCTTCCGGTTCCCCATGGGGCACTGACGGACCATCCTTGTGGCTGGGAACGCCAGCCGACTTGCGGGGACTCTGCCAGGCAGTCGTCCTGCTGGCCGGCACCATCTACGTCCTGCGCAAGGGTGTGGCCTGGCGATCTCAGGAGGTTAAGAAGTCGAGCCGGCCTTCTGGGAGGCCGGCTTGTGGGCAAGGAAGCTGGCGATCTTCCATGTCAGCTTTTCGTCGGGCTCCTGCACCAGTTGAGCGTCGATGGTGAACCCGGCCCCGTGCAGCAACTGCGCAAGTCGGCCCGGAGGCAGGCGGTAGGACTCGAAGGACACGGGAAGGCCGCCGTAGGCCTGTGTAGGACGACGGTGCTCACCGGAACCGACGTGGCCCACGAGGAGCAGATGTCCACCGGGTGCCAGGGTGCGGTGGAACTCGGCGAACACGAGCGGCAGCAGCTCGAGAGGCGTGTGATGGGTGGAGTAGAAGGCCAGGATGCCGCCGAGTGCGTCGTCCGCGAACTCCAGGGCGGTGATGGATCCCACGGAGAAAGGCAGGTCCGGAAAGGCGGTGCGCGCCAGTTCGATCATCTTCGGGGACACGTCGATGCCGATCGGCGACACCCCGAGCCCGGCGAGGTGCGCCGTCACTTTGCCCGGGCCGCACCCCAGGTCCGCGACCGGTCCTCGGCCAGATGCCTGCACGAGTTCGGCGAACGCGGTCAGCATCGAGCGTGACAACGGGTCCAGCTCTGATGGGGGCTTGACGAGGGCGGCGTAGGCGTTGGCCACGGTGTCGTACGACTCCCGGACCTCGGACAGGTAAGAAGGCTCGGTCACGCGGCGAATCTAGTGCCGCACCAGGCTGGCCCCGGACCGCCGGCTGTGGTGGGATCGCGGCCAGGATTGCCGGGCTCTGAACGATGAGCCGCTCATCCCGGCGCCGCTGGGGCTGGGGGAGGCACCATGACCGCGACGTAGCGGGCGGCGGCGAGCGGGTTGATCGCGAGGGCGCCATCTTCGGCTGAACCGGACAGGGCGCGGTGCGATACCGCGATCCCGCAGGTCCGCCCGAGGCTCAAGCCCCGAGCCCCGAGCACCGGGCTTCGAGCTCTCTCTGTAGGTATGGGTGGTTGGGTTCAACCCACCCACCCTCCCTCCCCGATCCCTGACCAGGTTTCGAACCGCCCTGTGGGCTGCGCGAATTCGACCAGAAGTGACGGTTGGTGACCGGGTTGCGCCGGAGCGTACGCACGCTCTAGGTTCACGATCAGCAACCCACTATCCGTAAAACGGACAACCCCGGTGGTGCTACCAACACCGACCGGGGTCTGACCGTAAGAGATCGATCCCCTTAGAAAGACGATCCCCATGGCTGCCGCCAACCTTAGTGCCGCCCTGCGCGCACCCGCCCACCCCATGGCGAAAGCCGGGTACGGAAAGCGTCACGCCCCCGACCAAGCCCCGCCCCGCGCCGACGACTTCGCCGGTCTGGAGCCGCGTGAGGCGGCCATCGCCGCGTATGTCGACCGGCTCCCCGAAGGCGCGGCGATCGGCTACAAAGTGCTCGCCGAGGAGCTGCCGGACTTCGGGCAGCAGGCGTGCCGCAGCGCGCTCGACCGGCTGACCCGGGCCGGGCATCTGCGGCGCATCAGGGTCCATGTCACCGTGGCCGACGGCCAGATGCGCTGGGTGACGCGTACGTACTTCTCCCGGACCGCCCGCGACGCCGCCTGGTGGGCCGCCCATGTGCGGTTCGTCCGGGGCCTGGACGCGCCCGGCCAGCCCCCGGCCCCCGCTGCCGTCGACCGGCCCCCGGCCCCCGCTGCCGTCGACCGGCCCCCGGCCCCCGCTGCCGCCGCAGCGGCCGGGGAGCCCGAGCCCGGCGTCCGCGCGCCGCGCTCGGAGGCGTACGACGTCCTCGCCGGGCTCGGCCGCCGCGAGCCCCGGCTCCAGCTCTCCGAGGGCGACTGCGTGCAGCTGGAACACCTGGTCGGGGAGTGGCTGGCGCGCGGCGTCGGCCGCGAACAGATCACCCAGGCCCTGACCTCGGGCCTGCCGGCGTCCGTGCACTCCGCCGGACCCCTCCTCCGTAAACGACTGGAGACCAAGATGCCGCCCAGCCCCGCACCCCGGCCGGAGAACGACCACCCGAGCGAGCAGATCGTGGGCATGGTGATGATGTGCCTCTTCTGCGACGAGGACGAGACGACGACCACGCTGGACCACGGCGTGTGCTCCGACTGCCGTGCCCAGGTCGCCCGCGACGAGGCGGCCGGCCTGACCGGCGACGTGCCCGACACCTTCCTGGCCCGCCCGCGCGCCGAGGTCGACGTCGCCGCCCGCATGGCCGAACTCCGCTCGGCCACCGTCCGTCCGGTCCTCCCGGCCCCGAGGTCGCGCAGGTGAACGGGCGCGCGCGGGGTGAGCCCGAGATGTCCGTGGAGGAGTTCGAGGAGCTGTCCCGTCGCGCGCCGGAGCTGGTGCGTCTGGAGTTCATCGGCGGGAAGGCGCGGACGAAGCCTCCGGCCGACGGAACGCACGGACAGATCGTGATGTGGCTGATGAAGCGGTGTCTGGAGCACCGGGCGGACCTGTGGCTCTACCCGGCCTGTGGCCTCGCCGTCGAGACGTACCGCAAGGGCCGCGCCCGCCCCGACGGCGTCCTCGCGCCCGACGAACACTTCGCCGGGGCGGGGGAGTGGGCGGCCCCCCACCGGCGTACTGATGACCGTGGAGGTCACCTCCCGCGACGCCGACACCAACCGGCGTGACCGGGTCGAGAAGCCCGACGGCTACGCGGCGGCCGGCATTCCGGTCTACCTGCTCGTCGACCGCGAGGCGTGCTCGGTCACCGTCTTCACCGAGCCGGAGAAGGGCGCGTACCGCTCCGCCACCACCCGGCCCTTCGGCGCGCTCGTCGAGCTGCCCGAGCCGGTCGGCTTCACGCTCGACACCGAGAAGCTCAAGGAGTACACCGACTGAAGGCGTCGATCGTGTACGGGGATGGGACCGGCCTGCCGGAGATCAGTGCTGGTGCTTTCACCCGCGAGGCGCTGTCCCCGCCGACGGACTCCCCGGTGACCGCCATGTACGCCGTCGGCCTCGACGGGGTCTGACGGGGTCCGGCGCATCGCCGCCGCGCAGAAGCCCAGGTCTGCGACGTGGAGACGCTGGCGGCGGGCTGAGCCGGTCGTTCCGCGTACGGATATACCGGTGGCGGTGGCGCGTCCGGTTGCTAACCTCGCTCAGCTCTTGATCTCCGATCTTCAAGGGCAGAACCGGGGAGGGGACGCGCATGACAGGACGTACGGGACAGGGACGAGCGAGACGGGCGGCCGTAGCGGCCGCGATCGCCGCCGGGACGGTGCTGGCGACGCCGGGCACCGTACTGGCGGCGGGTGCCGGGCTCCCGCCGAAGCAGCCGCGGATCGCCGATCTGGCGACGGAGAACTCGGCGTGCGTATCCGGCGAGAAACGGCCGTACGTGGGGTCCGTGCCGCGGCTGACGGCGCGGCTGTACGGGCCGGGCGGCGGGCAGCCCGGTGAAGCGAGCAAGGTCCGGGGCGAGTTCGAGGCGTGGTGGCAGGGCGAGGGCGGCGTCGAGGAGCGCGTGACCACGACCACCAGCACGCTGCTCGACACCGCTCCGTTCAGCTGGCAGCTGCCGGACACCATCCCCGACGAGACCGTCGTGTCCTGGCGGGTGCGGGCCGTCAACGACGCGGGTGTCTCCGCCTGGAGCAGCGAAGGGCCGGGCGCGCCCTGCGAGTTCGTGTACGACCGCACCCACCCCGACGTCCCGGTCGTCACCTCCTCCGACTATCCGGACGACAACACGTGGACGCCCGGCGCCGGGGTCCGGGGAACCTTCCGCTTCACGGCGCAGGCCGGGGACATCGTCGGATTCGCCTACGCCTTCAACGGTGAGCTGCCGCGCATGGCCGACGTCCGGCCCGACGGTTCGGCCGAGATCAGCTTCGTGCCGGAGAAGTCCGGCCGCCAGGTCCTCTCCGTGCAGGCGCAGGACCGCGCGGGCAACCGTGGCCCGCGCACCGACTACTCCTTCCTGACCGGGGAGGGGCCCGCGCCCGTGGCCCGGTGGAAGCTCGCCGACGCGACGGGTTCCCGTTCGGCCGCCGCCGAGTCGGGCACGGCGGCCCGGGCCGGTGCGGGGGTCGCGTTCGGCGCGCCCGCGCCCTCCGGCACCCCGCTCACCGCCACCGCCTCGCTCGACGGATCGGGCCACGGCTTCCTGACCCCGGGCGCCCCGGTCGTCGTCGACACCGCGAAGGACTTCGCGGTGGGCGGCTGGGTGCGGCCGGCGCGCGTCGACGGCACCCGTACGGTCCTCTCGCAGGACGCGGGCACGGGGCGCGCGTTCACCCTGGGGCTGACCCGGGCGGGCTCCGGGCCCGCCTGGTCCTTCTCCGTCGGCGGCGCACGGGTCACGGGCGGGCTGCCCGAGGCCGGCGACTGGGCGTACGTGCTCGGCCAGTACGACGCCGGAACCGGCACGGCCCGGCTCTACGTGAACGGCCGCGCGGCCGGCGAGGAGACGGCCGCCGTCCCCGTGGCGGGCGAGGGCGACTTCCAGATCGGCCGGGCGCGCGGGGCGCAGGGCTACCGGGACCGTTGGCAGGGCGAGATCGGTGACGTACGGGCGTACGACCGGATCGTGGTGCCGGAGGAGCTGACGGCCCTGGCCACCCGTGCCGCGCGGCGGGTCGGCCACTGGGCGCTGGACACCGCGCCCGACGGCCTCGCCCCGGAGACGGGCGGGGGCGCACCCGTGAAACTGGGTGCGGGCGCCTCGATCTTCCGCCTCGACCATCCCTGCGACGTCTTCGACCCGGACTGCGTTCAGGACTGGCCGCTGGAGGGCGACGGGCACCTCCGCCTCGACGGCGTCTCGGGCCACGCGGCCACGGACGCGCCCGTCGTCGACACCTCCGGGAGCTACACCGTCAGCGCCCGCGTCCGGCTCACCGACGACGCCCCGGCGGGGCCGATGACGGCGATCTCCCAGGGCGGGGAGCACGGCGACGCGTTCAAGGTGCGCTTCGACCCGGAGAACTCCAGCTGGGACCTGGTGCTGGCGCACGCCGACGGACCGGGTGCGCCGGAGACCGTGCTCCGCAGGATCGAGCGGCCCGACGGGGACAACGGAGTGGGTTACCGGGTGACCGTCGTCCACGACGCCTCGCGGAACCAGGTGTCCTTCTACCTCGACGGGGTGAAGTACACGGAGGGCGGCACGGCCGACTTCGACGCCGCCTGGAAGAGCACCGGCGGGCTCCAGCTCGGCCGGGGCCGCACCGCCGACGGCTGGGGCGAGCAGCTCAAGGGCGTGGTGGACGGCGTGTACGCCTTCGAGGGTGTGCTGACCGAGTCGGAGATACAGCGGCTGCCGTAGCGTGAGGTGTCCCGGCTCGCGCTTTCCGTACGGATCGTGTGGGCTGGGACACAAACGGGAGTGCTGCCGGGCTGGGTGGGCAACAGCCCCGTACGAGCGGTTCGGAGCGACACGCCGTACCGGGTGGTGAGCGGGACATCTCACCATCCGATATGGACGGGTCTATTCCGTGCTGCTCGTTAAACTGAGCCGACCGCAGTAATGACTGAGCGAGGAGCGCACGTGGGCCTTGTCGTGCAGAAGTACGGAGGCTCCTCCGTAGCCGATGCCGAGGGCATCAAGCGGGTCGCCAAGCGAGTCGTCGACGCCAAGAAGAACGGCAACCAGGTGGTTGTCGTGGTGTCCGCGATGGGCGACACGACGGACGAGTTGATAGACCTCGCCGAGCAGGTGTCTCCGATGCCTACCGGCCGTGAATTCGACATGCTGCTGACCGCCGGCGAGCGGATCTCCATGGCCCTGCTGGCGATGGCGATCAAAAACCTGGGCCACGAGGCCCAGTCGTTCACGGGCAGCCAGGCCGGTGTCATCACCGACTCGGTCCACAACAAAGCGCGCATCATCGACGTCACGCCGGGCCGCATCCGGACCTCGATCGACGAGGGCAACATCGCCATCGTCGCCGGGTTCCAGGGCGTGAGCCAGGAGGGCAAGAACATCACGACCCTCGGCCGCGGCGGGTCGGACACGACCGCCGTCGCGCTGGCCGCCGCGCTGGACGCCGAGGTCTGTGAGATCTACACCGACGTCGACGGCGTCTTCACCGCGGACCCCCGGGTCGTGAAGAAGGCGAAGAAGATCGACTGGATCTCCTTCGAGGACATGCTGGAGCTGGCCGCGTCCGGCTCCAAGGTGCTGCTGCACCGCTGCGTCGAGTACGCACGCCGTTACAACATCCCGATCCACGTCCGCTCGTCCTTCTCCGGACTGCGCGGCACCTGGGTCAGCAACGAGCCGCAAGGGGACCAGCAGGTGGAGCACGCGATCATCTCCGGAGTCGCCCATGACGTCTCGGAGGCCAAGGTCACCGTCGTCGGCGTCCCGGACAAGCCCGGCGAGGCGGCGGCGATCTTCCGCGCCATCGCGAACGCCGAGGTCAACATCGACATGGTGGTGCAGAACGTCTCCGCCGCGTCGACCGGCCTGACGGACATCTCCTTCACCCTGCCCAAGGCCGAGGGCCGCAAGGCCATCGACGCCCTGGAGCGGACCAGGAGCTCCATCGGCTTCGACTCGCTCCGCTACGACGACCAGATCGCGAAGATCTCCCTGGTCGGCGCCGGCATGAAGACCAACCCGGGCGTCACGGCCGGATTCTTCGAGGCGCTGGCCGACGCGGGCGTGAACATCGAGCTGATCTCGACATCCGAGATCCGCATCTCGGTGGTCACCCGGGCCGACGACGTCAACGAGGCCGTGCGCGCGGTGCACTCCGCCTTCGGTCTCGACAGCGACTCCGACGAGGCCGTCGTCTACGGAGGCACCGGCCGATGACCGGACACCGCCCTTCGCTCGCGGTCGTCGGCGCGACCGGGGCGATCGGCGGTGTCATGCTCCGGATCCTCTCGCAGCACGCGGACGTCTGGGGCGAGGTCAGACTCGTCGCCTCACCGCGCTCGGCCGGCCGCAAGCTGGCCGTGCGCGGTGAGGAGATCGAGGTCCTCGCGCTCGCCGAGGACGTGTTCGACGGCATCGACGTGGCCCTCTTCCTGGTGCCGGACGAGGTGTCCGCCCGCTGGGCCCCGATCGCCGCCGCCAAGGGCG
The DNA here is from genome assembly GCF_040638385.1 of Streptomyces sp. NPDC026589. Taxonomy (NCBI): domain Bacteria; kingdom Bacillati; phylum Actinomycetota; class Actinomycetes; order Kitasatosporales; family Streptomycetaceae; genus Streptomyces; species Streptomyces sp. NPDC026589. Next base: position 61,546 of record NZ_JBEZYG010000011.1, read on the forward strand.
TCGTCGTCATCGACGACTCGGCCGCCTTCCGGCTCGACGACGACGTGCCGCTGGTCGTCCCGGAGATCAACTCCCATGCCGCCCGGCTCCGGCCGCGCGGCATCGTCGCGTCCCCGAACTGCACCACGCTGTCGCTGATCGTCGCGATCGGCGCCCTGCACGCCGAGTACGGACTGCGCGAGCTGATCGTCTCCTCCTACCAGGCCGTCAGCGGCGCCGGCCGGGACGGCGTCGCCGCCCTGCGCGAGCAGCTGGCGCTGGTGGCCGGCACGGAGCTGGGCACCCAGCCCGGGGACGTACGCCGGGCCCTGGGGGACAGCGCGGAGGCGGCGAGGAGCCCGTTCGCCGCACCCGTCGCCCTGAACGTCGTGCCCTGGGCGGGTACGGACGCCGGCGACGGCTGGTCCTCCGAGGAGATCGCCATCCGCGAGGAGTGCCGCAAGGTGCTGGGCCTGCCGGACCTGAAGGCCACCGCGACCTGTGTGTACGTTCCCGTGATCGCCACGCACTCGATGTCCGTCCACGCCCGCTTCGAGAACGAGGTCGCCGTGGGCAAGGCGCACGAGATCCTGGCGACCGCCCCCGGCGTGGTCCTCTTCGACAGCCCGGCGTCCGGAGATTTCCCGACCCCGTCCGATGTGGTGGGCACCGACCCCACCTGGGTGGGCCGCGTCCGGCGTTCGATGGACGATCCGCATGCCCTGGAAATGTTCCTTTGCGGTGACAACCTCCGAAAAGGTGCGGCTTTGAACGTGGCGCAGATCGCCGAATCGGTCGCCGCCGAATTCCCCCGGGCATGATCGAACCTGTTTTGTAGGATCTGTGAACGCCCTATGAGTAATTTGCTGGTCTGAACCTCTTGAGCTGGGACGTTGTCGTATCCGACGATGATCTCCCGGCCCTCTGCAACCGCATCTTGGTCGGGCTGCGTCTATGCGGTCACTTCTTGCGTGGCCAGACGCTATGACGGGGCATTTGGGGAAGAGCAGGTACGTATGAGGGCATGTCGCACAGCGTCGAACGTGACGCCGTACGCGTACAACCCTGACGGGGGGCAGCGTGTCCAACAGGCGTGGCAGCAGAGGTTCTCGACATCACAGTGGTGGGCCCGTTGCGAGGCGCGTCGGCGCGTCCGCTCCGGCGGCCCCGTGCGCCCGGCGGCATGCCGGTGATCGCGCCCATGCCCGCCGCGCGCCCGGCACAGTTGCCCTCGCAGCGCGGGGATGCTGAAGAGACGGTGGCAGCGGGAACCACGGTCGACCATCTCACCGAGACCTATCGCGCCCACTACCGTTCCCTGCTCGGCCTCGCGGCCCTGCTGCTGGACGACACCGCGTCCTGCGAGGACGTGGTGCAGGAGGCGTTCATCCGCGTGCACTCCGCGCGGAGCCGCGTCCGTGAACCGGAGAAGACCCTCGCCTATCTGCGGCAGACGGTCGTCAACCTCTCGCGCTCCGCACTGCGCCGCCGCATCCTCGGGCTGAAGCTGCTCTCCAAGCCGATGCCGGACATGGCGAGCGCGGAGGAGGGCGCCTACGACCAGCTGGAACGGGACGCGCTGATCAAGGCCATGAAGGGGCTTCAGCGACGCCAGCGCGAGGTGCTGGTGCTGCGCTACTTCGCGGACATGACGGAGGCCCAGGTCGCCGAGACGCTGGGCGTCTCGCTGGGCTCGGTCAAGGCGTACGGTTCCCGGGGTATCGCGGCGCTGCGCGTCGTGATGGAGGCCCAGGCATGAGCGGGCCCGAGCAGCGCGACGAGCACAGGCACGAGAATGACCCGACGGGAAACGGAATTGTGAACCACGGGCCGGAGAAGACTCCGCACACCGATCCGGACCGCCCGCACGACGGGGGCACGGGGCCCGAGCCGGGCGGGACCCCGGAACCGGCGCCACCCGCGCGGGTGGACAACGAGGCCGCCGAGGACCCCGACGAGCGGGACCCGGGGGCGGCGCCGGGCGACGACGACCTCGTCGGCACGCTGACCGACCTCTTCGCCCGTGACCGGGGCGGCGCCCCCGCCTCCGAAGAGCTGGACGAGGTGGCCCTGCGCCGCATGCTGCACGGCGCGGTGCGGGAGCTGGCCCCCTCCGAGGGGACCCTCGACCACCTCCACCGCGCCGTCCCCGCCCGCCGGGCCAGGCGACGGCAGGCCGTCGTCGGGGCGGCCGCGGCGGCCCTGCTGATCGGCACCGCCGTCCCCGCCTTCGTCCACGTCGCGACCTCGGACGGCCCGTCCAGCGCCCGCCCCGCCATCGCCGGACACGGCGAGCAGGCCCAGGGCGGCAACGGGGACGAGACCGGCCCCGAGGCGCCCGGCCGGCGGACCGTGGAGCCCACCGAGCGCGAGAGCGAGGGCAGCGCGGGCGAGGCCGACCCGGACCCCAGCCCCAGCGCGGACGAGGGCCGTGACCCCGGCGGTGCGGCGACGGGCGCGACGACCGACTCCCCGAGCGCGGACTTCGCCTCCCTGCCGGTCTGCGACCCGAGTCAGCTCGGCGTCGCGTCCGCGGGCACCGACGCACCGGGAGCCGACGGCACCGTCTACGGCAGCTTCAAGATCGCCAACGTGTCCGGCACCGACTGCACGGTCAGCAGCAACGGCACGGTGGGCTTCACCGCCATGGGCGCGGCCGACCCGCTCAAGATCGGCGTGGTCCAGCACGCCGCGGGCGACGCGGCCCCCGGGCTGCCCGACCCCTCGCAGGAGCCGGGCACGGTGCTGCTGAAGCCGGCCATGGCGTACGAGGTGCGGTTCGCCTGGGTGCCGGCCGACACCTGTCCGGCCGTGGGCCCGTCACCGAGCCCGACCCCGTCGGCGGACGGGGCCGGAGGATCGGTCGGCGAGGGGGGCACCGACCAGCCCTCGGGCGTCGACACGCAGACGCTGAACGAGGACGGCGAGGGCGCGGCGGAGGGCAGCGTCGCCGTGACGCACACCCCGGAGACGGGAGCGCCCACCGCGGAGACGGAGATCCCCAACGCCTGCTCGGGCACCATCTACCGTACGGGCGTGCTCGCCACGTCGTAGTCGGGGGACGCCGGTCGTACCTGCACGACGGGACCTACCGTCGTAGTCCGGCGACCGCGGGCTCCTACCGTCGCAGTCCGGCTACGCCGGGTCCTTACGGGGCCGCAGGGGCTTTCCGAGCCGCCTCAGGGGCATCAGGGGCCTCCTGCGCATCCGGGGCCTCCTGCGCCTCCGGCGACGCCGGGGCCGCCGCGTCCTCCGGTACGAGGCCGAGGGCGATGTCACGCACGGCCTCGGCCTCGCGGCGCACCAGCCGGAACCACATGAAGAGCACGAAGCCGGCGAAGACGAACCACTCGCCCGTGTACCCCAGGTTCTGGAAGGCCTTCAGATCGAGGCCGCTGCCCTCGGGGGCCGCCGCGGGCACCGGCTTCATCGCACCGCCCGTACCGCCCGCCTCGGCCTCGGGAAGCGTCACCCAGGCGTCGTACACGTCGTACGGCACGAGATTCACCAGGGTCGCGGCGCTGATCATGCCGACCTGGCCCCCGGGCAGCCCGCCCCGGGCGTTGACACCGTCACTGCGGGAGTTCTCGGAGGCCTGGAGGTCGCCGGTCACCGTGACCTCGCCCTCCGGCGCGGCTGGCACCCGGGCGCCGGTCGCTGAACCGGGCAGCCAGCCCCGTACCACCGGCAGGGCCTTGCCGCTGTCCGTGCGCAGCATGTTCAGGACGTAGAAGCCCCGACGGTCGTCCAGCTCGCGGCCGGGCACCAGGAACTGGTCGGCGTACGTGCCGGTGGCGACGGCCGGGCGGCCGGACGTCACCTTGTCGACGGGCAGCAGCTCGTCGAGGGGTTTCGCGGCCCGGGTGCTGGGATCGGGCCGCTTCTCCGCCTGTTCGTGCGACTGCACGCGGTCCTCGAAGCGGCCGAGCTGCCACATGCCCATGAACACGCAGAACGGGATGGCCAGCACGACGAAGAGGTTGATCCCCCACCATCGCGGGGTCAGCAGGAACCGGTACACCCCTCAAAGGTACGGTTCCCCGCCCCGGGTTCCCGGAGCGGGGTCCGCCATTTATCCGGTTCCTACGCCGCTTCCGGCCCCGGGGCGCCGACCACGGCGCCTCCCCCGAGGTGCTTCAGGGCGAACTCCAACTCCAGCCGCACCTGCTTGATCCGCTCCTCCACCACCAGCGAGCCGTGCCCGGCGTCGTACCGGTACACCTCGTGGACCGCGCCGCGCGCCGCCAGCCGGTCCACGTAGTTCTCCACCTGACGGATGGGGCAGCGCGGATCGTTGACGCCCGCCGAGATGTAGAGAGGGGCGCGCACCGCGTCGACGTACGTCAGCGGGGACGAGGCCTCGAAGCGCTCGGGGACCTCCTCCGGCGTGCCGCCCAGCAGCGTGCGGTCCATCGCCTTCAGGGCCTCCATCTCGTCGTGGTACGCCGTGACGTAGTCCGCGACCGGCACCGCGGCCAGGCCCAGCGCCCAGGAGTCGGGCTGGGTGCCGAGCCCGAGCAGGGTCAGATAGCCGCCCCAGGACCCGCCCGCCAGGACCAGGCGCTCCGGGTCCGCGAGCCCGGAGGCCACCGCCCACTCCCGTACGGCCGCGATGTCCTCCAGCTCGATCAGGCCGACCCGGTGCTTCAGCGCGTCCGTCCAGGCGCGGCCGTAGCCGGTGGAGCCCCGGTAGTTGACCCGGACGACCGCGAAGCCGTGGTCCACCCAGGCGGCGGGGCCGGAGGCGAAGGCGTCGCTGTCGTGCCAGGTCGGCCCGCCGTGGATCTCGAAGACCGTGGGGAAGGGGCCGTCGCCGGCGGCGGGCTTCTGCACGAGGGCGTGGATACGGCCGCCCGGCCCCTCCACCCAGGCGTCCTCGACGGGCACCGACGGCGGGGCCTTCGCGCCCGGCGGGTCCAGGACCACCGCACCGCTCGTCGACCGCACCACGGGCGGCAGCTCGGCCGAGGACCACAGGTACTCCACGGTGCCGTCCGGGCGGGCCGTGGCGCCCGACACGGTGCCCGCGGGCGTCTCCACGCGCACGGGAGCCGGGGCCCCGGGCTCGTACCGCCACAGCTCGCTGCGGGCCTCGAAGCCGTGCTCGACGAGCAGCGCGGAGCCGTCCGGATACCACTCGGCCCCCACGTCGCCCGGCAGGTCGACCGGCAGCGCGGTCTCCGTGCCCGCGACCGGGTCCCAGATCATCGGCTCCCAGCGGCCCCGGCGCTGATGCCCGACGAGGAGCCGGGTGTCACCGGCGACCGGGGCGAAGCCCAGTACGGCGAGTCCCAGCTCCTTCGTGCCGCCCTCGGTGTCGTCCAGCTCCGCCACCGTGGAGCCGTCGGGGCGCACCACGCGCAGCGCGGAGTGCATCGCGTCGCCGTGCTCGGTGTGCTCCAGGGCGATCAGGGTCCCGTCGTGGGAGAGGTCCCCGACCCCCGCGGACTCCCGGTGCCGGTAGATCTCCACGGCCTCGGCGCCCGGCGTCCGCACCAGGTGGACCGTCGTGCCGTCCTCGTCGGTCGAGCGTCCGATCACCGCCGAACCGTCCCGCCCGATGGCCAGGCCCGCCGGGTAGGAGGGAGCGAGGCCGGGGGCGGCCGGCTCGTCCTGACCGCCGTCGAACGGCTGGCGCATCCACACCCCGAACTCGTCGCCGTCGGTGTCGCTGAACCACCAGACGGCCTCGCCGTCCGGCGTCAGCACGCCGTCCGTCGTGCCGTTCGGCCGGTCCGTGACCTGGCGCTGCCGCCCGCTCGCCCGGTCCCACGCGTACAGCTCGTAGGTCCCGGTGGCGTTGGAGACGAACAGCGCGCGGTCGGGGGCCTCCTCGGCCCAGTCGGGCAGGGAGACGCGAGGCGCACGGAATCGCATCTCCCAGTCGGGCACAGCTGCTGCTGCATCAGTGGTCATCCCCTCATCCAACCCGATCCGGGGGCCGGGCCCGTAACCGGATTCGGAGGACAAGAAGCCGACGTGCGGTCGGCCAGAAGTCGTTGTCGTGCGCCCGAATTCCCTGCCGGGCCGCATGCCCGGACCGAAAGGAAAGCGCAGTGGTCTTTCCGGATGCTCGCGCATTCGACTGTGACCGAATTCACTGGAGGGCGAGAGGGGCGATGGAGTCGTTCGTGCGCGACAGGAATCTGGAATGGCTTGTTCCGTTTGCCGGTCCTGGTGTGCGGCGTGATTGATCGGACCAAGATCGGACGATACGGGCATACGCTGCCCCTCCGGCTCCGCACTGCGCTGACCAGTGCTAACGTCCATCGACTTTTCGGTTTTCCGTTCGAGGGGGCCTCGGCGACCGGGAGTCGAGGGAGGGTATTTCCGTGATAAGCAGTCGTATGCGCAAGGCTGGTTTCGTCGCCGGAGCCGCAGCGGTTCTCATGTTCGCCACGAACACCAGTGCCTGGGCCAACTGGACCGCCAATAACTGGGTGGGAAACCAGGGCAAGATGTCCCAGCAGTGGGTCGACGAGTCGTACAACGAAATCAACTTCACCGGTTGCAGTGAGGTGTACGGCCGAAAGAGCGTCGATGTGGAGCTGTGGCAGCAGATCGACTGGGGGAAGGACAAGAGGCACGACACCTCCAAGTTCACCAACTGCTTCAAGGGTTCGGGCTCCAAGAGCACGGCCACGCAGTCGGGGCTGCCCAAGGACAGCTACTACTTCGAAATCGGCAACATCGGTTCGGGATGCGTCTCCTGCGCCGTCGTCGTTGGCAAGGTCAACGTCGACACCACCAAGGCCGACTGATCCCGCCGGGCCTCCGCGTGTCCCGCGCGGAGGCCCGGCTTGGCGCTCCACGACGAGGCCCTATGCGCATCACTGCTTCTCTCCGCACGCACCCCGCCGTGCTGGCCACCCCTTTCATCGGGATCTTCTTCGCCTACGTCTTCCTGACGAGCACTCGGCGCATCGGTCAGCTCATCGACCTGCCCTGGGCCGCACAGGCGGCTTCGTACGCGCTGCACGCCCCCGTGCCGATGGCGGCCGCGGCCGCGGCGGGTCTGACCGCCGTGGAAGCGACCCGGCTCAAGGCCCTGGGCACGTGGCAGTTGGGCGCCGTCCAGCCCACGTGGCGCATCGCGCTGCACTCCGTCCTCGTCACCGTGGTGTGCCTCTCGACGCTCACCGCCGGCGTCATGGCCGGCGGGCTGTGGGTGGTCGGAGTCCTTCCCGATCCGTACGCGTTGCAGATCATGGGCATCGTGGTGGTGCTGATCGCCGCCCACGCCGTCATCGGGTTCGTCGTCGGCAGGCACCTGCACGCGCTGTACTCCGCACCCCTGGTCGCGGTGGTGGCTTTCGTGGGCATCACCTTTCCGCTGGGCACGGACAGCTACTGGGCGCACCATGTCACCGGGGCGATCGACTGGGTGGGCTTCGGCGAGGCGTACTCACCGGCGATGACGCTGGCCGCCCTCCTGCCCACGGTCTGCCTCGCACTCGCCTGCGTCGCGCTGGCGGCCCTCCGCCGCGATCCCGTCCGCTATGCAGCCCTGTCCCTGGTCCTGGCCGTCGGCGGCCTGCTCGGCGCCTACGGCATCACGGCGGACTGGCGCTCGATGCCTCCGGCCTCCCGGGGGCTGGCGCCGGTCGTCTGCGAAGGGGAAGCGCCCGAGGTCTGCCTGCCGGAGGCCGGAGCCGAGCACATCGGTGAGATCCAGGCCGAAATCCGGCGCATGGCCGAACAGTTGGCGGCCAAGGGTGTCATCGACCGGAAGCCCGGCCGCATCACCGACGTCTCCGTGGCGGACGACCGGCGGATCGACACCGAGGGAGAGCGCTGGACACTCGCCCTCGCACCGGGCACCGCGGACCAGGCACTCGGCGAGAACATCGCCATCGCCGTGGTCGGAGCGCCCTGCGCCGAGCCCGACTGGAACGTGCTGCACTACAACACCCTCTGGGCGGCCCGCGCGATAGGGGTCGAGAATCAGTACCTGGCATGGCTGTCACGGGAGACCCAGGGGTTCAGCCAGGGCCAGACCAAGGAGCGGCTCCTGGCCGGGACGGCCGGCGTGGCCGAGCTGTCCGCGCGGGAGCAGCGGGCCTGGTACGCGGAGAAGCTCCGGTCCGCCTGCCGGGCCGGCGGCCCGGAATGATCTGGTGGCTGCGCCAACGGGGCGCTTTCGGACTGCTGCCCGGCGCGCTGCTCGCCTTCGCCGTGGGCACCGGTCTGACCAGCGGTGTGTCCGTCGTCTTCCCCTCGTTCCTGGGGCACTACGCGATGATGACGGAGCTCAGCACCTTCGTCGCCCTCCTCCCCGGCATCGTGGTGATCGCCTGCCTGGAGCGGCGGATGCCCTCCGTGGAGCGCTCCGCCGTCCGGCGTGTCGACGCGCGGGACACCGTCCTCGTGGCCGGCTTCGCGCTCCTCGTGACCGCGGTGGCCGCGGGCCTGTCCCTCGTGGGGCCGGACGCCATGTTGGTGGCCGCGCGCAACAATCTGCTCTTCTGCGGACTCGCGCTGGGGGTCTGGCCGTTGCTGGGCCACCGCGCGACGCTGGTTCCCGTCTTCTGGATGATCCAGTCCATGTTCCTCGGCGGCCGCAGCCGTGACGACCCCTACCCCTGGGTGATCGTCACCGAGGCAGCTCATGTCACCCACGCCACCGTGGGAGCCTCCGCCGTTTTCCTGGCCGGACTTCTCTCCCTCGCCTGCTTCGCACCAAGGACCGACCGATGACCCTGCTGCTCGACCGCGTCACCTTCCGCTACCGCCGCTGGGAACGCCCCGTCCTCTCCGGCTTCAGCTACGAGGTCCCCGACGAGGGCCTGACGATCCTGCTCGGCCCCAACGGAGCGGGCAAGTCGACCATGATGTCCCTCCTGGCGGGCACGGTGGAGCCCCAGGGCGGCAAGGTCCGGCTCAAGGACTCCACTCTCACCTCCGCCGCCCGCGCGTACCGCCGGCATGTGGCGTGGCTGCCGCAGAAGGTACCGACGTCACGGCAGCTGACCGCCCGCGAGTACGTGGCGTACGTGGCCTGGCTGAAGGGCGAGGACCGTACGGGGGCCTGGGAGCGCGCGGGGAAGGCCCTCGACCAGGTGGGCCTCGCCGAGCAGAGCGGCCGGAAGACGGCCAAGCTCTCCGGAGGCCAGCTCCGCCGGGTCGGCATCGCGTGCGCGCTCGCCCACGACGCGCGGGTGATCCTCCTGGACGAGCCCACGGCCGGACTCGACCCGCACCAGCGCACCGTCTTCCGAAACGTGCTGCGCACGGTCGCCGACCGCGTTCCGGTCCTGATGTCCACCCACGACATCGCCGACCTGGCCGACGAGGCGAACACCGTCTCCCTCATGGACCGCGGCCGGGTCCTCCACCACGGAGCGACCCGGAGCTTCCTGGACCAGGCGCGGTCCGACGCCGCTCCTGGCCGGCAGGCCGAGTCCGCGTACTCCGTCCTCATGGGCCTGGAGAGCGCCGAATAACCACTCGCACGCCTCCCGGCGCGCGGATAGCTTTCCGGACATGTACTCCCCGACTCCGGACGACTGGCACGACACCAACCGCGCGCGCTGGGACGAACGCGTCCCGATCCACGTGGCGAGCGACTTCTACGAGCTGGACGCGTTCCTGGCGGGCAAGGACGTGCTGCGCGCCTTCGAAGTGGCCGAGGTCGGCGACGTCACCGGGAAGACCCTGCTGCACCTCCAGTGCCATTTCGGCCTCGACACCCTCTCCTGGGCGCGGCGCGGCGCCGTGCGGGTCGTGGGCCTCGACTTCTCCGAGCCCGCCGTCGAGACCGCCCGGGGCCTGGCGAGATCGCTGGAACTGGGCCCGGACCGGGCGCTGTTCGTCGCGGCCGACGTGTACGACGCACCGGAAGCCGTCCCCGATTCCGGGTACGACATCGTCTACACGGGCATCGGCGCGCTGGGCTGGCTGCCCGACCTCGACCGCTGGGCCGACACCGCCGCCTCGCTGGTCGCGCCCGGCGGATTCCTCTACCTCGCGGAGTTCCATCCGCTGACCGACTCGATGGACGAGACGGGTTCGGTCGTCACCGACGACTACTTCAGCCGCGACGCCTGGGTGGACGAGACGCCGGGCACGTACACCGATCTCGACGCGCCGACCGTGCACAACCGCAGCGTCGAGTGGCAGCACCCGGTGGGCCGGGTGGTGACGGCGCTCGTCGCGGCGGGCCTACGGATCGAGTTCCTCCACGAGCACGACTTCTCGCTCATCCAGCGGTTCGGTGTCCTGGAGCGCCACGCGGACGGCCACTACCGCTTCCCGGCGGGCCGGCCGAGGATCCCGCTGATGTACTCGATCAAGGCGTCGCGGCCCGCGGAGTAGCAGGGGTGACCGGGGGGCCGCCGCCCCTCCGGGCTTCTCCGGCCGATTGTCAGTGGTGGGGTACAGACTCGTTTCCATGACCGACACGACAGGTGGAACGGCGGGCGGAGCCACGCCCGGTCCGGCTTTCAGCGCCACGCCCGGTACGGCTCCCGGCACGGCTCCGAGCACGGCTCCCGGGACGACGACGGCCGCGCTGCGCGGGGTGGTCGAGGCGTACTGGTCGTCGGCCGAGGCGCGCGACTGGGCCGGGTTCGGGGAGACCCTCGCCGAGGACGTGGTGTACGAGCTGCCGCAGAGCCGCGAGCGGATCCACGGCAAGGAGCGGTATCTCCGGTTCAACGAGGAGTATCCGGGCGACTGGCACGTGCGGGTCGAGCGGATCGTCGTCGACGCGGAGGGACGGCAGGCCGCCGCCCGGACGGGATTCACGGTGACGGGGGATCAGCCGGAGGGAGCGCCGCGGGAGATGGACGCCATCCACTTCTTCACCTTCGACGAGAAGGGGCTGATCACCGGGGTCACGGACTTCTGGCCCGAGTCGTACGAGCCCCCGGCCGGCCGCGAGCATCTGGTCGAGCGCTACTGAGAACGGCGGCCCACCGGCCCCCCGGTGAACCGCCGTTCCGTACGAAAAGCTATCTGCGGAGCCGCTCCCCGGAGCCGCTCGCCGGAGCCGCTCCCCGGAGCCGCGCCGCCGGTCTGTCCCGCCGAACTACACCGCCGAGCGGAGGGCGGGCAGATAGCCGCCCGACTGCCCCGCGGCCTTGGGGTGGTACGAGTTCTGGATCGGGACCGTGACGCTGTGGAGCCAGGCGTCTCCGGAGCACAGCTCATGCCCGGTGAATTCGTCCACCACGCTGGAGAAGGTGAACCCGGCGTCGGCGGACCGCTTGGCGAGGACGTCGTTCAGCACGTCCGAGGCGTTGTTGATCGCGGTCCGCTCGGCCTCGGAGAGCCCTGCGACGCAGCTGCCGGACAGCTGGTAGAAGCGCGGGTAGCCGAGAACCACCACCTGGGCCTGCGGGGCGCGGGCCCGGATGCCGTCGTAGAGGGCGTCGAGGCTGCCGGGCAGGGAGCTGTTCATCTGCGAGACGGCGTTGTTCACGCTGTTGAGGCAGGTGGCCTCGCCCGACAGCACGCAGTCCTGCATGACGTCGGCGAACCCGACGTCATTGCCTCCGGCGGTGACGCTGACGAGGGAGGTGGACGCACTGAGCACGCCGAGCTGGGTGCTCGCCACGGACGAGGTGGTCGCCCCCGAACAGGCGACGAAGTCGAACGAGGCGGGGGAGTTCGCCGCCTGCCACAGATACGGGTAGGCGTTGGTGCTGCGCCGGCAGTCGCCGCTGTCGGAGAGGTAGCTTCCGGCGCCGACGCCGGAGGAGTAGGAGTCGCCGAGCGCGACATAGCCGCCCGCGGCGGCCGAGTCCGTCGCGGAGGCCGGACCCGCGACGCCGAGCGCGGCCACGGCGGCGAGCGCGAGAGTGACGACAGATGCTCGAATTCTACGTACTGACATGGCTGCCAGCCCTTCGAGGTGTGGGGGGATGAGGGGGTGGGAGGACGAGCTGTGCGGGACAGGTGGGGGGTTGGGGGGAGCGATGCAGTTTCTAGCAGCTCGCGGTACCCGCCGGTAATGCCCGCGCGAGAAGTCGTCTGATATGCCCGAATGATCGTTCGGTGGGCTGGGCTCCGCGCGTAGATAAACCCGCAACTCCGTGCCGGATAAGGCAAGTTCGAGGGAATCCTGTGCGTCCAGGAGGGGCCGGACGGGCGGTGACGCGCGGGCCGGGAGGGCCTTGTCCGGGCGTTGCCGCGCCGGCGATTTCATCCGGACGGGTGAGGGTGGGGCGGCCGATGCGCGGGCTCCGCAGGGCGGTTGACTCGCGTCTTGCCGGACTTGCGGGACTTGCGGGACTTGCCGGTCATGCCGTCAGGGCGATCCGGGCGCCGGTCGAGACGCGTGCGGTCGCGCTGACGGAATCGGCGGCGCGAGCGGGATCGGCCCAGCCCGGCCACTCCGCCTCCCTTACGGGGCACCCCGCAGATCGTCCACCAGCAGGTCGAGCGTCGCCTCCTCATGGAGCGCCACCCCGAGCGCTGCCATGACAGGGGCGAGCCCCGCGTCCCAGACCGCGCTGACGGGCTGACCGACCAGCGGCAACTGGGGGATTCCGTCAGCCTGGCCGCGCGCGGCCAGGTGCTCGTAATCCTCGACACCCATGCGCCACGGCTGGGCTCCGTAACGGCGCACGATCCGGTTCGCCAGAGCGATGCCCGGCCAGTCGAAGTCGCCGTGGTAGGCGAAGCGGCAGTCGGTCGCGGCGAGAACGTCCAGAAGTGTGAGGACCACCGTCGCGGCGCTGCCGGAGGTGCAGACCAGGGGGTGCGAACAGCCCGCGTCGGCCGCGGCCTCCACCACCCGTGGGTTCTCGCAGATGTGGACGGTCGTTCCGGCGGGCAGGTGAAGCCGCACGTCGAGCAGGTCCCGGGACGTCAGGTGGGTCTCCGCACGGTGATCGGCCCGCTCCCGCAGTGACCTCGCGCGCCAGTCCTCGCCGAGGGGCCGGAGGCCGTACGTCAGCACGGTGCTGGATACCTCGTCCGGGGTGACCGAGACCAGCCGCCACAGTGCCCGTCGGCCGGCCGCGTCGCCGGGAAGGTCCGTGCCGTGGGCCAGGGCGATGCCGCGCTGGACGAGACGGGCGAGCCAGGTGCCGTCGTCCAGGCCGTGCGCCGAACCCGTCGCCGACGCGGCCAGCTCGCCGCGGCCCTGTGCGTCGGTACGGTGCGGGTCGAGCACCACGCCCAGTACCCGGACCGCCTGCCGAAGCGTCCGTACGGCTGCTTCCGGTGTCACGCCTTTCGGGACGCCGGTGCGGCGCAGCACATCCGACCACCGCTCCACCCACTCCAGCCCGGCCAGCGGCGATGCGTCGAGGGATGAGGCGAGCGAGGCCCAGACACGCTGCCGCTCCGCCGCGTTCTCCTCGCGGGCCGCACGTCGGTCGACGAGCGGAGGGCCGAGCTCCTCCAGGACCTCCCTGAGCCCGAGCCCGGCGGCCGAGGCCCGCAGCCGTTCGTCGAGCGCGTCGAGCCGCACGGTCACCGCCGTACCCGTGAGGGGCTTGCCCAACAGGAGTGACAGGCCGTTCCGTTCCTGGGCGCTCACCGCTGTCAGCCGGAGGGAGCCGGTGGACCGCGTCCCGTTGCTCTCCAGGCGTTTACGCGCGCCGCTCCAGAGCCGCGCGAGAGCGGGGCCGCCCAGCCAGTCGCGGGTGGCTGGCGGAAGGGCGCTCATACCGACGCCGGCCGCCGGTGGCGACCGTTCCACGTGTAGTGCAACGTGGCCACTCCGCGTACGTGGGGGTCGCGCAGGCACTCGTAGATGTGCAGGGAGGGGACCTCGGCCCAATTGCCCATCAGGCGCTCGCTCGTGAGTACGAAGTCCAGGTCCAGATCGACCAGAATGCGGCCCAGGCGCCCGTGCGTGGGTTCGTCGACCTTGGCGAAGGCGTCGTCCAGGAGAATCAGCCGGGGCGCGTGCGGAGCCGAGTCGGCGAGGCTGGTGAAGTGGGCGGCAGCGGCGGCGAAGAGCACGAGGTACGAGAGCACGCGCTGCTCTCCCTGGCTCAGGCCGGTGCGGCCGGTCAGCTTCCTTCGGCGCCCGGGGGCGGCGTCCTCGACCACGAAGGTGTGGAAGGTGAACCAGGAGCGGTAGTCCAGCGCGGCGCGGAGGTGGGCGGTGTAGCCGGCCGACGGGTCGGCGCGGCGGGCGTCCTCGATGCGGCGTTGCGTCACGTCGCGGAGCTGCTCGGTCTGCTCGCGCGTCCGGAGGCTCGACGGGCTGCGCAGCAGTTCGACGGCCACCCGCACGTCGGCGTCGGCGTCCTCGTTGAGTTTCCAGAGGAGTTCCACGCCGAGGCCGTGCGAGGTCCGTACGGTCTTCAGCGTGTCGTTGAGTGCCGCGACCAGGTTGGCCGCCGTGATGACCTGCGTGGAGAGGTGGTCGCCGAGCTCGCCGGTCAGGAAGCGCTGGAACACGTCGCTCTCGCGCTCGGTGAGCCGTCCTCGCGCCTCGGCGGCCTCCACGGCGATCCGCTCGCCCACGACCGCGACGTCGTGCGAACCGTGGTCGTCGAGCAGACGGCACACCTTGATGCCGGCGTGTTCGTCGAGCTGTGCGTCGTAGCCGCCCGCCAGTTGATCACGCAGCGTCGTGTGCCGCTTGAGGAGAAGGCTGTCGGACACCTCCTCCCGGTCACGGCCGAGACTCCGGTCCACCGCTTCCGCCAGTGCCCGCAGTGCGCGCAGGCGGTCGCGTGCGTCGGAGCCCGGGTCGTCCGGTACCTGATCGGGGAGGGACGTGCGGTCCAGCCCCGCTCCGATGACGACTTCCGGACGGCTGAGAGCACCGCGCAGCGCGCGGCCGGCCTCGATCACGGCCGCTTGCTGGTCCGCCAGTTCCTCGCGCAGGCGTTCCTCCTTCTCCTCCGCCCGCACACGCCGGTCGCGCAGTCCGTTGTGGTCGCGCTCTTTCGCCGGGATGGCCCCCACGGCGTTCGCGATACGGTCCTTGGCCGCCTGTTCGTCGGCGAGGATCTTCTCCTCGGAAGATCCGACAGCGGCCTCCCGGGTCCGCAGATCCTGCCGCGCGGTGTGCAGTTGCCGGTGGCGAAGCCGGTAGCCCTCTTCCGCCTCCGTCCGCTTCTCGCGGGCCCCCGCGTACCGCCGGTCGTCCGCCCGGCTTCCGCCGAGCCGGGCGACCGTACCGTTGACCGCCCTGCGCAGGTGGCCGACGCCGGTGAGCAGCGAGCCCAGCGCGGTGCGTACGCGGTCCAGTGCGACGGTGTCGGTGGGCAGGTCGTGGGCGGTCGCGGTGGCGTCGGCGTCGGAGCGCGTCGAAACGGCCAGGGCGCGGGCCGCCTCCGCCCGGCGCGCCGCCTCGGCCGCCTCGGCGGAGCGTGCTCGCGCCGTCCTCTCCTGTGCGGCATGCGTGTTCCAGGAGTCGGAGAGCCGCTGCGCTTGGGGGAAGTCGCGTTCCGCTTGTGCCAGGGCCCGTCGCCGGGAATCGGCTGCGGCGAGTTCGGCACGGGCTCCGGCCAACTGCCGTTCCGTCTCCCCGATGCGCTCTTCCAGCTCGGCCAGTGCCCGTCGCCGGGTCTCGGCCCGCACCGCCGCGCCCACGTACTCGGCGGCGCTCTTGTGGTGCTGACCCCGGAGGACTCCCAGCCGCCAGCTACCGTCGAAGTGGACCGCACCGGCGGCCGTCGTCCCCGCGGCCGGCGCGAGCACGATGGCTGACAGCAGGTGCTCCACCTGCTCGGTGGTGATGCCGCTCTCCGGCCGCGCGACCGGGCGCAGGGCCGAGGCGAGGGTCTGCGCCACCGGCAGCGGGCCGTGGGCCGGAGCCGCGTCGGGAAGGGCGTCCCCGGAGAGCGCATCGGGAAGGGTGTCCCCGGAGATCGGATCGAGAAGGGTGTCCCCGGAGATCGGATCGAGAAGGGCGCCGCCCGCGCCGACCCACGCGTCGAGAAGGCCACTCGCCTCCAGTGCCGCCTCCAGACCGGCCCGGTCGGCGGGGGTCAGGTGCTCGGCGAAGTCCACCAGCCGGTAGAAGGCTGTGCCGCCGGCCGGGTCTCTTGCCGCGCCGCGGTGGTACGGGGCCGGAGGCTCCGGGTCCGTACGACCTTCCCAGGCCCGCCTCTGCTGTGCCAGGCGGTCGGTCTCCTCGTCGAGCCGGCCGACGCCGACCGCCAGGGTGTCGCGGTGCCGGGTGAGGGCGTCGGCGTACGGCTCCAGAGCCAGGTGTGCCGTCTGTCGCGCGTGGGTGTCGATGCCGGCCGGGAGCGTGCGGGCGGAGAACGCCGCGTCGGAGTCGGCCGCGCAGGCCACCTCCGAGAGGACGGCGTCCAGCGGCGGGCACGCGGGCCCCGCCGCGGTCCGCGTCTCGCGGACCCACAGGGCGACCGCGTCGGCGTACCCCTGGCTCTCCTCGGCGACCTTCTGACGGCTGGCTTCGAGCCGGGCGGCGGCCTCCTCCGCCTCGCCCTCCAGCCGTTCCCGTTCCTCGTCGGCCCGCACCGCGCCGCCACGCGCCTCTTCGGCCCGCGAGGAGAGCCGGGCCACGTCCTGCACCATCCGCTGTCGGTTCCGTACGACGGCCTCGGCGGCTCCCAGCTGCTCCTGCCAGGACCGCAGCCCGGCCTCCGTCGCCGCCGTGTCCACGCGCACCACCGGTCGGTGCCGTACGGTCCGCGGTTCCCCGTCCGGACCGACCAGCTCCGTCCGTGCCGACGAGGAACGGACGGTGCGCGGCAGCGCGACCGCCTCGCCGAGATGTGCGACGGGAAGTACCGCCCGCTCCGCGTGGGCCAGGAGTTCCCGGTGCTCCGTGGCCAGTTCGGTGAGCCGGGCCCCCAACTCCTCGACGCCCTCGTCCAGCCGTTCGGCCGCGCTCTCCTCCGCCTCGTGCGCACCGCGCAACGCGGCGAAGGCGGTCATGGCCGTGGTGTGCAGGGCCTCCACCGTGCCGCGGCGCTCCGACAGCTCGCGCAGGCCGCGGTAGGCGTGGCTGCCGTGCAGAGCGGCCAGTTCGGTCCGGGCGGTCTCCTCCTCCTCGCGGAGGGTCCTCAGCCCCTCCTCCGACACCTTCTCGTGCTCCTTCAGGGCGCTCGTGTGCTGGGCGGCGTCCCCGGCGTTCCGGCGGCGTTCGGAGAGAGTGTCCAGTTCCCGGCTCACGTCCCGGGCCGCGGAGCGCAGGATTCCGGCGAGGTAGCGGCGGTAGTCGGAGAGGAAGGTGCGCAGGGCCGCGTCGGTACGTTCCAGACGTCCCAGTTCGGCCCGCACGGTGTCCAGATCGTGGAGGTTGCGGGCCACCTTCTCGACCACGTCCTCGTCGAGTCCGGGCAGGGTCTCACTGAGCAGGACGGCCAGGCCGCCGTGTTCGATGCGGTCCCCGACCGTGGGCCGCCGCAGCCGGTGGAGGAGCTGGGTGAGGTTGCGGTAGCGCGTCGCGTCCGTGATCCCGAAGAGGTCCCGGGCCACGCGGGCACGGTGTTCGACCGCTCGGTCCGTCCAGTTGCCGGAGCCGACGATCTCCTTGAGCCGGTCGACGGCGAGGGGTCTACCCGCCTCGACCAGGTGCAGGTCCTCGCCGACGCGCAGCGGGGTGACGAAGAAGGTCGGCACCGCCTTCTGCGCCGACTTCGAGGCACGGATCGCGGCGCCGAGTGTCAGAAAGCGGTGGCCGCCGGTCTCGTCCGTCCCCCGGAACTCCACCCACAGATAGCCGAGGCGGTTGGTCTGCTCGAAGCCGTCCAGCATCAGCCAGGCGAGCGTCGTCCGCCCGGTGCCGGTGGCATCGAGGGCCCGGGAATCGCCGTCCAGGAGGTACGGGAGCAGCATCTCCAGGGCCTTGGACTTGCCCGCCCCGTTCTTGCCGCGCAGCAGCAGCCGCCCGTCACCGAAGGCGAACTCCTGCTCGTCGTACTGCCAGACGTTCTGGATGCCCGCCCGGTGCAGCCGGAAGCGGGTACTCGCCGTCGGCGCGTGACCTGGACGCGGAGGCGGAACGAGATCACGGGCATCGGCGGTCATAGCGGCAACTCCTGCTGTGTGTCGGTCGGTCCGTGCCGCCGGTCGATCGCCCGCACGGTGACCCGGGTGGCGTAGCGGGCCGCTGAGGCGAGCAGGACCCAGCCCGCGCCGCCGTCGCCGGGCCGGGCCGTCCGGACGTCGGTGACCTGGCGTCCCTCCGGCAGCTCGCCGGCGCGCTGCTCCGGCAGCCCCGCTCCCTCGGATCGCAGGGGACCGGCCGGGGCGATCAAGCGCATGCGGGAGAGCAGGTCCAGCACGGCTTCACGCAGGGCATCGGGGTCTTCGAGGTAGCCGCGCTGCCAGTTGCCGCGCTGCCCGTACTCGGCGACCAGCTCGGCCAGAAGCCCGTCCACCGCACCGTCCGGAACGGCGACCCCGACGACGAGGACTCCGCCGGTCGCGGGGTGTCCGGGCTCCGCCGGGCGGAGCCGCTCCACCAGCCGTTCCACCAGGAGCAACGCGGCCTGGGCGACGGTCCCCGTCCCGGGCAGGTGGAGGTCGGTCAGCTCCTCCTCGGGGTCGACCAGGGCCACCCCCTCGGCGCGGATCTCCGTCTCCAGGCCGAGGAGTTCGAGGAACGCCTGGCCCTCCCGGCGCTGGCGGGTGCGGAGCCAGTCGCGTTCGGAGTCGGTCAGTTCGTCCAGGTGGACGACAGGGGTCTCGACCAGCATCCGCCGCACGTAGGTGCGCGGCCCTCCGAACCCCGGGTCCGCCGCCCGCCGGACCAGGTCGGCGCCGTCCCGCGACTGGGCGAGCGGTCCGGCCACGATGACGCGGGCGAGCTCGCGGTCGACCGTGATCAGCGCCTCCCCGTCGCCCTCCTGGGCGATGACGCCCACGTGACCGTGGGTCTCGATCAGGACGCCCCACTCGACGAGCTGCCGCAGGGCCGCGACCAGGGTCCGCTTCCCGGCAGCCCGTCCGGTCTCCTCCAGCTCGACGTCCGCGTCGGCCGCCGCGGCCCGGATGTCGGCGACGAGCTGGGACAACAGCAACTGCTCCGGCGCGGTGACCAGCACGGACAGGGCCAGCGCCAGACAGGCGTAGGTGTGCGGGGTGAAGGGTGTGCCGGTGGACCGTACGAGCCGGTGGCCCGACCGGGCTCCGAGCCCCGCCTTGAACAGCCGGGCGTAGGAGCTGTCGACCAGGAGACGGTAGCCGAGCACTTGCTGGAACCGTCCGCGGAGCCAGTCGGCGTGCCTGCGGACCAGCGGAAAGAGGTCGGCGTGCGGGCCGTCCGACGTGACCAGCGGGTGGGCGAGCAACAGCCTTGCCGCGGTGCGGCGTTCGGTAGCCAGAGCCACGTCGTGGGCGGAGGGAAGCGTCATGTCACGCTCACCCCCTTCGTACCGTCGGCGGGCGCGCTGTGCGACCGAGGGGGAGGAACCTCGCTGCCGGTCGGCTCCGCCCCTTCCGCCGCGACGGCCGTCCTGCGGACCACCAGCTCCAGGTCGTCCAGGAGCAGATCCCCGTCGGCCGAGTGGAGAAGCGTGCGCGCTCCCGCCGTCCGGTGCACGGTGAGCCGGATGCCCAGATCGGCGTCCTCGCTCCACGCGGCGTCCAGCCCGAACCCCCGCCCCTCCCGCTCGTCCGCCTCGGCACGCCGCCTGAGCTGCGCGTTCCCCAGCGCCGTGGCCAGCAGCTCCAGGAGCAGGCTGAGCGCCGCCGACGTGAGCCGTACGCCGTCGAAACGGGCGGACGCGCTGCACAGCTCGTCCGCCGCGGCGTCTCTGTCGGCGGCCCGCTGACGCGCCGCCTCCAGCAGCCGCTCCTTCTGGGCGGAATGGTCCTCCACCGACGCCGTCCGGCCCCGCTGGGCGCGGCTGCCCCTCTCGCGCAGGGCGACCGGTACCTCGACCACCGGGCCCGTCCACCAGCTGGTGTAGGCGGGCACCACCTCGTCGGCGGCGGGCGGTATGCCCAGGTGGCGCGCGCCGTACAGCCCGAAGGCGGCGACGGCGATGTCGTGCGCGTCTTGCGGCGCGGCCTCGTCGAACCACCGGGCCAGCCGCAACAGGTCCCGGCGCCGCGACATCTCGCCGGTGGCCGAGCGCAGCATCCGCTTGGCGTTGGCCAGCAGCGACTGAAGGGCCCGCAGGGTGGCGTCGCGCAGCTGATCGACCTGGCTGCCCTGCCCGTCGGTGTCCCTGAACCAGCCCCGCAACCCCTCCCAGTCCGCGAGCTCGCGACCCCGGCTGCGCTGCACGCGGGTCTCCGTACGGCTCCCGCTCTGCGCCGGCAGACCGGCGAGCCCCTGCGCGTGAGCGTCCAACTGCTGCAGCAGGCCCGGGAGGTGGGGCCAGAGCACGTCCAGCGCCGCCGAGATGCGGGGGCCGCGGAAGGACACGTCCTCCGTGATCGCCTCGACGTAGTCCAGGAGGAGTTCCTTGAAGCCCTGGTACTCGCCGCTGTCCAAGTCGTACCGGGCGAGCACCTGGCCGAGATAGGCGTAGAAGTCCCGGACGGAGTCCGCGAACCCGGCGAACTGCACGAACAACGTGCTGACCCGCTCCAGCCCGTCCTGCGGGGCGATGCCGCCCGGCTCGGCGACCAGCTCGGCCAGCTCCCGCAGCCCCCGCTCGACCAGGGCCAGCAGCTCGTTGCTCACCTCGCGGGCGGCGTCGGCCTCGGCCAGCACCCCGTCGGCGTCCCGCTGGACGCGCTCGCCCAGCCGCGAAAGCTGGTACCGGGCCCGCGAACGCTGGTACTCCGCGATGCTGGACGCCTTCACGGTGTGGCTGCCGCGCAGCAGGTTCCCCCACTTCACCAGCTGGTCCAGCCGCGCCGTGAGAGGGTCGGCGTCGAGCCCGGCGGCGGTCCCGCCGCCCTCCCGCAGCTTCGCCATCACGTCCGGGACGGCCAGGTCGGCCAGGAGCGTGCCGCAGAAGACCCGCATGATCGCGAGGTACTCCAGCCGCTCCGGCGCGCTGAGGTACGCGTACGCGTCGAGGCGGCGGCGCGTCTCGCCGGCATCGGGCGCCGCGTGCGCGTCGCCGGGTTCCGGCGGTGTGCCGGGCATGGGTTCCTCCATGTTCGCGAGGTTACGTGGAGGGTCCGACAGGTGGTGTGGGGTGGCCGGAACTGGTTGCGGGGCCATCGACGATCCAGCTACGGACGCGCCGGGGGACAGACCTGCGGACCACACGTGTCCCCGGCCGTGCCAGTACGAGGACGGGCCCCGGGAGCTGTCTCGCCGAAACGCCGAAACGCCGAGACGCCGAAACGCCGAAACGCTGAGCCCCTTCGTGAGCCGGTGAGCGAGCGCTCTGGCCGTCACGCAGTACTGTCTGGTGCCTGCTTCGGACCAGGCCCAGCGACGAAGTGAGGGTTGCGGCCTGCTCCTTCCCCGCGGACCAGTACCCGAGGTGTGGCGGTCGTGCATGGACAGCCACTTACGAGAGCTGCGACCGCAGCGTTCGAGAGGACCCAAACGTCCTTTTAGTGGGCTAGAAGTGGAGCGTCCCCCACGACGCATTCGGCTGCTGCCTCCAGGGCTTCGGCCGCCTCGGCCGAGCTTCTCTGAAGCACCCCGGCAAGGCGGGACGGGCGAGGTGCTGGTGGGGAGTGCGGCCGGCGTCGGCGCCCTGGGGATCACGGAAACATGAGCACGAGACGAAGGGCTTGGACACCATGACAGAGAAGACCTCCCGTGCCTCGGGCGAAGGGGCGGCCCGCTCCTCCGCGCCGGCCGCCGCGTCGGATGCTCCGGTCATCCTGAGCAACGAGCCCGGTTCGTTCGCCTGGGGTGTGCTGGCCAAGCGCCACCCTGCCCTTGTCCAGCAGGTGCGAGACGCCTTCCCGTACGGCCGGCCCCAGCACGAGGCCCTCGACGCCCTGCTGGACGAGATCACCGACGGCGTTGTCGAACCGCTTGCCCCCGGGGAACGCGACCACGGGCGCTGGGCGGCCTCGGGAAAGGAGTACTTCGGCCGCTCCTGGTACGACGCTCCGTTCCTGTGGGCGGAGAGCTACTTCTACCGCAGGCTCCTTGGTGCGGTCGGGTACTTCGGCACCGGCCCATGGCAGGGAGTCGATCCGTTCGCGCCGTTCAAGAAGGCCGAACTGGGAGGCGAAGCGGTGGAAGAGGAGCTGCGCGCCCTGGACCCGCTCGCGAAGGTGCCGGCCGAGGAGCGGGCCACGGCCCTGCTCCACGCCTCGCTCTGGGGCAACCGCGCGGACCTCGGCTTCCGCGTCGCGGCGGGGGAGCCGGAGGCCGGAGACACCGCCGCCCCCAGGTTGGTCGCCGATGACAGCGCCCTGCTGTGGCAGCTCCTGCCCGTCGGATCCGCCACCACGGTCGCCGTGGTGGCGGACAACGCGGGTCGAGAGCTGATCCCCGACCTGATCCTCATCGACCATCTCCTCGAACACCGCCAGGCCGACCGGGTCCTGCTTCACGTCAAGCCCTATCCCTACTACGTCTCCGACGCCATGACGGCCGACGTCGTCGACTGCCTCCGTCGCCTCATCGAGGCGCCGGGTGACGCCGGCCGGATCGGCGGCCGGCTGTGGAAGGCCATGGGGGCGGGAAACCTGGAAGTCCGCACCCACCCGTTCTTCTGCGCCCCGCAGCCGTACGGGGAGATGCCCGAGGACCTGCGCGGCGAGTTCGAGAGCGCCGCGCTCACCATCCTGAAGGGCGACCTCAACTACCGTCGCCTGGTGGGAGACCAGTGGTGGGATCCCACGGCGTCCTTCGCCGATCTCACCACCTACTTTCCGGGGGCCGTCGCGGCGCTCCGGACCCTGAAATCCGACGTCGTCGCCGGCCTGGAGGAGGGCACACTGGACGCTCTCGAGCAGTCCGGGGATGCCTGGCGTACCAGTGGTACGCACGCGCTGATTCAGGTGCGGCGGTAAGGAGGGCGAGCCGTACGACCAGATGGTCCTCTTCCGGGACCGTCGTTCGTCTCGATCTCGCCGGACCGGGGCATCCCCGCTCGAAGAGATCTTCCGGCTGGTCGGCCATGGACAGCATTCTCGGCGCTCCGGCACCCCCGGAGCGGTGGTCACGCAGAGAGACAGGCAAAAAATCGGAGGGTCCAGTGCAACGTGCACACTGGGCCCTCTGACCTGCTACTCAGCTGTCAGGGTGGCGGGATTTGAACCCACGACCTCTTCGTCCCGAATGAGGTTCGATCCCTGACCTTACCTGCGTAGACGGTGTTTCCCCTGGTCAGAGGTGTGGTCCCGATGGGTCTCGCGTGGTGCCGCAGGGGCTTGGCGAGCGGGTTGGCTCCCAAACGGCTCCCAGAGCCAAGGTGGCGGGCGGACCTTCGAGGCATTGACTGCGATCGTCAGCGCAGGTGGCCACTGCCTTGCTCAGGCCGGAGAAATCAGTGCGTACAGGATGTAGTCGCTGGAGGCTGGAGAGCCTGATCGTCTTCTGGTCTGGACACCGGTCGTCCAGAACTCGGGTGGACAGCACGTAGAAGGTCCACTGGCCAAGGTCGAGAGGGTCGAGGGTCTGCTTGTCCTGGTGGTGCAGCAGGCAGAATACGTACACGTCCGAGCGGCGAAGTACGTCGTCCGATGTCGCGTCGGTCTGCGCGTCCCAACCTGTGGCCGGCGCGATGGAGAAGGAAATCTCGGATGGTTTGGACTGCCTCCACGACTGCAAGTAGGCCGCCGACTTCACTTCGATTCGCCACTGCTCGGCGGTCCGGATGTCGACCGTGTCCCATTCGGTTCTGGTGCTGGCGGCAGCGCCCAGTGCCGTGGCGACGAGGTACTCAGCCAGAACACCGCGCATGGTGTTGTTGGCCAGGTCGGAGCATGCCCAGCGCCAGAAGTCACCGAGGGTGGCCACGGTCTCGCCGTCGACTCGTATCGGCTCGTCGCCGCTTCGGCGACTGATGACCAGCGGACCGAGATCAGGGATCACGTTCTCCTCCAGCGACGACGGTATGCGGTGCCTCAGAGTGACAGAGGGCACTGACCGTGGAGTGCGAAGGCTTGCTGGTGACGTTCTGATCGCACGGTGGGAGCCGTAAGCCTGTCGGCCCGGATCTACTTCGGTCGGCTCCGATGCCGGCTCGGACCGATGACTGGGCTTTAGGCGCCGTGCGTCGTTGGGAGGCCCCTCCTCGCGGCACTGGTCACCCCAGGCGCCCCCGTCACCTGCTGCTCAAACGACGGGGGCGCCGTCAAGCCCGAGGGGCACGCGCCAGTATGTCCCCGCGCTCACGCGTGCGCGGGGCCAACCTCCCTCGGGTCAAAGCATCCAGGGGTGCCCGCCGACCAGGTACGTGATGATGACGAGCCCGAGAGTCGCCAACAGCCGCGCGGGCAGGCGTTGAACGGTGAGCCGGAAGCCGCCGACACGGATCTCCACATAGGGTGGCCGCCGCTTGCTCGCCGGTGTTCTGTTGTCGGTGCGTTGGTTGGCCATGAACTGATCCTTTGCCCTTTCGCCACACGGTCGTCGTGTGGTCTGCCCGAAGGCGGGGATACCTTGGATCAGCAGAGGGTTAGCGGCGCAACCCCCTTTTGACCTGCGGTTCTATCTTGGCGGTCTCGCGGCTATCACAGAAGGGGGTTAGGGCCTGTATCTGGTCGTGATCAAGGGTTGATTCGCGTGAGGTCGTTGATCCAGATCATGGAGGCGCGCAGGTGCAGGCCGGCGAGGTAGCTCTGCGGGGTCTTGTCGTAGCGGGTGGCGATGCCGCGCCAGGCTTTCAGCTTGTTAATCAGGCGCTCGACGGTGTTCCTCTCCTTGTAGAGGGCGGTGTTATGACCGACGGGCCGACCGCCTCTGCGGCCCTTCTTCACCCGGTGGGCGGCTTGGTCCTTCTTCTCCGGGATGACTGCCTTGATCTGGCGTCGTCGCAGGTAGGCGCGGTTGCCGCGGGACGAGTACGCCTTGTCACCGGCGACCGCGTCCGGCCGGGTGCGGGGGCGGCCGACCGGTCCGGGGACGCGCACCTTCTTCAGCACGGGGATGAACTGCGGGCTGTCGGCGTCCTGTCCGGCGGTCAGGATGAGCGCGAGCGGGCGGCACTTGCGGTCGGCGGCGATGTGGACCTTACTGGTCTGGCCGCCGCGCGAGCGCCCGAGCAGGGCCGCTTTCAGTCGGAGTCGGTGTCGTCTTCGCCGGTGGCGTCGCTCTTGCCGACCCGGATCGCTGCCGCCGGATCGTCCGTCTTGTCCTTGCTCATCGCCCCCTTTGACGGGGCCTTCCCCTCCTCGGCGGCGACCTTCTCCAGGGCACTGAGCACCTCCTCGCCGAGCTGCATCCCGGCGGCGTCGTGATGGGCGCGGGCGGTGGTGGAATCCACGCTGACCAGCGACAAGTCCACCTCACCGCGCCTCGCAGCCTCCGCTATCAGACCCTCCAGCAGGGCCTCGAAGACGCCGGCGTCCCGCCACTGCCTAAAGCGGTTGTGGACAGTGGGCCAGGCACCGAACTCGGTCGGCATCTCCCGCCACTGCCCACCTGTCCTGAAGCGCCAGATCACGCCCTCGAACTGCTGCCGCAGCCGCTCGGGATACGGGCCGTACGCGCCGATCGGCAGGTACGGCTCAATGAACTCCCATGCCTTGTCCGTCAGTTGCACCCGCGGCATGCATAACGATCTGCCAGATCACGCCACGGGACGTGGGCGAGTCCCACAATTCATCACGACCGCCGCAGCAGCGCCGTGAACCGCTTCTCCACGTCCCCGGCCGGGCCGATCGGACGCAGGTCCGGGTCAAGGAGGACGAGGAGGTCCCGGGCTTCCGTCCACGGGATCCCGAAAGCCTTGTCAAGGGCCAGCAGCAGACGCAGCGGGGTGAGAGTGAAGCCCTCGTTGTCTCTGAGCGCCTCGATCATCGCAAGCAGACCGGCACCATCGGCCGCCAGCCTACGAATGTCTTCTGTTGCCTCGTCCACTGCTGTTCCCGCCGTCCGTTCCAGAGGGTGTCCCCCTCCAAGCCATACACAGACGATCTACCAGATCGCGCCACGAGACGTGGGTGCTCCCACAGATTGATCACGACCAGATACAGGCCCTAGGGCCTGTCTTCAAAGGGTCATATCCACATCAGGAGTGACGCGATGGTGAGTGCTGCTTCGTAGGATTCTCGGGTTCTGTCGTAGCGGGTGGCGATGGCCCGGTACTGCTTCAACGCGTTGAAGCAGCGCTCGACGACGTTGCGCTGTTTGTAGCGCTCCTTGTCGAAAGCGGGTGGCCTGCCGCCGTTGCTGCCACGACGGCGGCGGTTCGCCTGCTGGTCCGAGCGTTCCGGGATGGTGTGCGGGATACGGCGTCTCCGCAGGTAGTTGCGTATGCCTCGGCTGCTGTATCCCTTGTCGCCCAGGAGATGATCGGGCCGGTTGCGCGGTCGGCCTGGGCCTGGGCGGCGAACCCTGATCTGCGCGAGGATCTGCTCGAACTGCGTGCAGTCGTTGATGTTGCCGCCTGTGACGACAAAGCCGAGCGGACGGCCGCGGCCGTCGCAGGCGAGGTGAATCTTGGTCGTCAGTCCGCCACGGGATCGTCCGAGGGCGTGAGCGTGTGCCGCTTCTGCAGGACCTGCCCCTTTTTACGGGCGCCGGCCGCGTGCTGATGAGCGCGGGTGATCGTGGAGTCCACGGAAACCAGCCAGTCGACGTCTCCCGCCGCATCCTTCTGAGCCTGGACGGCCTCAAGCATCCGCGTGAACGTGCCATCGAGCGCCCACCTGCGGAAACGTGTGTACAACGTCCGCCAGGACCCGTATCTCTCCGGCACATCACGCCAGGCCGAACCAGTCCGAAGCTTCCACACGATTCCGTTCAGCACCACCCGGTCGTCCCGCCGAGGCCGCCCCGTTTCCGTCTGCGGAAGCAGCCCCGACAGGACGTCCCACTCTTCATCCGAGAGCTCATGTCGCCGCACCATGCGTCATATGATGCCCCATCAGGAGCCTTTGAAGACAGGCCCTAGTCGCGCAAGGGGTTGTGTCACCGAATCTCGGGCCAGGGGGATGCGCCACGCCACCCGCTCGTCACGACCGATTACAGGACAGAGCCTGCTACCAGAGACTCGCGATCTGATCGGCTAGGACGTCACTCCAGCCTGATCCGTAATGTTCGGCCCACGCGACGCTGGCTGCCCGTGCGAGCCGATCCAGGCACATAGCAATGAGGTAGCTCCTGACTGGCTACCTGGCGCACCATGGCGATGTTCGAACCGGCCCAGAATCGTTACGCGGACCAATCCGCCTGGGATCGGCTCCACGAACAACTCAAGGTGAACCTGCCGTCCGACTACCAGTTCCTCGTCGACGCTTAGCCCCTGGGCCCGGCACAACGGTTACCTGTGCTCCATCATCTGCGGGTTGAGGATGGGCCTGCACAGCTGAGCCCCACCCAGGGAGGCCGACCCTGCGATACCCATGACGGGCGTGCCGCAGTTGCGGAAGGATCGGCGGTGGATCGGACTCTCTCGCCGATCTGGGGAGGGGCGGCAATGACTACGGGTACTGCAGCAGGTTCGGCGGGCGAGGACGAGTCGCTGAAACCGCGGGGCATGTTCGATGGGTTCGCGGAGTATCAAACGCCTTCTACGGAGGACTACCAGCGGTTATTCAGCTCTGGGCTGGTAGTTGTGGACACTAACGTGCTGCTGACCTTGTACCGGTCGAATCAGCGGACAAGGGACGATCTGCTGGCCGTCTTGGATAGGTTGCGCGAGCGTCTCTGGGTGCCGCATCAAGTTCTTGTCGAGTTCTGGCGAAATCGCGAACAGAACTCAGTTCTTGGTCACCACAGTGCCCGTGCCCAGGAGGTTGGCGCTGCTCTGACCAAGGCCGGGCGGTCTGCCAGTGACGCGCTTGACCGGTGGTTGAAGCAGGTACATGTTGGCGACGACGCGGAGATCAACAGTGCGATCAGTGGGCACCGCGAACAACTCAACGAGGTGCTCCTCACTCTTCAGTCACTGATAGAGGGCCAAGCGGGCAAAGATGCGATCGCCGGCGCGACCGACACGAACGCCGACCCCGTACTGGGGCGGCTGGATCCCATCCTCCAAGGTCGGATTGGTCCGCCTCTCGCCCCGCAGGAGTATGCGAATGCGTTGCAGGAGGCGAAGCGGCGGGGGCAGGCCGAACAACCGCCTGGCTACGAGGACTTCAAGAGCAAGCCTGATGAACAGGCCGCGGGAGACTACCTCGTCTGGGAGCAGACACTCATAGAAGCCGTGCGTCTGGGCACCGATGTGTTGTTCGTGACGGGGGACAGCAAGGAGGATTGGTGGAAGCAGAGAAACGGAAGCATCCCCCCGCGTCCTCGTTCCGAACTTGTCCAGGAAATGCATCGCCGGACCGGGCACCGTCTTTTCATGCTGCAACCCAGCGGCCTACTCGAACAGGCTCGACAAGTGCTCGCACTTGAGGTGGAGAGCTCCTCCGTCCTTGACCTGGAGCAACTGCAGACGTCGAAGGTCAGCGCCGAGCAGGAGTGGACGGCAGAGGCGCTCGAAGCGCTCGTAGATCTGCTTCTTGGCCAGGCGAATGTGCAAGCCTATGCCTTGCTCGACGCTGCTCAGAACGACGGATTCGTCAGTCGTGCCACTGTGTACGAGATCGGCGGATACGAGGAGACGCGGATGCTCCGCGGATTCACACGGCCGGTGAAGACGGCTGCGAAGAGACTCCAGGAGCAGGGCATCACGGTCGGAGACGCCGAGAGGTTGCTCGTCGCTGTCTATGACCCCGATTTCGACGCGGTTTCGGCGAGTGGTTTCCGCGTCGCCCAAGAGGCTGTGCCCCTGCTGCGTTCGATCGCCCAGAAAATCTACTACGACGAGGAGGCAACCAAGTGAGGGGGCGCATGAGGACTGGTGTGCCCAACGGCGGGTAAGGGGTTGGCCTGCGGACGTCCATGGATCGGCCCCTGCGATGCCGCAAGGGAGCGCGATAGGTGTTCATTGCTGTGGTTTTGGCACGCCTTGGTTCTTGTGCCACACCTGGACCGCAGTGCCGTCGTTTGCATCCCAACGCGGATCCCTCACGGCCGTCTTGGCTAATCCGCACACTCACGAGCAAGCTAGCGGGCGCGGGAGGCGTGGGCAGGGTGCACGATGAACGGGGCCGCGCGCACCGTCTGATCCATAGACGGGTGGGCGGTTGTGGCCACAGCCCCCTGGGGGGCGAGCATGGGTACGCCGAATGCCCCTCGGGCGAGCGCTCCTGCGTGGATCTAGAGGGAATATCAGTGCAGAAGGCCCCACCGCTGTCTAGCCCGCGGAGTCAACCTTCCTCAGCGGGGAGTCGGCATGGCGAGATCGCGCACCAGTCTGCGGCCTACGCCCCATTGCGCCGCAGGCCGCCACCCCTGACGATGACTGATCAAGGGTGGGAGGGCAACGAGTGGGGCTAAACAGTGAGGTCTGGCAGGGGCACTTTGCTGAGGGACTGGTGTGGGCTTTGTCCTGCGCAGCGGGACTCAACCCCGGTAAGCGGGAGCTTGATGTTGACGGCGTAGATATTCAGATAGGTTTCCCCGGAAAAGTAGGCACGACGCGTTATCCGCTGATTGAGGCTCAGGTTAAATCGTGCTGCAACCCCAGATACGTGGAGGACAGCTTCTCGTATTCAATACCCGTAAAAAATTACAATGACCTCGTCGGAACGGTGGGGCAAGAGCTGCCTCTTCGTCGTTATTTGTTCCTGGCTCACACTCCACCAGAGAAGTCTAGATACGTCACCTCCAGTCCTAATTCGAGCAACTTCCATCACGCCATCTACTGGGTAGATTTAATGGATCGCGAACCGCTTGACCCGGACACTCAAGCAAGCAAAGCGGTGCACGTGCCACGTGACAACCTCCTCACAGTAGAAAGTTTGATCCAGCTCGTAAAGGGAGAACTCGCCGAAAGCAAGGTTCCGTCATGATTGCGGATGTAGGCGGTTTCCATTTCGCGCAAGCCAGCGACCCGCAGCGTATCTCGCTATACCTGACCTCGCGTGGTTGGGAAGCGCACGAAGAAGCTGGCGGGACGTTGTGGATGGCTCACGATGAATCATATGAGGTTTTCGTGCCTCGGTATCGCGAAATGCGCGGATATGCCTCGCACATCCGAAGGCTTCTTTCCACCCTCGCCACGGCCGAAGGTAGGAGTGAACCTCAAATCTCCCTCGAGATCTCGGTTTCAGACGCGGATGTTCAGTACGTACGCACTGATCCGACCGGGGAGCCGGGTACGACGCCTATTGATGAAGGCGTCAAAGCCTTCGAGAGTTTGCGGCAGTGGGTTCTGTCTGGTGCCGTCGCAGTGAGTACTGACCGCATCCGCTTGGTCCAACCAGCACGCAAACCGGCTGCTGCATTGGACTTTATGCGATCGGTCCGGCTAGGCCCCACTTTCGAGGGAAGCTACATCCTCACGGTTTACATCCCAGTCCCGCCCCGAATTGGGCAGACTGAGATCGAGGTAGACCATCCGCAGGTGAGACTGCTGAGCCAGCCGTTCGAGCGCCGCGTGTCTCTTAAATTGCGAGAGGCTACAAACGCGGCGGTTTCGGCAGCAGACGATGTCATTCAGCGACGAGTAGGAATTGATGCGTTCAAACAGCGTGCCGAGAAGGGTGTGAATGCAAATCTGTGTGAGGCGCTAGTCGGATTTTCTTCTCCAGGCAGCGGTGAAGCCCGGATTGACTTTTCGTGGGCACTTTCTCGCCCGGTCGAGCCGGCGGGCCCCATCGGGTTGAATCGCGATCAAGTAAGTGTGCTCCGCGAAGCAGCACAGGAACTAAGGGCTGCCGCCCCGGAGGAGGATGTCACGGTTGCGGGCGCCGTAGTACGGCTGCATCGAGAGGGATCGCTCGGGGCGGGAGAAATCAGTATCGCCGGAATCGTCGAAGGTGGAAATAACGACCGCCTAAGGAGAATCTGGCTGGATCTCACCGAGAGTGACTACTCTCTTGCCACTCGTGCTCATGACCACGGCTCCACTGTCGCTGTTACGGGAAGCCTCGTGAAGCGTGGCAACCGATACGTCCTTCACAACCCCGTTGGATTTAGGGTTCGAGCCGAGGCTACGTAATTAGAGCCGGGTTAGAGATGGGCGGCCTGCTTGTTCCGTCCGCTCGATCTGCTCTGTGACCGCCTGATGGTTCCTGGATGATGTGAGACACCCGTGCTCATGTGGTCACTTTGTGAGCGCGTCCGCTTACCTGATATAAGCGCTGCTTCGATCGCCTGGGATCAGACAGCGAAGGCTTGACCGCATACGAGGCAGTGATAAGGGCCCGACGTCTCTTCGGTGACCTTTACCGGCTCGTATGAGTGGCAGGGGGATGCCACGATGACCATGTCGTCGGGTTCGGTGAGCGGCGAAGGCGCCTCTCGTGTATCAATGCTGCCCTTGACGTCGACCCTCAGGTACTTGCTGCGGGTCGGCTTGAACGCGTTCTTCAGCCCTTCCTCTACCAATCGGGCCGCGGCGGGAGCGATCACGCCCCTGGCGTAGTTGATCTGCTCCTGCGTCCACCACGAGTCCGGCCCCGCCGACTGCCCACAAAGAGGGCAGTAGTAGGTGGTGGGCAACGGTTGTTGCTCGGCCTCTTCACTCGCCGGCCCGTGATGCCACTTGAACTGACTGATGCAGTGGGGGCACTCCCGACGAACGAAGCCGTCGTGGTCCAGGGGCAGGCTCATCGGAATTTCCACGTCACGCCCCGTCCACGAATTCTTCGACCCTGATCGGCACCCCATCGGCGGTCTTGCCCGTCAGGACGACGTTGAAGTAGGAGTTCGATCGCACCCCCAGGGACCGAGCACTCATCACCCGTACGGACTTCCCGGCGGGCAGCTTCGGAACGGGGAACTCGCCATGGTTGCGGGTGACGAGCTCGTTCTTCTCTTCGGCTTCCACATCCAGGTCGTAGACGTCCCCTGGGCCGTGGTTGGTGATCACGACCGCACCCATCTTTCTCGACCCGTTGTCGATGTAGCGGGCACTGAGCCGAGGGGTACCGGCTGCTTGCGACGACGGCAGCTTCCTTCCCAGCGGAAGCCCGCCACCTGGCGACACAGGAGGAGTGAGGTCGCCAGCGTCATGCCAGTCCGTACCGGTCAGCCGCACAGCGCACCCCGCAGTCTGCAGACGCGTCGCGAGGTCCTGCCGCTTCCTCGTGGAGTTGTCGAGGCGGATCACATGACGGCCGTGAATGTCGCTGAACACCTTCACCTGCCCAAGCTCCACGATCACGGTGCGGTTCTCGTCACGGCCCATGGCCATGCCTGCCTCGAACAGAACGTTCGGCCGGGGCTGCATCTGCGGGCTGCACTCGGGGTCCCCGGCATACGTGAGGCTCTCGTGGAGATAGGTGACATCGTCAGGAGTCTGGAGCACGACCACCGCCTGCGCGTTCGAGAACGCCGTGTCCAAGACCTCGCCGATGTACGGGGAGCCCTTGCCGGTCAGCTGGATGGCCTCGGACCACTCGATCGGATCGAGGCCGATCGCCCGCAGAAACTCGAAGAGCCCCTTGCGAGCGAGTTCGTTTCGTCCGTGGATCACGAACACCTTGCGAGGGTCTGCGTCGCCCTCAGCCACTCGATCTGCCATGTCTTGCTCACCGCTCACGGTCGAGGGAGAACTGTCCCCGGCGACGGTAGCGGCAGGCACTGACAGTCCGGTGTGCTCAATGCTGGGAGCCGGAATCTGAGATCGGCTCCCAAACGGCTCCCAAGACGCCCCCGGAAACCACTCAGGGGCCTGATCCACTAAGTGGATCAGGCCCCTGACCTGGTGTTTCAGCTGTCGGGGTGGCGGGATTTGAACCCACGACCTCTTCGTCCCGAACGAAGCGCGCTGCCAAGCTGCGCTACACCCCGATGTCCACCGGACTCCCGGCGACATCGATTACTTTAGCCCACCGGCGGCCGGAGGCGAAATCCGGTTTCTCCGGTGCTGGAACCGCCCCGCCACGTTCGGCCGGAGGTGGTCCGCGGTGGTGATCAGGACGCCCAGGGCGGCGAAGAGGAGGCCGAGGGCGAGGGCCTGGGTGAAGGTCCCGGCGTAGCCGTACGTGTCGACGTCGAGGAACGGGTACGGGTAGCGGGCCGCGGCGTCGGGGGAGAGCAGGGCTCCGCGGGTCAGGACGAGGGCCAGGTAGGCCGCGGGGGCGGACAGCCAGAGGGGGATGTGGGCCAGGCGCAGCGTGCGGGGGGCGGTCAGCAGGAGCCAGTCCGCGGCGACGGCCGAGGGGGTCACCGTGTGGAGCAGGAGGCTCGCGGTGGTGGACCAGTCGGCCCCCGGGCCCGGACCGGCGCGGGAGGTGCTCAGCGGGGAGTCGCCGTGGTTCACCAGCACCAGGTGGTACATCAGGGCGGTGACCGCGGCGAGCAGGAGCACCCCGCCCGACAGTCTCGGCGACAGCGGTGGCCCGCCCCGCCAGGAACGTACGGCCGACCATCCGAAGGCGCCCGCGACCAGGAGGTTCGACAGGACCGTGAAGTGGATCAGCGTCGGTGACGCGTAGCCGGTCGCCAGGGCGATGACCGGGCCCGTGGCCGCCGCCCCGCACGCGGTCGCGCGCAGGGCCGTGGCCCACGGGCGGCGGGGCGCTGCGGGGGCCGGGAGCACCTCTGCCGCCCGGGGGCGGGGGAGCAGGGTGCTCCGGGGCGGGGTCATGATTCGTACCGTAAGCGGGTGGGAAGCCCCCCGCGATTCGTCCGCCCACCGTGCGTGCCCCTCGCTCGGACGCCTCGGCGACAGTGCCCTGGTCCCGCCCCGCGTGCGCTGGTCCCGCCCCGGCCCCGCCCCGCGTGCCCTGGTCCCGTCCGACCCCCGACCCCCGCCCCGCGTCCGTCGCGCGCTGTGGGCCCGCCCCGTGTGCTCCGGCCCGGCCCGTGTGCTCCGGCCGGCACAGCTCCGCGCCCGCTCAGGCCTTCGGCGTCAGCGTCAGCAGGGTGACCTCGGGCGGGCAGGCGAAGCGGACCGGGGTGTAGCGGTTGGTGCCGCAGCCCGCGGAGACGTGGAGGTAGGCGCGCCGGTCGCCGACCGTGTGGCTGGACAGGCCCTTGACCCGGTCGGTGTCCAGGTCGCAGTTGGTGACCAGCGCCCCGTAGAACGGGATGCACAGCTGTCCGCCGTGCGTGTGGCCCGCCAGGATCAGGGGGTAGCCATCGGCCGTGAAGGCGTCCAGGGAGCGCAGGTACGGGGCGTGGACCACGCCGATGGAGAGGTCGGCGCCGCTCACAGGGCCGCCCTGGACCTCGGCGTAACGGTCCCGCTTGATGTGCGGGTCGTCCAGACCGGTGAACGCCAGCTCCAGGCCGTCGAGCTTGAGACGGCCCCGCGTGTTCGACAGGTTGAGCCAGCCCGCCTCGTCGAAGGCGTCACGCATCGGCTCCCACGGGTTGTGGACGACGCCGACCGCGGGGGCGTTGCCGTTGAGGCCGTGCTTGCCCCGGGCCTTCTCCAGGAGGTAGCGCGCGGGGTTGCGGAGCTTGGGGCCGTAGTAGTCGTTGGAGCCGAAGACGTACACCCCCGGGAACTCCATCAGCGGGCCGAGCGCGTCGAGCACCTCGGGCACGGCCTTCGGATCGGAGAGGTTGTCGCCGGTGTTCACGACGAAGTCGGGGCGCAGGCCGGCGAGCGACTGGAGCCAGGCGCGCTTCTTGCCCTGGCCGCTCACCATGTGGATGTCGGAGACCTGGAGCACGCGCAACGGACGCGCCCCGTGCGGGAGTACGGGAACGGTGACCCGTCGCAGGCGGAACGAGCGGGCCTCGAACCCGGCGGCATAGGCGAGTCCGGCGGCGCCGACCGCCGCGCCGACTGCCGTGACTTTCAGGGGTACTCCGTAGCGTGCGCGCATGTGCCCATGGTCGCAGAAGCGGAACCGTGAGCGGAAAACCGGTGGGGCGGCCGGAAAACCGGTGGGCGGCTCCGGCCCCGTACCTGTCACAATCGCGGCATGACCACGCTCAAGTCCAAGCTCAAGGAAGACCTCCACACGGCCATGAAGGCGCGTGACGAGCTGACCTCGTCCACCCTTCGGCTCACCCTCACCGCGATCACCAAGGAAGAGGTCAGCGGCACGTCGGCGCGCGAGCTCTCCGACGACGAGGTGCAGAAGGTGATCGCCAAGGAGGCGAAGAAGCGCCGTGAGGCGGCCGAGGCCTTCGCCCAGGGCGGCCGGACCGAGCAGGCCGAGCGGGAGAAGGCGGAGGGCGAGCTGCTCGACGGCTATCTGCCCCAGCAGCTCTCCGACGACGAGCTGAACGCGATCGTGGCGTCCGCCGTCGAGGAGGCGAAGGCCGCCGGGGCCGAGGGGCCGCGTGCGATGGGTGCCGTCATGAAGATCGTCAACCCGAAGGTCGCCGGGCTCGCCGAGGGCGGCCGGGTCGCCGCCGCGGTGAAGAAGCTCCTCGCCGGCTGAGGCACACGCGGAGAAGACGGAGAAGACGGAGAAGACAGAGAAAAGGGTGGGCGCCCCGGTCCTCGACCGGGGCGCCCACCCTTTTCTCTGTCCGCACGGGTGCGGGAGACAGGGATACGGATATGGGTCAGGGGCCGTTCTGGCCTCGCCCGCCGCCGCCACCGCCCGGTCCGCCGATCACGCCGTCCGGGAGTTCGATGCCGGGGAACCGGTTGCCGTCGTCGCCGGGCTTGGCGTCGTCGCGGTCCTCGTCGTCGCGGTCGCGATCCCGGTCGCCCTTCTCCTTCTCCTTGTCCTTCTTCTCCTTGCCCCGGGGGACGGCGACCGGGTTGAACCCGGGAGTCTCCGCCGCGTCCAGGGCTCCGGTCATCGCGATGCGCCAGATCGGACCGGGCAGGCAGCCGCCGCAGACCTTGTCGTAGTACTGGCCGCCGATGGTGACACCGAACATCGAGCTCTTCTCGCCGACGTCGTCACCGACCCACACCGCGGTGGAGAGGTTCGGCGTGTACCCGACGAACCAGGCGTCCTTGCGGTCGTTGGTCGTACCGGTCTTGCCCGCGTTGTCCCGGTCGCTGAGTCCGGCCTGCGTACCGGTGCCGTCCTCCACGACGCCCTTGAGCATCTGGTTGATCGTGTCCGCGGTCTTCTCGCTCATCGCCCGCGAGCAGGACGTCTTCGGCACGGAGATCTTCTTGCCCTGCGGGTCCTTGATGGACTCGATGGCGATCGGCGTGCAGTAGGTGCCCCGATTGGCGAACGCGGCGTACGCGCCGGCCATGGAGAGCGGGGTGCTCACCTCACTGCCGAGGGTGATCGACGGGTTCTCGACGACCTTCTTGCCGTCACCGCGCTCGTAGCCGACCTTCTTGGCCATCTCCACGGTCTCGCAGAGGCCGGCCTTCTGCTCCAGCAGCGCGAAGTAGGTGTTGATGGACTTGCCGAGCGCGCTCGTCATGTCCCAGGTGCCCTTTTCGGACTCCAGCTCGTTCTGCAGGGCCCAGTCCGCGTGACCGGCCGGGGAGCCGGTGCAGTTCCGGAAGTCCCGCTCCTTGAGCGTCATCTTCCAGTCCGTCGAGAACGTCGTCGCGGGGCTGATGCCCTTCTCCAGCGCCGCGGCCGCGGTGAACGGCTTGAACGTCGAGCCGGTCTGGAAGCCGTACGTGCTGCCGCCCATCTTGTTGCTGACGGCGAGGTTGAGCACGGTCTCGTTCTGCTTCTGGTCCAGGCCGTACGGGCGGGACTGGCCCATGGAGAGGATCTTGCCGCTGCCCGGCTGGACCTGCACCACGGACGCCGCGAACTTGTCGTCCTTGTTGACCCTCGCG
The DNA here is from genome assembly GCF_040638385.1 of Streptomyces sp. NPDC026589. Taxonomy (NCBI): domain Bacteria; kingdom Bacillati; phylum Actinomycetota; class Actinomycetes; order Kitasatosporales; family Streptomycetaceae; genus Streptomyces; species Streptomyces sp. NPDC026589. Next base: position 98,130 of record NZ_JBEZYG010000011.1, read on the forward strand.
GTGGCGGCCTCGTTGGCGGCCTTCTGGGCGCGCGGGTCCAGCGTGGTCCGGATGGTCAGACCGCCGAGGTTCCAGAGCTTGGCCCGGTCCTCGTCGGTCTTGCCGAAGGCGGGGTCGGTGAGGATCGTCTTGCGGACGTAGTCGCAGAAGAAGCCGGAGCCGCTGACGGCGGTGATGCAGCCGTTCTTCGGCCGGGAGACTTCCAGCTTGATGGGCGACTTCATCGCCTTGTCGGCCTCGGCCTGCGAGATGGTCTTGACCGCGGCCATCCGTGCCAGCACGATGTTGCGGCGCTTGGTCGCTTCCTCCGAGTCGTTGACCGGGTCGTAGCGGCTCGGCGACTGCACGAGGCCGGCGAGCAGCGCGGCCTCCTCCAGCTTGAGGTCCTTGGCGTGCTTGGAGAAGTAACGCTGGGAGGCGGCCTCGACGCCGTACGCCTGCTGGCCGAAGAACGTGATGTTGAGGTAGTTCTCCAGGATCTTCTTCTTGCCGAGCTCCTCCTCGACCTGGATCGCGTACTTCAGCTCGCGGACCTTGCGGCCGAGCGTCTGCTGTGTGGCCTCGGCGACCTTCTCCGGGTCGTCGCCCGCCTCCTCGACGAAGACGTTCTTCACGTACTGCTGGGTGAGGGTCGACGCGCCCTGCGCCGCCCCGCCCGCCTGCACGTTGCGGTTCATCGCGCGGAGGATGCCCTTGAGGTCGACCGCGCCGTGCTCGTAGAAGCGGGAGTCCTCGATCGCGATGATCGCGTCCTGCATGTACGGCGAGATGTCCTTGAGCGGGACGACCGTGCGGTCGCGGGAGTAGACCGTGGCGATGGTGCCGCCGTCGCGGTCCTGGATCGTGGTCCGCTGACTGAGCGGTGGAGTCTTGAGGTTGGAGGGGATCTCGTCGAATCCTTCGACCGTCCCCTTGGCGGCGAGCCCCAGCGCTCCGGCTGCGGGCAGCGCGATGCCTGCCAGGACAGCTCCGGAGAGCGCGGCGACACCGAGGAACTTGGCGGCCTGCTGGGTCGTGGTGAGACCCCCGCCCGAGCGCTTCTTTGGCATAGGGGGCAGCCTAATCCGTAGTGATGAACGTGTCGCAGGAGCAGGGCCTCTCGGAGCGTTCGGGTACCGGACCGTGACATCCGGACGGGTTCGCCGTGGTGTCCGAAGGGGTTGGCCCTAACGCCCGGACGAGTCGGCCGTAACGCCCGAAGGGGGCGGCCGTGACGTCCGGACAGGCCCGCCGTGACATCCGAACACGTCGGGCCCCTGCCTTACGGAGCCTGTCGCGGCCTTCCGGTGAGAGCGTGCCGGGCTTCGCGGCGCGGGCGCGAGGGCGCGCGGGCGCGGGCCGCCTACGTTCTCATTCGCCGGACAGACGGAGAGGCCTTGGCCTAAGCTGCTCCCAACTGTCACAGCAGACCGGTTCCGTATCAAGCCTCCTGCAACCCCATGCGCATCTTCTGGTCATTCTTCACCCGGCGGATGAGTAACCGCATTGCTCTTCACGTGACCATCGAGGCGCACCCGAAATCGCCCCGTATGTCGCGAGAAGTCCCTTGCAACTTGAGTGCACTGTCCCTTTTTCGCAGAGATAGTCGCGCATGTCCTCGGGTCACTCCCCTGGGTGATCTGCCGCATACGCATAGTCCGTTCGGACCATTCAAGATTGGGCCCGAAGGGGGTGTTGTGCTGTCCCTACCTTCCGTAACGTCCTCAACTGGCAGCGGTGAATATGCCGTTACCGCCGTGGGGGAGCCTCGATTCGGGAGAGGACGGCGCCGGGATGGGCTGGGTAACCGACTGGAGTGCGCAGGCAGCCTGCCGCACTACCGATCCGGATGAACTGTTCGTACAAGGGGCAGCGCAGAACAGGGCCAAGGCGGTGTGCACCGGATGTCCGGTGCGGACCGAGTGCCTGGCCGATGCGCTCGACCATCGCGTCGAATTCGGCGTGTGGGGTGGAATGACGGAGAGGGAGCGCCGCGCACTGTTGCGGCGCCGGCCCACCGTCACGTCCTGGCGCCGACTGCTGGAGACCGCGCGCAGCGAGTACGAGCGGTCCACCGGTGTTCTGCCCGGGGTCATCGGGCTGGAGGACGAGGAGCTGCACGAGACGTACGCGGCCGTCGGGTAGGCGTCGGCACGGCCGAGTCGGCCTGTATGCCATCAGGCCCGGTGGGTGGTGCGTAACGCCGCTCCGGCAGGGGGCAGGGGGTCTACGCCGCTCCGGCAGGGGGCGGGGTGGAACCGTCCGCCAGGCGGTCGCCGATGGCCCGGAGGCCGTTCAGGTCGTGTACGTCGCCGGGCAGCGCTGCCACGGCCGTCACCGGCACCTCGGGGTGCAGCGCGGTGAAGCGGTCGCGGGTGCGGTGCTCGCGGGCGACGACCTGCATGCGCTCGGCGTGCAGACGCAGCAGACCCGCCGTCAGTTCCTCGACGCCCACGCCCACGGCCTCGTCGGCGGTCGCGTCGGCGGAGCCGGGCGCGTCTGCGGGGCTCGTCGCGTCGTCAGGGGTGTTCGCGGATGTCGCGATGTTCTCGTGGGGCTGCTCGTTCTCCGTCGTGTCCTGGTGCTCGGCTGCGGGCTCGGGGCCGGACGCCTGCCCGGCCTCGGGGGAGAGGGGCGGCTCGGTCGGTCCGGAAGCGGTGACCGCCGGGTCGGGGGCTTCCTGGTCACCAAGGCCAGCTTTCCCGGCCCGCTGATCCACAATGCGGGTGTCGTCAAGATTTTCTGCGGCGGCCAGTGCCTGCTCGGCGGAGAGCCGCGAAGCCTCGCTGCCGTGCACGCGGTTGAGGACCAGACCGGCCAGCGGCATGTCCTCGGCGGCCAGCCGTTCCACGAAGTAGGCGGCCTCGCGCAGCGCGTCCTGTTCCGGGGTCGCGACCACGAGGAAGGCCGTGCCGGGCGCCTGGAGCAGCTTGTACGTGGCGTCCGCGCGGCTGCGGAAGCCGCCGAACATGGTGTCCATCGCGGCGACGAACGTCTGGACGTCCCGCAGGAACTGACCCCCGAGCAGCTTGCCCAGCGTTCCGCTCATCATCGACATGCCGACATTGAGGAACTTCATCCCGGCCCGGCCGCCCACCTTCGCGGGCGCCATCAGCAGCCGGATGAACTTCCCGTCGAGGAACGATCCGAGCCGCTTCGGCGCGTCCAGGAAGTCCAGCGCGGAGCGCGAGGGAGGGGTGTCGACGATGATCAGGTCCCACTCGTCGCGTGCCCGCAGCTGCCCGAGCTTCTCCATCGCCATGTACTCCTGCGTACCGGCGAACCCGGCCGACAGGGACTGGTAGAAGGGGTTCTCCAGGATCGCCCTGGCCCGTTCGGCGTCCGCGTGCGCCTCGACGGTCTCGTCGAAGGTCCGCTTCATGTCCAGCATCATGGCGTGCAGTTCGCCCTCGCCGTCGATGCCGTCGACCCGCCTCGGCACGTTGTCCAGCCGGTCGATGCCCATGGACTGGGCGAGTCGGCGGGCCGGGTCGATGGTGAGGACGACGACCTTACGGCCGCGCTCGGCCGCCCGTACGCCCAGGGCGGCGGCGGTCGTGGTCTTGCCGACCCCGCCGGAGCCGCAGCACACGACGATCCGGATGCCCGGGTCGTCCAGCAGCGCGTCCGTGTCCAGCCCCGCCACGGACGGGCCCCCACCGGCTGTGTTCGCCGTCATGCCTCTCCCTCTTCCCCCGCGCCCTGCTTACGGAGCTCCGTGGCCAGGTCGTGCAGCGCGGCGAGGTCCACCCCGTCGCCGATCAGCGGGAGCTCCGCCGTCGGCAGGCCGAGGCCGGCCAGCACCGCGCGCTGCTCCCGCTCCAGGCCGACCCGCTCGGCGTGCTCGGCCGCCTGCTCGACCAGGGGCCGTACGAGCGCCGCGGAGCCGGTCACTCCGGCCCGGGTCAGCGCTTTGGCGATCTCCTTGCGGCGGCCGCCCGCGGCGGTGCGCAGGGCGTCCTCGTCGAGCAGATGCGGGCGGACCATGTTCACGAAGACGCTGCCCACCGGCAGTTCGGCGGCGCGCAGCTCGGCGATGCCGTCCGCGGTCTCCTGGACCGGCATCTCCTCCAGGAGGGTCACCAGGTGGACCGCGGTCTGCGGGGACTTCAGGACCCGCATCACGGCCTGGGCCTGGTTGTGTATGGGGCCGATCCGGGCCAGCCCGGCGACCTCGTCGTTGACGTTCAGGAAGCGGGTGATCCGGCCGGTCGGCGGGGCGTCCATGATCACGTGGTCGTAGACGAACCGGCCCTGTTTGTCCTTGCGGCGTACGGCTTCGCACGCCTTGCCGGTCAGCAGGACGTCCCGGACGCCGGGCGCGATGGTGGTGGCGAAGTCGATCGCGCCGAGCTTCTTCAGCGCCCGGCCGGCGCTGCCGAGCTTGTAGAACATCTGGAGGTAGTCGAGGAGCGCGCGTTCGGCGTCGATCGCCAGCGCGTACACCTCGCCGCCGCCCGGCGCGACGGCGATCTTGCGCTCCTCGTAGGGGAGCGCCTCGGAACCGAAGAGCTGGGCGATGCCCTGTCTGCCCTCGACCTCGACGAGGAGGGTGCGCCTGCCCTCGGTCGCGAGGGCGAGCGCGAGGGCGGCGGCGACCGTGGTCTTACCGGTGCCGCCCTTGCCGCTGACGACCTGGAACCTGCTCACGTATTCGAGCCTAACCAGTCCGGCCCCGGGCTACGCAAGGGACCGGACGTGCCAGGCGTTACAGTCGGGCCCATGACCAAGTGGGAATACGCGACCGTGCCGCTTCTCGTGCACGCGACCAAGCAGATTCTGGACACCTGGGGCGAGGACGGCTGGGAGCTGGTCCAGGTCGTTCCCGGCCCGAACAACCCCGAGCAGCTCGTGGCCTACCTGAAGCGGGAGAAGGCGTAGTGGCGGGCGCCGTCGAGGCGCGGCTGGCCGAGCTCGGCCTGACCCTGCCCGCCGTCGTGCCGCCGCTGGCCTCGTACCAGCCGGCCGTACGGTCCGGGGTGTACGTGTACACCTCGGGCCAGCTGCCGATGGTGGACGGCAAGCTCGCCGTCACCGGCAAGGTCGGCGCCGAGGTCACGCCGGACGAGGCGAAGGAGCTCGCGAAGACCTGCGCGCTCAACGCCCTGGCCGCCGTGAAGTCGGTCGTCGGCGATCTGGACCGGATCAAGCGCGTCGTGAAGGTCGTGGGTTTCGTCGCCTCGGCCTCCGACTTCACCGGCCAGCCCGCCGTGATCAACGGAGCCAGCGAGCTGCTGGGCGCGGTCCTCGGCGACAAGGGCGTGCACGCCCGCAGCGCCGTGGGCGTCGCCGTGCTGCCGCTGGACGCACCGGTCGAGGTCGAGGTCCAGGTGGAGCTCGACGACGCCTGAGAATCCCCTCGCGCTCTGCCTTCGATCCCGTCCGGTCCTCGCGACCGGGCGGGATCGTCCGTGTACGGGGCTTGGCCGGTGTGTACGGGCGTGGTGCGGGCGGTTTCGTGGCATGGCCGGCGCGTACGAGGCGGGACGGGCGTGTACGGGGCAGGACGGGCGGGTACGGGGCGTGTCGGGTCACCGCGACGATCAGGGAACCCTCGAACATCGGCGCGGTTCCGGATAGCCTCCGGCCATGTCCCAAGGTCAGTGGTACCCCCCGGAATGGCCCGACCGGATCCGGGCCCTCGCCGCCGGTGAGCTGACGGCCGTGACCCCCCGGCGGGCCGCCACCGTGATGCTGCTCCGCGATCCGGGCGGACCCGAGGCGGGCGGGACGGGCGGCGATCCGGGCGGGACGGGCGGCGCGCCCGGTGGCCCTGTCGTGCACATGCTTCGCCGCCGGACCTCCATGGCCTTCGCCGGGGGCGCGTACGCCTATCCGGGTGGCGGGGTCGATCCGCGCGACGACGACCGGCTGATCGGGTGGGCCGGGCCCCCGCTGGAGCAGTGGGCCGCCCGGCTCGGCGTGGCGACGGTCGCCGAGGCGCAGGCCGTCGTCTGCGCGGCGGTGCGCGAGACGTTCGAGGAGGCGGGTGTCCTCCTCGCCGGGCCGACCGCGGGCACCGTGGTCGGCGACACGACCGGGGACGACTGGGAGGCCGACCGGGAGGCGCTGGTCGCCCGGGAGCTGTCCTTCGCGGAGTTCCTGGACCGGCGGGGCCTGGTGCTGCGCTCGGACCTGCTGGGCGCCTGGGCGCGCTGGATCACGCCGGAGTTCGAACCGCGCCGGTACGACACCTGGTTCTTCGTCGCCGCGCTCCCCGAGGGGCAGCGCACCCGGGACGTCTCCACGGAGGCCGACCGCACCGTGTGGATCGCCCCCGCCGACGCGGCCCGCCGTTACGACCGGGGCGAGCTGCTGATGATGCCGCCCACCGTGACCACGCTGCGGGCCCTCGCGCCGTACAGGACGGCCGCGGAGGCCCTCGGGGCGGCCGACGGACAGGACATGGCCCCGGTCCTCGCGCAGGCCCGTCTGGAGGGCGGCGAACTGGTGCTGAGCTGGCCGGGGCACGACGAGTTCACCAAACACGTACCCGCGGCCGGCCCGGCGGGCGGTAGAGCGTGAGCGACGCGGCAGCACTGCCCGGACAGCCGCGCGGAACCGTGGCCTCCGGCCCCGCGACCACCCGCACGGTCAACATCCTCGCCCCCAACCCGTCCGCGATGACGCTCGACGGGACGAACACCTGGATCGTGGCCGAGCCCGGCTCCGACCTCGCGGTCGTCATCGATCCCGGGCCGCTCGACGACGTACACCTGCGGGCCGTGATCGGGGCGGTGGAGCGGTCCGGGCGGCGCGTGGGCCTCACGCTGCTCACCCATGGCCACCCCGACCACGCTGAGGGCGCGGGGCGGTTCGCGGAGCTGACGGGGACGAAGGTGCGAGCCCTGGACGCCGCGCTGCGGCTGGGCGACGAGGGCCTGGCGGCGGGCGACGTGATCACCACGGGCGGCCTGGAGCTGCGGGTCGTGCCGACGCCCGGGCACACGGCGGACTCGCTCTCGTTCCATCTGCCCGCCGACCGGGCGGTGCTGACGGGCGACACGATCCTCGGCCGCGGCACGACGATGGTCGCGCACCCGGACGGGCGGCTCGGCGACTACCTGGACTCGCTCAGGCGGCTGCGGTCGCTGACGGTCGACGACGGCGTCCACACGGTGCTGCCGGGCCACGGCCCGGTGCTGGAGGACGCGCAGGGGGCGGTGGAGTTCTACCTGGCCCACCGCGCGCACCGGCTCGCCCAGGTGGAGACGGCGGTGGAGGCCGGGCACCGTACGCCGTCGGAGGTGGTGGCGACGGTGTACGCCGACGTGGACCGCTCCCTGTGGCCGGCCGCCGAGCTGTCGGTGCGGGCGCAGCTGGAGTATCTGACCGAGCACGGGCTGATCCAGAACTGATCGGGCCCCCGCGCGGCGAAGGGCCCGCGCGGCGAAGGGCCCGCGCGGCGAAGGGCCCCGCCGGCGGACGTACCGGAGTGCGTACTCCGGTACGTGCCGCCCCGGTCGGTGCGTACTCCGACACCTGCCCGGCCGACGGGGCCCTTCGCGTACGGAAACGAGGTCAGCGCGAACGCTTCGCCAGCCGCTCCACGTCCAGCAGGATGACCGCACGGGCCTCCAGGCGCAGCCAGCCGCGGCCCGCGAAGTCCGCGAGCGCCTTGTTGACCGTCTCGCGGGAGGCGCCGACCAGCTGGGCCAGCTCCTCCTGGGTGAGGTCGTGCACGACGTGGATGCCTTCCTCGGACTGGACGCCGAAGCGGCGCGACAGATCCAGGAGGGCGCGGGCGACACGGCCCGGCACATCGGAGAAGACCAGGTCGGACATCTGGTCGTTGGTCTTGCGCAGCCGACGGGCGACCGCGCGCAGCAGCGCGGTGGCCACCTCGGGCCGGGCGTTCAGCCAGGGCTGCAGGTCGCCGTGGCCGAGGCCGAGGAGCTTGACCTCGGTCAGCGCGGAGGCGGTCGCCGTACGGGGGCCCGGGTCGAAGAGCGACAGCTCCCCGATCAGCTCGCCGGGGCCGAGCACGGCCAGCATGTTCTCGCGCCCGTCGGGCGAGGTGCGGTGGAGCTTCACCTTGCCCTCGGTGACCACGTACAGGCGGTCTCCCTGGTCGCCCTCGTGGAACAGCGCGTCTCCGCGCGCGAGGGTCACCTCACTCATCGAGGCGCGGAGCTCCGCGGCCTGCTCATCATCGAGCGCCGCGAAAAGCGGGGCGCGCCGCAGAACGTCGTCCACGAGTTCTCTCCTTGTCGGCCTGTTCAGGGAACCGTGGTCCCCATCATGCCGGACGGTAAAACAGTGCGATCAATCACAAACCAGTTTGACGCACGGGCGTGCCGGACCCTACGGCAGGGGGCCGATCGGGGGTGGATATGCCGTGACGGCGGTGGTTGTCGGTGCCTGGCTCTAGGCTGGCCGGGTGTCCAGAACGCCGGGGAGAGCGCAGGCCGAGGGGGCTGGCGCGGCCTCGAAGGGCGGCGATTCCGCTGTGGGCGAACAGTCCTGGCCGCGCCCGGAGAATGCCGCGAATGGCTCCCTCGGAGGGGCGCGCGGATCCCCCGGAGAGCCGGGGGAGCCGCTCCGGAAGTCGGCCAGGAGGTCCGCAGTGTCATCGTCGTCGTCATCGCCAACGCCCGCCCAACCCGGCGAATCTGGCAAATCCGACAAAAAAGCCAAGGCGGCCACGGCGCGTACGGCGGCCACGGCGCGTACGGCGGCCAAGGCCAAGGCGGCCAAGGCGCCTTCGGAGCGCAAGGCGCCGAAGGCGGAGTCGCACCTCGCGATGGTCCGCCGGGCCCGCCGGATCAACCGCGAGCTCGCCGAGGTCTATCCGTACGCCCATCCCGAGCTGGACTTCCGTAACCCGTTCGAGCTTCTCGTGGCCACGGTCCTCTCCGCCCAGACCACGGACCTGAGGGTCAACCAGACCACCCCGGCGCTCTTCGCCGCCTACCCCACCCCCGAGGACATGGCGGCGGCGGTGCCGGAGGAGATGGAGGAGATCATCCGGCCGACCGGGTTCTTCCGGGCGAAGACCAAGTCGCTGCTCGGCCTCTCGGCCGCCCTCCGGGACGAGTTCGGCGGCGAGGTCCCGGGGCGCCTGGAGGACCTGGTGAAGCTGCCCGGCGTCGGCCGCAAGACCGCCAACGTGGTCCTGGGCAACGCCTTCGGCGTCCCCGGCATCACCGTCGACACGCACTTCGGGCGTCTGGTGCGGCGCTGGAAGTGGACCGACGAGGAGGACCCGGTGAAGGTCGAGGCGGTCGTCGCCGGGATCTTCCCCAAGAGCGAGTGGACGATGCTCTCGCACCGGGTGGTGTTCCACGGCCGCCGGATCTGCCACGCCCGCAGGCCTGCCTGCGGCGCCTGCCCCATCGCCCCGCTCTGTCCTTCGTACGGAGAGGGCGAGACCGATCCGGAGAAGGCCGGGAAGCTCCTCAAGTACGAGATGGGCGGCTATCCGGGCCAGCGGCTCAGCCCGCCCGCCGACTACCCGGGAAAGCCCGCGCCCGCGCTCGGGGCGGGGTGAGGGCGACGCCCCACGCACGGCCCCCCGCACCTTCACCCCTCAGGACGGAACGGCTCGGAACGAAATGGCCGACGACAGGCGTTGTGAATCGACGGGGGTGCCTATGACGCACACGCACATGACGCACACGCACACGCACACGCATACACACGGCACGACGCACGCCGGGAACGACCTCGCCGAGGGGCCGGGTCACAGCGGTGGCAGCCGTGCCCCCGACCCGGCCGTCGCCGTCACCACGGACGGCCTGCCCGCGTGGCTCGACCCCGTCGCGGCGGCCGCGCGCAGCGTCCAGCCGCAGCAGCTCAGCCGCTTCCTGCCGCCCGAGAGCGGGGCGGGCCGGCAGTCCGCCGTCCTGGTCCTGTTCGGCGAGGGGAAACGCGGGCCCGAGCTGCTGCTGATGGAGCGTTCCGGGACCCTGCGCTCCCACGCCGGGCAGCCGTCCTTCCCCGGCGGCGCGCTGGATCCCGAGGACGGCGACCAGGCCACCACCGGGCCCCTGAGGGCGGCGCTGCGCGAGGCCGAGGAGGAGACCGGGCTCGACCCCCGGGGCGTACAGCTCTTCGGTGTGCTGCCCCGGCTCTACATCCCGGTCAGCGGTTTCGTCGTGACGCCCGTGCTCGGCTGGTGGCGCGCGCCCAGCCCGGTCGGGGTGGTCGATCCGGCCGAGACGGCCCGGGTCTTCACGGTCCCCGTGGCGGATCTCACGGACCCCGCGAACCGGGCCACGGCCATCCACCCGAGCGGGCACAGCGGCCCGGCGTTCCTGGTCGAATCGGCCCTGGTCTGGGGTTTCACCGCCGGAGTGATCGACCGGATTATGCATTACGCGGGATGGGAACGCCCCTGGGACAAGGCCAGACAGGTGCCGCTCGACTGGCGCGCATGACACGCTGGCTGTCCTGCTGCGCTGTTCCGGGCCCGGCCCGGACCCCGTCACCACCGACGGGCCAGGTGACGAAACTGCGAGGCTACAGACGGTGAACGTGCTGGACATCCTGCTGCTGCTGGCTGCCGTGTGGTTCGCGGTCATCGGCTATCGCCAGGGTTTCGTCGTCGGCATCCTGTCGGTGATCGGCTTCCTCGGGGGCGGTCTCGTCGCCGTCTACCTGCTGCCGGTCATCTGGGACCGGTTGACCGAGGACGCCGAGGTCTCCACCGCCGTCGCCATCGGCGCGGTCGTCATCGTGATCGTCTGCGCCTCGGTCGGCCAGGCCTTCACCACCCATCTGGGCAACCGGCTCCGCCGGTACATCACGTGGTCGCCCGCGCGCGCCCTGGACGCCACCGGAGGCGCCCTGGTCAATGTGGTGGCCATGCTGCTGGTGGCCTGGATGATCGGCCTGCTGCTGGCGGGCACCTCGCTGCCGACCCTCGGCAAGGAGGTCCGCAGCTCATCGGTCCTGCTCGGGGTCGACCGGGTGATGCCGAAGCAGGCGCCCAGCTGGTTCCAGGACTTCTCCTCCGTCCTCGCGCAGAACGGCTTCCCGCAGGTCTTCAGCCCGTTCGCCAACGAGCCGATCACCGAGGTCAAGGCCCCGGACCCGGCCCTCGTGGGCAGCCCGGTGGCCGCCCGCGCCAAGAAGTCGATCGTCAAGGTCGTGGGCACCGCCCCGAGTTGCGGCAAGGTCCTCGAAGGCACCGGCTTCGTCTTCTCCGAGCGCCGGGTGATGACCAACGCCCATGTGGTCGGCGGCGTGGAGGAGCCCACTGTGCAGATCGGCGGCGAAGGCCGGCTGTACGACGCGAAGGTCGTCCTCTACGACTGGCAGCGCGACATCGCGGTCCTGGACGTCCCCGATCTCCGGGCCAGGCCCCTGCAGTTCACCGGCCCGGACGATGACGCGGAGACCGGCGACAGCGCGATCGTCGCGGGCTTCCCCGAGAACGGCGCGTACGACGTGCGCTCGGCCCGCGTCCGCGCCCGCATCGACCCCGACGGCCCGGACATCTACCACCGGGGCACGGTGCGCCGCGATGTGTACTCGCTCTACGCGACGGTGCGCCAGGGCAACTCGGGTGGCCCGCTGCTCACTCCGGACGGAAAGGTGTACGGAGTGGTGTTCGCCAAGTCGCTCGACGACCCGGAGACCGGCTACGCGCTGACGGCCGACGAGATCCGCGAGGACATCGAGATCGGCCGTGAGGCCAACCAGCAGGTCGACAGCCAGGGCTGCGCCCTCTAGGGCGTGTCCGACACTGGTGCCTGACACCCCTGGGGCCCGCCCCGGCCGAGCCGGTGAGGGTCAGTTACGGGGGTGTCGGAGCCGTGCCGAGACCCAGCGGGCCCGACGGCGGAGGATGCGCGGAATCCCGAGGCGGGAACGGTGAAGGTCATGCACATCGTGCACCCGGCCCCGGGGGCCGCCCCCCTCATGAGTGCTCACACCGGCTGACGCGGTGGAGCGGCGGTTGCGTGCTTCGTCAGTGAAGTCGTGCGTCCAGCCCATACCCCGACGTCTGCCCGTGACCCAAGGTCGGTAATCGTGCGCGAGTCAGCCAATTGGCCTATGCGGCGGGCAATTGGCTGTTCGTCGGACACGCGTGCCCGTGGCGGGCGGGGCGGCTATCGGTCGGGCTCGGGGTCCTTGAGCCAGTTGATGAGTTCGGTGGAGAAGCCGATCGGATCCTCCTCGTGCGGGAAGTGCCCGACACCGTCGAAAAGTCGCCACCGGTAGGGCGCCTCGACGTACTGGCCGGACCCGGCCGAACTACGGGTGCGGACCGCCGGATCGAGCGACCCGTGCAGGTGCAGGGTGGGCACCCGGACCGGACGCTTCATCCGCCGGTTGAACTGGACCCCGTCCGGACGGGCCATCGACCGCACCATCCAGCGGTACGGCTCGATCGAGCAGTGGGCGGTGGAGGGGATGCTCATGGCACGCCGGTAGACGTCCAGGGTCTCCTCGTCGGGGAACTCCGGGGTGCGGGGGCCCGCCCAGTCCTGGATGAGGCTCCCGACCAGCGCCGCGTCGTCCGCGAGGAGCTGACGCTCCGGAAGCCACGGGCGCTGGAAGCCCCAGACGTACGAACCGGCCCGCGACTGCGCGAAGTCGGACAGCATCGACGAGCGCCAGCGGCGCGGGTGCGGCATGGAGGAGACGGCGAGCCGGCGGACCAGCTTGGGCCGCATCACCGCGGCCGTCCAGGCGAGGTAGCCGCCGAGGTCGTGGCCGACCAGGGCCGCGTCGGGCTCGCCCAGGGAGCGGATCACCCCGGTGACGTCGAGGGCCAGGTTGGCGGGGTCGTAACCGCGTGGTGTGCGGTCGCTGCCGCCCACCCCGCGCAGGTCCATCGCGACCGCCCGGAACCCCGCGTCGGCGAGCGCGGTCAGCTGGTGGCGCCAGGTCCACCAGAACTGCGGGAAGCCGTGCAGCAGGAGCACCAGCGGCCCCTCGCCCATCTCCGCGATGTGGAACCGCGCACCGTTGGCCGCCACGTCGCGGTGGGTCCAGGGGCCGTCGAGGCGCACCGGGCCACCGGAGGCCCGGCCCGCGGAGCTGGTGGCCGGTTCGGCCGGGGCTGCCGGACCCGTCGGGCCCGTCGGGTCCACCGGACGCGTCGGGCCGAATGCGCTGGAATCGGGAACCGTCATGTGGACGAGCGTGCCACAGCGTCGGCCCTGCCCTTACCGGCGTCCTCTGCGGAGCCGCTCTCGACGCTCTTCTTCGCCAGGCTGCTGCCGGAGCGCTCGATGATCGCGTCGGCCGCGATCGACGGGCGCGGGTGCGGCTTGGCCTTCTGCAGGACCGCGGCGGTCTGCTTGGCGGAGGCGATGGACTTCTCCGGCGGCTTGATCTTCTTGAACTTCCGCAGACCGATGAACCCGATCAGGGCGGCCAGCAGAATGAAGGCGCCGGCCACGATCAGGAAGCACCACGCCAGACCCAGGCCCGAGCTGTGGATCCAGTACGCGGCCGCGAAGCTCAGCATCGGCATCGTGAACAGCAGCAGTACGCCCGCGGCGATGAACGCCGCGCTGCCGATCGCCCCGCGCTTGACGTCCTGCCGTACCTCCGCCTTGGCCAGGGCGATCTCGTCGTGCACCAGCGCGGACATCTCGGCCGTCGCCGAGGCGACCAGCTGCCCGATGCTGCGGTCCGCACTGCCCGCGTAGTTGCCGGGGTCGCTCATCCCTGACTCCCTCTCCGTCTTCGACACGTCCGATGTCAGATCATGCCGGACTGTTCGGCTCGTCGCGCGCTGCCCCCGCCCGCTCTTCGGCGAGACGGCGGTGTTCTGCCGCCTTCCGCTCGTGGATGGCGGCCATCCGCAGGTGGTATTCCGGATCATCCTGCTCGTAGACGTCGGGTACCCCGGATTCGTCCTCGTCCAGCTCCTCGGCCTCGTACAGCTCCTTGTACCTGCGTACCCGGAGTTTGAGCAGTACGCAGGCGAGCAGGGCCGCGATCAACGAACCGAGCAGTACGGCGGCCTTGATCTCGTTGATCATCTCCGGGTCGCCCTCGAAGGCCAGCTCCCCGATGAGCAGTGAGACGGTGAAGCCGATGCCGGCGAGCGAGGCGAGTGCCAGGACATCCGCCCAGGCCAGGTCCTTGTTCAGCTCCGCCTTGGTGAAGCGGGCGGCGAGGTAGGTGCCGCCGAAGATGCCGACGGTCTTGCCGACGACGAGACCGAGGACGACGCCGAGCGTTTCGGGCCGGGTGAAGACGCCGGCCAGCGCCTCACCGTTCAGCGCGACCCCGGCCGAGAACAGGGCGAACAGCGGGACGGCGATCCCGGCGGACAGCGGGCGGACCAGGTGTTCGATGTGCTCGCCGGGGGAGTGCTTCTCGCCCTCGCGACGGGTGCAGCGCAGCATCAGCCCCATCGCGACCCCGGCGATGGTGGCGTGGATGCCGCTGTTGTACATCAGGCCCCAGATGACCAGGGCGAGCGGAACGTAGACGTACCAGCCCCGGACATCGAAGCGGAGGAGGAAGTAGAAGACGGCCAGGCCGAGGACGGCCCCGCCGAGCGCCAGGAAGTTCAGGTCCGAGGTGAAGAACACCGCGATGATCAGGATCGCGAAGAGGTCGTCGACGACGGCCAGGGTCAGCAGGAAGGCCCGCAGCGCGGACGGCAGCGAGGTGCCGATCACCGCGAGGACGGCGAGCGCGAAGGCGATGTCGGTCGCGGTGGGGACGGCCCAGCCGTTCGTCGAGCCTCCGCCGACGACCACGGTGAAGTAGTAGACGAGGGCGGGCACGGCCATGCCGCACAGGGCCGCCACCACCGGGAGGGCCGCGGCCTTCGGATCGCGGAGTTCGCCCGCCACCAGTTCGCGCTTGAGCTCGACGCCGGCGACGAAGAAGAAGACCGCGAGCAGCCCGTCCGCCGCCCAGTGCGCGACGGAGAGGTCCAGGCCGATGGCGTCGATACCGAAGTGGAACTTGCTGACCGCTTCGTACGAGTCGCCGAAGGCGTTGGCCCAGACGAGCGCGGCGACCGCCGCGGCCAGCAGGAGCACTCCGCCGACCGTCTCGGTGCGGAGAGCTTCCGCAACGTAGTTCCGCTCGGTGAGGGAGAGCCGGCCGAGCAGCGGGCGCCGGGGCGGGGCGGGCGGAGCGGGCGGGTTGGGCGGTGCCACGAGAGGACCTCCAGGTCAGGGGCGGCATGAGGGCATGGCTGATGGACATGCCGACCAGACTTCCCGGCGCCCCTGTGGAGATGTTCTCTGCAGTTGTGGTGAAGCGCCCACTCTACCGGGGGCGTGAAGAGCGGGACCGTATTAACCGCATTGGGTGATCTTCAGGCTAAATGCCCGATGGGCACCCGGCGCGTTGCCGGATGCCCATCGGAGCCGTACTCCGTAGCCCTGTGTCTGTACGGTGCCGACTCTGTACGGTGCCTGCACGGTGCCGGCTCTGTACGGTGCCTGCTCTGTGCCTGCTCTGTACTGTGCCCGCTCTGTTCTGTGCTCTCGGTCCTAGTCCTCGGACGAGGAGGACGGCAGCTGGGTGGTGATCAGGTCCATCACGGAGGAGTCGGTCAGCGTGGTGACGTCGCCCAGTTCGCGGTTCTCGGCTACATCGCGGAGGAGGCGGCGCATGATCTTGCCGGAGCGGGTCTTGGGCAGCTCGGCGACCGGCAGGACCCGCTTGGGCTTGGCGATCGGGCCGAGGGTCGTGCCGACGTGGTTGCGCAGGTCGGCGACCAGTTCGTCGGAGGCGGTGGCAGTGCCGCGCAGGATCACGAACGCCACGATGGCCTGGCCGGTCGTCTCGTCCGTCGCGCCGACCACGGCGGCCTCGGCGACCGACGGGTGGGAGACGAGGGCGGACTCGACCTCGGTGGTGGAGATGTTGTGCCCGGAGACGAGCATGACGTCGTCGACCCGGCCGAGCAGCCAGATGTCGCCGTCCTCGTCCTTCTTCGCACCGTCGCCCGCGAAGTACTTGCCCTCGAAACGCGACCAGTAGGTGTCGATGAACCGCTGGTCGTCACCCCAGATGGTGCGGAGCATGGAGGGCCACGGCTCGGTGAGGACGAGGTAGCCGCCCCCGCCGTCCGGCACCTCGTTGGCGTCGTCGTCCACGACGGTGGCGGCGATGCCCGGCAGCGCGCGCTGGGCGCTTCCCGGCTTGGTCTCCGTCACACCGGGCAGCGGCGAGATCATCATCGCGCCGGTCTCGGTCTGCCACCAGGTGTCCACGATGGGGCACTTGTCGGCGCCGATGTTCTTCCGGTACCACATCCACGCCTCGGGGTTGATCGGCTCACCGACCGAACCCAGGACGCGGAGGCTGCTCAGGTCGAACTTCGCGGGGATGTCGTCGCCCCACTTCATGAACGTACGGATCGCCGTGGGGGCGGTGTAGAGGATCGTGACGCCGTACTTCTGCACGATCTCCCAGAACCGGCCCTGGTGCGGGGTGTCCGGGGTGCCCTCGTACATGACCTGCGTCGCACCGTTGGCCAGCGGCCCGTAGACGATGTACGAGTGCCCGGTCACCCAGCCGATGTCGGCGGTGCACCAGTAGACGTCGGACTCCGGCTTGAGGTCGAAGACCGCGTTGTGCGTGTACGACGCCTGGGTGAGGTAGCCGCCGGAGGTGTGCAGGATGCCCTTCGGCTTACCCGTGGTGCCCGAGGTGTAGAGGATGAAGAGCGGCTGCTCCGCCTCGAAGGCCTCGGGGGTGTGCTCGGCGGACTGCCGGGCGGTGATCTCGTGCCACCAGACGTCGCGGCCCTCGGTCCACGCGGTGTCCTGGCCGGTGCGGCGGACGACGAGGACGTGCTCGACGTTCTCGAACCGCGAGACGGCGTCGTCGACCGCGGGCTTGAGCGCGGTCGGCTTGCCGCGGCGGTAGCCGCCGTCGGCCGTGATGACGACCTTGGCGTCCGCGTCCTTGATGCGGGCGGCGATGGCGTCGGCCGAGAAGCCGCCGAAGACCACGGAGTGCGCGGCGCCGATGCGGGCGCAGGCCAGCATCGCGATGGCGGCCTCGGGGATCATCGGCAGGTAGACGGCGACCCGGTCGCCCTTGCCGACGCCCAGTTCGGTCAGGGCGTTGGCGGCGCGGGAGACCTCGTCCTTCAGCTCCGCGTAGGTGATGGCCCGGCTGTCGCCCGGCTCGCCCTCGAAGTGGATGGCGACCCGGTCGCCGTTGCCCGCCTCGACGTGGCGGTCCACGCAGTTGTACGCGACGTTCAGCTTGCCGTCCGCGAACCACTTCGCGAAGGGCGGGTTGCTCCAGTCGAGGGTCTCGGTCGGCTCGGTGGCCCACGTCAGACGGCGGGCCTGCTCGGCCCAGAAGCCCAGCCGGTCCGCGTCGGCCTGCTCGTACGCCTCTGCGGTGACGTTGGCGTTGGCGGCCAGCTCAGCAGGTGGAGCGAATTTCCGCTCTTCCCGAAGCAGATTGGCCAGGCTCTCGTTACTCACGACTTCTCCCAGTCCCAGGGTGTCCGTTGTGTCCCGGGGCATAGCTCATCAGGCGCGGGGCCAGGTGACAAGGGCCTGCCGGGAATTGGTTTAGACCTGTGTCTTCGTGTATGGAGCCATGATCCCGCTCCGCGGTCGAGGGCCTCCGCGCGACGCGTGGCGCGCGGCAGTTCCGGCCCCGCCGGGGCGTTTCGAGGCGTGCCGGTCGGGTGTGTCGGTCGGGCATGTCGGTCGGGCGTCTCGGTCGCGTGTGGCGGGTGTGGCGGGGGCGACCCGGAACGGGGTCGCACGGTTGCACGGGCCCGGGGCGCGTCCGGTTCAGACCGGAGGCATGTGGGCTAGTTGATGACCCTTAGTAGTGAATAGGCATCTTTTCATTCGGTATGTCGTCCTTCCTGTGCGGAACCGTGTGCGAATTTGGCCGCGCCGTGTCGGCACTTCAACGCAAATAACCTGCAAGGAAGAGGGTGGGCGGATGATGGCCGCCACGAAGAGGATCGCCTTGGGCGTCATGTCCACGGCCTTGGTCGCCGTGCTCGCGGGCTGTTCCGGAGCCGGATCCGGGGGGTCCGCGTCAGGGGGCGCCGGAGCCGGCACGGAGAAGGGCGCCCACGGCGCCAAGGAGAACCCCCCGGCCGCCGCCCCGAAGAACGCGGTCAAGCTCATCGGGGACGGGTCCACCGCCTTCACCGGTGCCCAGCCGAAGATGCCGGCCGTCGAACGCCTGGCGCCCGGCGAGAAGCCTCCCCAGTTCGTGGTCTTCTCCTGGGACGGCGCCGGAGAGGACAGCCAGAAGCTCTTCTCGCACTTCCGCGGCGTGGCCAAAAAGTACAACACCAAGATGACGTACTTCCTCAGCGGCGTGTACCTGCTGCCGGAGGAGAAGAAGGACCTCTACAACCCGCCCCAGCACGCGCCGGGCCGTTCCGACATCGGCTTCAACGACACCGAGGGCATCCGCGACACCCTCAATGAGGTGCGTGCCGCGTGGCTGGAAGGCAACGAGATCGGCACCCACTTCAACGGCCACTTCTGTGGCAAGGACGGCGGGGTCGGGACCTGGTCCGTCGATGAGTGGAAGAGCGAGATCAGTCAGGCGAAAGCTTTCGTCAAGGGCTGGAAGACCAACACTCCGGAGCTGAAGGGCGAGGACCCGCTCCCCTTCGACTACGACAAGGAACTGGTCGGCGCCCGCACCCCTTGCCTGGAAGGCCAGAAGAACATGGTCGCCGCCGCCCGGACCATGGGCTTCCGCTACGACTCCAGCGGCGTCGGCAACCAGGTGTGGCCCAAGAAGAAGGACGGGGTCTGGGACATCCCGCTCCAGCTCGTTCCGATGCCGGGCCGCGCCTTCGAGACTCTCTCGATGGACTACAACTTCATGGTCAACCAGTCCGGTACGGCCACCCAGGGGGACCCCTCCCAGCACGAGTACTGGGGCAACCAGATGCGGGACGGGCTGCTTCAGGCCTTCGACCGCTCGTACAACGGCAACCGGGCGCCTCTGATCATCGGCAACCACTTCGAGTCCTGGAACGGCGGCACCTACATGCGCGCCATCGAGGAGACCATCGCGCAGGTGTGCACCAAGGAGGGCGTGCGCTGCGTGTCCTTCCGCCAGCTCGCCGACTGGCTGGACGCACAGGACCCGAAGACGCTGGCCAAGCTCACCACGCTCGGCGTCGGCGAGGCGCCCAAGACGGGCTGGTCGTCCTACCTCGGCGCCCAACAGGCCGCCGCGCAACCCGCGGACAAGGGTGAGGACCAGGGCAAGGGCAAGGACCAGGGCAAGGGCAAGGACCAGGGCGAGGGCGAGGACCAGGGCGAGGGTAAGGGGAAGGGGAAGGGCGAGGGTGAGAGTAAGGACCAGGCCCCTGCCGAGGGCGCCGGAGAGGCCCGGGACCAGGCACCGGACCAGGCACCGGGCGGGGATGCTGGCGAGGCCCCGGATCAGGCTCCGGGCACTGCCTCGGATCAGGGTGACGAGGGTTCGGCTCCCGCCGGAGCGACTGGCTGAAGCACCGAGGGAACGCCGGCCGAAGCATCGGCCGATCGCGCGCGCCGCATCGTTCGCCCCCTCGTCGGCCACCGAAAGGCGGCCGCCGAGGGGAGCGACGAGAGAGGCGGCCGACGAGGGGACCGTCGAAAGCGGCTAACGAGGGGGCCCCGTGCGATGAGTCAGGCGGGTGCGGTCACGCCCGCTCCTGCGTGGCGTTCGTCGAGCACGAAGGCGGGGTCGACCTGGGCGGCCAGGTCGGCGCCGGTCTTCTCGTTGCCCCAGCTCTCGGCGTTCTTCAGGTGGAAGTGCACCATCTGTCGTGTGTAGCGCTCCCAGTCACGCGACCCGTACGAGTCCTCGGCGGCGTCCTGCAGTGTCTGCAGAGCCATCCGATTGTCGGCCTCCAACAGCTCGAACCTGGACGGCCGGCCCTTCTCCATCGACCGTACCCAGTCGGAGTGGCCGATCCCGATCAGCAGGTCGTCGCCTACCTCCGCACGCAGGAACTCCAGGTCGTCCGGGCCCTGCACCTTGTTCCCGACGACCTTGAGGGCGACGCCGAAGTCGCGTGCGTACTCCTTGTACTGGCGATAGACGGACACCCCCTTACGGGTCGGCTCCGCGACCAGGAACGTCATGTCGAAGCGCGTGAACATACCCGAGGCGAACGAGTCCGAGCCCGCCGTCATATCGACCACGACGTACTCGTCGGGGCCGTCGACCAGGTGGTTGAGGCAGAGCTCCACGGCCCCGACCTTGGAGTGGTAGCAGGCCACTCCGAGATCGGACTCCGTGAAGGGCCCGGTCGCCATCAGCCGGACGCCCCCGTCGTCCAGCGGAACCGGGCGCGCGCAGGCCGCGAAGATCGGGTTGTCCTCGCGGACCCGTAGCAGCCGGGAGCCCTCGCCGGGCGGAGTCGTCTTGATCATCGTCTCGGCGGAGGCGATACGGGGGTTGGCGCCCCGCAGGTAGTCCTTGATGAGCGGGAGGTGCGCCCCCATGGCGGGCAGCGCGGCGGCCTCTGCCTCGTCCAGGCCGAGAGCGGCGCCCAGGTGCTGGTTGATATCGGCGTCCACGGCGATGACGTGGGCTTCGTTGGCGGCGAGGTGGCGGATGAAGAGCGAGGACAGCGTGGTCTTTCCGCTGCCGCCCTTCCCGACGAAAGCGATCTTCATGTTCACCTAGGGTAGCTGCTCTGTTGCGGTGTGCTGTCACTGTTCGTGAAGAAGGCCACTTGGGGGTGGTGTGGGTGGAGTGGGCGCGTAGCCTCGCTACTTATGAGTACGACTGCCTCTGACCCGCTCGCCGCGCTCGGTTCCCTGCCCGGCGTTGCTGATGCCGTGGACTCCGTGCGCAAGGCCGTCGACCGGGTCTACGGCCATCGCGTCATGCGGCGCCGCAGTAATGAGGTCACAGCCGAAGCCGCACTGCGGGGTTCTCGTGGTTCGGCCGCGCTGGCCGGTGCCGACTGGAACCTCGAGGAGGTGCGTCGGCGTACCGACTTCAGCGGTGAGGACGAGGCGCGCATGGTCGGCGCCGCGCTGAGGCTCACCGCGGAGGCTGGGCAACTCCTTTCCATCTGGCGACAGTCACCCCTACGGGTGCTGGCTCGGTTGCATCTGGTGGCGGCCGGCGGCGCGACTCCCGACGACGCGGTGGTGGGGCGTCCTCGGCTGGCGGGTGAATCCGTCGACGAGCCGCTGATCGAGGCACCTGTTCCCGGGGCCGGGGAGGTCGCCGGACGGCTCGAAGGGCTCTCGCGGCTGATCATGGCGGGTGGCAGCGCCCCCGCGCTGGTCACGGCCGCCGTGGTGCACGGCGAGCTACTGGCGCTGCGTCCGTTCGGCTCGCACAACGGTCTGGTGGCCCGGACCGCGGAGCGCATCGTGCTGATCGGCAGCGGTCTTGACCCGAAGTCGATCTGCCCGGCCGAGGTGGGACACGCGGAGCAGGGCCGGGCGGCCTATGTCGCGGCGTTCGAGGGCTATACGGCCGGAACCCCGGAGGGTATGGCCGCCTGGATCACCCACTGCGGGCGCTCCGTCGAGCTGGGCGTGCGCGAGTCGACCGCGGTGTGCGAGGCGCTTCAGCGTGGCGCCGCCTGACGAGCCCTGCCGCTGCCCCGGTGCCTGATGCGGCGCCGGTGCCTGCCGCTGCCCCGGTGCCTGATGCGGCGCCGGTGCCTGCCGCTGCCCCGGTGCCTGATGCCGCGCCGGGCGCCTGATGCCGACCCGGGGTCGACGCGGCATCGAGGGGATGTGGTCTCCATGCTCGACGTGTCTCGGGGCGGAAACGGCCCGAGAGCCCGATCCGGCAGGACAGCGTCGGAGGGCGCGAATGGTGCGGAGGGGACCGCCGGGTGAAGGTCGACTTCCGGGCGGCTGTGGGGTGATGGCCCCGGGCGGGGGTGCGGCGGCACCGATGTGCGGTACCGCCGCTGGCACGTCCGCCCAGTTACCAAGCGTCCTCGTAGTTTGCCCATCAGGTCGGGTGCTTTGCCCGTCACCTGGTGCGGCTGGCCCGTAATCGACGGGTCGACGTCGCGTGGGTGCTCGGCTTTCGTGCGCGGTCCGAGGGGCCGTTCTGCGTTGCAGGTCATCCTCGCGGATGTCCTTGGTCTCGCGGGCCGTTAAATCCTTTGTACTCCAGGACCAGGGGAAGGGATACCCCTGGCCCTGCTTCTTTACTTTTAGGTTCAATCAAGGGCGAATCGGGCCAGGTGTCACTCCGGTGGAGCGGCCCTGCTCACCTCGCTGAGCCCCGCCCCGTCTCACCCGGGCAGAGTGACGCCGGCGGCGCGCCGACGACTGGCGTACCAGACCAGTCCGGCGGTGACGGCCGCCGCGCCGACCGCGGCCGCCGCCACGAGAGCGGGGCGGGGAGGCATCGAGAAGGCCGGCAGTCGCTGTTTGAGTCGGACCGGGCGGTTGAAGACGAGAATCGGCCACTCGCGAAGGGTCGCTTCGCGGCGCAGCGCGCGGTCGGGATTGACCGCGTGCGGGTAGCCGACCGACTCCAACATCGGTACATCGGTCGCCGAGTCGCTGTAGGCGTAGCAGCGCGAAAGGTCGTACCCCTCCGAGACCGCGAGCGCCTTCACGGCCTCGGCCTTGGTCGGTCCGTAGGCGTAGTACTCGACCTCACCCGTGAAACACCCGTCGTCACCGACGACCATGCGCGTGGCGACGACGCGGTCGGCGCCGAGCAATTCGCCGATGGGCTCGACGACTTCGGCGCCCGAGGTCGAAACGATGACCACATCGCGCCCTGCCGTGTGGTGCTCTTCGATGAGGGTGGCGGCCTCGTCGTAGATGATCGGGTCGATCAGGTCGTGCAGGGTCTCGGCGACGATCTCCTTGACCTGCTGGACGTTCCACCCCTTGCAGAGGGCGGAGAGATATTCACGCATCCGCTCCATCTGGTCGTGATCTGCGCCCCCGGCGAGGAACACAAACTGTGCGTACGCGGTGCGCAGTACAGCGCGGCGGTTGATCAGTCCGCCTTGGTAGAAGGACTTGCTGAAGGTCAGCGTCGAAGACTTCGCAATGACCGTCTTGTCCAGGTCAAAGAAGGCTGCTGTGCGCGGCGAGAAGCAGTTTTCCACAACGCTGAGCATAGGGGCCCACCATTCGGCGTAAACTCCGGCGCGTGGGTTTGCCTGAGAAGGCCCTCGGGTACACCATGGAAGTCACGGATCGTTCGCGACCGTGCCAACCCGGTCCGGCTCCTCCCCCCCCGAGTCGGCCGTGGGGACGACCCCCGCTCTCCCCCCCGGCGGGGGTCGTCGCATGTCCGGACGCGTTTTAGGGGTGGGAACCACCTGAGCCTCCCGTCTGGCCGCCCGTCGGCCTGATTGTGCGAGTCGGGTGTCGTGCGACTCGTCTCGTCACAGTGTGTAGCCAGAGGGCTGCGCTCCGGAAGTCGCTGGTTCGGGTTACGAAGTTATTCACAGCCTCGAAGTTGTCCACAGTTTTTCATCAAGATCCACATGATTTTCCGAGGTGCTGCACGTTGATTCCACCCGCGAAGTCCGCGGGTGCCGGAATCGCGCATCTCGGAACGCTCCGAGAACACCGCGAACCGCACTGAGGGGCAGTGAGAAGGGGGCGGAGATCGTGGCTGGATCCATCGCGGGAGAAGGAACGGCGGTCGATGGGGGGCGGCGCGGAGGCCCGCTGATCGTGACGGAGGACGTGGAACTGCTCGACGACCTGCTGCGGCTGTGCGCGGCGGCCGGAGCCGAGGCGGAAGTTCATCACGCGCCGCCCGGGCGCCGGGGCGGCTGGGAGCGGGCTCCGATGGTGCTCTTGGGAGACGACGCGGCCGCGCGTTGCCGCGGCGCCGGCCGCAGGAAGGGGGTGATGCTGGTGGGCCGGGACCAGGACGACCCCGACGTGTGGCGGCGGGCGGTGGAGATCGGGGCCGAATATGTGCTGCGCCTGCCCGATTCCGAGGCCTGGCTCGTCGATCAGATCGCCAACGCCGCCGAAGGCGTTGGGCGGCCCGCTTTCACGGTCGGTGTGATGGGCGGCCGGGGCGGCTCCGGCGCATCGACGCTGGCCTGCGCCCTTGCCGTGAGTGCGGCGACGTCCGGTAGGCGGACGATGCTGATCGACGCCGACCCGTTGGGGGGCGGGATCGACGTCCTGCTCGGCGGCGAACGGGCCGAAGGCTTGCGGTGGCCGGATTTCGCGCAGTCGAAGGGCCGTCTCGGGGTCGGAGCCCTTGAGGACTCGCTGCCCGCCCTTCACGGGTTGCGGGTGCTGAGCTGGGGTCGGGACGACGAGGTGGTGATCCCGCCGCAGGCGATGCGCGCGGTGCTGGCCGCCGCGCGACGACTCGGCGGGGTGGTGGTCGTGGACCTTCCGCGCCGGGTCGACGAGTCAGTCGCCGAAGCACTGGCCCAACTCGATCTCGGCCTGCTCGTGGTGCCGGGCGAACTGCGCGCGGTAGCAGCGGCCAGGCGCGTCGCGGCCACGGCCGGAATGGTGCTGGACGACCTGCGGGTGGTGCCCCGGGGGCCGTACGCGTCAGGGCTGGACGGGCGATGGGTCGCCCGGGCCATCGGCCTCCCGCTCGTCGGCGAACTCCCCTTGGAATCGGGACTCCTGGTCTCCCAGGACGACGGTACCCCGCCCGGGGCCGGCACCCGGGGGCCGCTGGCCCGGTTCTGTTCGTCCTTCTGGGAACAGGCAGCGGCGGCCGGTGACGCAAGCTCCGTGACCGGCCTGCCCGGGGGAGGGGCGGCATGACGGACGAACTGCTCGACGCCGTACGCCAGCGGCTGGCACGCAGCGGTGCCGCTCCCACCCCGGCCGGCGTGGCCGCTGCTCTCAGGGCCCAGGGACGGTTGCTGGGGGATGCCGAGGTGCTCGGGGCGGCGGCGGAGTTGCGCGGCGAACTCGTCGGCACGGGCGTGCTGGAGCCGTTGCTCACGGATCCGGAGGTGACCGATGTGCTGGTCTCCGCGCCGGACCGGGTGTGGGTGGACCGGGGCGGTGGGCTCCAGCTGACGGGCGTCACCTTCCCTGACGCGGCGGCGGTGCGGAGGCTGGCCCAGCGTCTCGCCGCGGTGGCGGGCAGAAGGCTCGACGACGCACGTCCGTGGGTGGACGCACGACTACCCGACGGAACACGGATGCACGCCGTGCTGCCCCCGGTGTCCGTCGGCTCGACCTGCCTTTCCCTGCGCGTGGTGCGGCCACGGGCCTTCTCGCTGGCGGAGTTGGTGGACGCGGGCACGGTGCCGCCGGGCGGAGACCGGATCCTGCGGGCGCTCGTGGAAGCGCGGATCTCCTATGTGATCAGCGGCGGCACCGGGGCGGGCAAGACGACGCTCCTCGCCAGTCTGCTGGGCGCGGTCGGCCCGAACGAGCGGATCGTGCTCGCCGAGGACTCCGCCGAGCTACGGCCGGACCATCCGCATGTGGTCCGCCTGGAGTCCCGTCCGGCCAATCAGGAGGGGGCGGGCCGGGTGACGTTGCGGGATCTGGTGCGGCAGGCACTGCGCATGCGGCCCGACCGGCTGGTGGTCGGTGAGGTGCGAGGAGCTGAGGTCACGCAGTTGCTGGCCGCCCTGAACACCGGACACGAAGGGGGGTGCGGCACCGTCCACGCCAATGCCGCCGAGCATGTTCCGGCCCGGCTGGAGGCTCTGGGCACCGCGGCGGGACTCGACCGGGTGGCGCTGCACAGCCAGTTGGCGGCCGCGCTCTCCGTGGTCGTGCATCTCGTGCGGGACCGTGAGGGGCAACGGCGAGTCGCCGAGGTGCACGTCCTGGAGCGGGACCCGGCAGGACTGGTCCTCACGGTTCCGGCCCTGAGCTGGGGCGTCGGCGGATTCGTCCCGGAGCGCGGATGGGAACGTCTGCGGTCGCTGATCGGGGGTGCGCTGTGACGGGGGCGACGTCCGCGTACGCGGCCCATGCGGTGGCTCTCTGCGCGGGTTCAGCGGTGTGGCTCGCGATGGTGCGGGACGTGGGCGTTCGGCGGGCGCGGGTGTTGTTCGTGGACGCTCCCGCCGAGTCGGGTCGGCCATGGAGCCGATGGCGGCCACACCTGCTCAAGGCGCCGGGGCGTGTGGGGGAGTCGGCCCGGGGGCGTCGGGAGTGGTGGTGCGTTCCGGTCGCGGTGCTGCTGGCGGTGCTGGGGGGTTCGGTGCTGCCGCTGGTCGCGGGGGCAGTGGCGGTCCCGTTGGTGCGCCGGTGGTTGCGGAGGCGGGCAGGAGCGCGGGAGGCGGAGCGGGCCGCGACCGCGGTGGCGGCGTTGTGCGGAGCCGTGGTCGGGGAGCTGCGGGCCGGTCGCGAGCCGGGACAGGCGTTGCTGGTCGCGCTGCGCGAAGGTCCGGCGGAGGCCGGCTCATGGGCGTCGCCCACTTCAGGCGGTCGGCTGGGGGAGGCGGAGGCCGCGGTGCTGGCGGCGGCGCGGTTCGGCGGCGATGTGCCGGCGGCGCTGCGGCAGGCGGCGGAGGGCCCGGGGCTGGGGGGCCTGTCCGGGATGGCCGCGTGCTGGCGCGTGGCCGTGGACGGCGGGGCCGGGCTGGCGACCGGGCTGGAGCGCCTGGAGGCGGCGCTGCGGGAGGACCGGCGCAGACGGGAGGAGCTACGTGCTCAACTGGCGGGAGCGTGGTCGACGGTCGTGGTTCTGGCACTGCTCCCGCTTGCGGGTCTGGGGCTGGGAGCGGCACTCGGAGCCGAACCCCTGCGTGTACTGCTGCACACCCCGGGCGGTATGGCCTGCCTGGCTGTCGGGGTGTTCCTGGAGGCGGCCGGGCTGTACTGGGCCTGCCGGATCGTGCGCGGAGGGGAGGCGGCGTGAACGTGACGGACGGAGGAGTTCTCCACAGCCTGGGGATGCCGGCGGCGGTGCTGGGCATGGCGGTGCAGCTGGCAGCCGTGATCGCCGCCGGATTCCGGGAACGAGCGGTGCGCGGGCGGGGGGCGCTGCTGTTGGGGACGGTCGTCGCGGCACGACCCGGCAGGGGGAGCCGGCTGGTCGCACCGTTCCGGGTGAGCGGTGGTTCGGGTCTCTCCGAGTCCGCCCGGTGGTGGGCGGCCCCGGCCGGGGCCTGGCTGGCCGGATGGATTCTGGTCGGCGGTGCGATGGGCTGCGCGGTCGGTTCGGCCGCGGCGTACGGGCTGTGGCGGTGGCGGCGAAACCGGCCCGTCGCTCGTCGGGGCGGCACGCATCGGGAGCGGGCCGTGATCGCCGGGCAGCTTCCGCTGGCCGCGGATCTGCTGGCGGCCTGCATCGCGGTCGGGGCAGGTCCGCGGGAGGCGGCCGCGGAGGTGGGCGAATCCATCGGCGGCCCGGTCGGTGATCGGCTCGCCCGTACGGCCGCGGAGATCCGCCTCGGCGGCGACCCGGCCGAAGCATGGGGTCGGTTCGGGGAGATACCGGGCGCCGGCCCGCTGGCCCGCTGTCTGCACCGGGCGGGTTCGACGGGGGCTCCGGCGGCCGAGCCGGTTGCCAGGCTGGCCGAGTCAATGCGCGCCGAGCGAGCCGCTGCGGCGTTGGCGCGGGCGCAACGGGCCGGGGTGCTGATCACGGCGCCGGTCGGCCTCTGCTTCCTCCCCGCCTTCCTGTCGGTCGGGGTGGCGCCGGTGATCATCGGCCTGGCCGGCGACCTGCTCGCGACCGGCCGTCCGGGCCGGTGAGGCTGCGTGGGCCGGTGAGCCTGCCGGGCTGGTGAGCCCGCCGGGCTTTCGTGGCCGACGCGACCTGGCGGCCATTCATTTTCGCTGTCACTCACGGGTGTTCCCTTCGGGCGCCCGCTCGTCATCGATGCTCATCGGGGGATGAAATGGAAACGAAGTTCTGGGGCCGGACCGTCGACGTTCTGCGCGGAGGCCCGCTGTCCGAGGGCGTGCCGGGCCGGAGGGCGGGGTGGGCCACACGGTGGGCGGGGCGGCTCGGCCGGTCCGACCGGGGGATGACCACGTCCGAGTACGCGGTGGGGACCATCGCCGCGTGCGCCTTCGCGGCAGTGCTCTACAAGGTGGTGAACAGCGGGCCGGTGCTGTCGGCGCTGCAGTCGCTGGTCGAGGACGCGCTCGATGCGAAATTCTGAGACCCCGCCGGGCCCCTGCCCGGGGAAGGAGCCCGTGGCAGTGGACCGCGGCCTTCCCCGGGGGCGGCGGCGGCCGCAAGGGCGCCTGGCCATGCGTGGCGGCGGGCGCGGCGACCGGGGCGCTGTGACGGCGGAGGCGGCCGTGGTGATCCCGGTGCTGGTGGCCTTCACCACAGCGCTGCTCTGGGCGTTGATGGCGGCCTCGGACCAGATCCGCTGTGTGGACGCGGCGCGGGCGGGGGCACGGGCGGCGGCCCGCTCGGAGCCGGAGGCGGCGGTACGGGAAGCCGTCCGCGAAGCGGCACCCCACGGTGCCCGGGTCGAGGTGGGGCGGGCAGGGGACCTGTGGCGTGTCCGGGTGGAGGCCCCGGCCCCGGGGCCGGGAGGGCTGGCCCTGACGTTGAGCGCCGAGACGGCCGCCCTGGCGGAGGACACGGTCGGGGGCTCCGGGCCGTGAGGGTGAGGGGAACGAAGACCTGGGGCCGGGCACTGGGGCACTGGGCGGGAGTCGTAGGGGGCAGGGCCCCGCGGTCGGGCCGGGTCCGGGCGGGGGGAAGGACGAGGGCGAGAGCGAGAGCGAGGACAGAGGTATGGGCCGGTGGATGGGGCGGGGTGCGGAACGGAGACCGGGCCGGCGGACGGATCGAATCGCAGCCTGGCGCGGGGCCCGGATCGCGACCCGGATCGCGACCCGGATCGCGAACCGGCTCGGGGGCCGGATCGCACGCCGGATCGCGAACCAGCATGCGGGGCTCGGTGCGGACCGAGGTGTGGCGACGGTGTGGGTGGCTGTCACCGTGGCAGGGCTCTGCACCGTGTTCGCCGTGGTGCTCGCGCTGGGGCAGGCCGTGGCTGCCCGTCACCGGGCGGGCGGGGCCGCGGATATGGCCGCCCTCGCGGCCGCGGACCGGGCGCTGGAAGGGACGGTGGCCGCGTGTGGGACGGCCCGGCGAGTGGCCCTGGCCCAGGGGGCCGTGCTCGTTCGCTGCGTGGTGCACGGGGAGATCGCGGATGTGACCGCCCGCTCGGGATTCGGGCCCTACCTGCCCGCTGTCAGGGCACGGGCCGGCCCTCCCGTCGGTCCTGGGGCCGGATCTCCGGCCGATGGCCGGGCTATGCCGGTTCGTCAGGTTCCGGGGGTGCGGCCCTGAGGAGTTCGGTGAGCAGGCGTACGGCTCCGCGTTTGTGCAGGGGCTCGTTGCCGTTGCCGCACTTGGGGGACTGGATACAGGAGGGGCAGCCCGCCTCGCACTCGCAGGACGCGATGGCCTCCCGGGTCGCCGTCAGCCACGTACGGGCGGTGTGGAAGGCCCGCTCGGCGAATCCGGCTCCTCCTGGGTGGCCGTCGTAGACGAAGACCGTCGGCAGCAGGGTGTCGGGGTGCAGCGGTACGGACACGCCGCCGATGTCCCAGCGGTCGCAGGTGGCGAAGAGCGGCAGCAGGCCGATCGACGCGTGCTCGGCCGCGTGCAGTGCGCCGCCGAGGATCTCCGGGTTGACGCGGGCCGCGTCGAGCTGGTCCTCCGTGACCGTCCACCACACGGCGCGGGTGCGCAGGGTGCGGGGCGGCAGGTCGAGCTTCGTCTCGCCCAGGACTTCCCCGGTGATCAGCTTCCGGCGGAGGAACGAGACGACCTGGTTGGTGACCTCGACGGAGCCGTAGCAGAGCCGTCCCTGGCCCCAGGGGATTTCGGTGTCGGTCTTCAGGACGGTGATCGCCGTGGTGTCGCGGGCGACCGTCGAGTACGGCGGGTCGGCCTGTTCGACCAGGGCCACGGAGTCCTCCAGGTCCAGTCTCCGGACGAGGTGGGTGCGGCCCTGGTGGAGATGGACGGCCCCCTCGTGGACGGCGGTGTGGGCGGCGGCCTCGTCGACGGTGCCCAGCAGGCGGCCGGTGCCCTCCTCGACGATCTGGACGGGGCGGCCGCCCCCGCCCCGGATGTCGGCCAGGTCGGCGGCCCGCTCGCGGCGCGTCCAGTGCCAGCCCGACGCCCGTCTGCGCAGCAGCTTCGCCGCCTCCAGCTGCGGCAGCAGCTCGGGCACGGCCGGGCCGAAGAGGGCGATGTCGGGCGCGGTCAGGGGCAGCTCGGCGGCCGCGGCGCAGAGGTGGGGGGCGAGGACGTAGGGGTTGTCCGGGTCCAGCACCGTCGACTCGACGGGCTGCTGGAACAGGGCCTCGGGGTGATGCACCAGGTACGTGTCCAGCGGGTCGTCCCGGGCCACGAGAACGGCCAGGGCGCCCTGCCCCGAGCGGCCGGCCCGGCCCGCCTGCTGCCAGAGGGACGCCCGGGTGCCCGGGTAGCCGGAGATGACGACCGCGCCGAGGCCGGAGACGTCGATGCCCAGTTCCAGGGCGGTGGTGGCCGCCAGACCGAGCAGCTCGCCGGAGTGCAGCGCCCGCTCCAGGGCCCTGCGCTCCTCGGGGAGGTAGCCCCCGCGGTAGGCGGCGACCCGATTCGGCAGCGAGCGGTCGACCTCCGCGAGGCGCTCCTTGGCGATCATCGAGATCAGCTCCGCGCCACGCCGGGAGCGTACGAAGGCGACCGAGCGGACGCCCTGGAGGGTCAGGTCGGTGAGGAGGTCGGCGGTCTCGGCCGTCGCGGTACGGCGAACGGGTGCGCCCTTCTCGCCGTGCAGGTCGGTCAGCGGGGGCTCCCACAGGGCGAAGACCAGCTCGCCGCGCGGGGAGGCGTCGTCGGACACCTCCCGGACCGGCAGACCCGTCAGACGCCCGGCTGCGACCGCGGGATCGGCCGCCGTGGCCGAGGCGAGCAGGAAGACCGGATCGGCCCCGTAGCGGGCGCACAGACGGCGTAGACGGCGCAGGACCTGGGCGACGTGGGAGCCGAAGACGCCCCGGTAGGTGTGGCACTCGTCGATCACGACGTACCGCAGGGCGCGCAGGAAGGACGCCCAGCGGGGGTGGGAAGGCAGTATTCCGCGGTGCAGCATGTCGGGGTTGGTCAGGACGTAGTTCGCGTACTGCCGCACCCATTCGCGTTCCTCGACGGGGGTGTCACCGTCGTAGACCGCGGGCCTGACGGCGTTGCCGAGCGGGGTCGCGAGCGCCTTCACCGAGCGCCGCTGGTCGGCTGCCAGGGCCTTGGTGGGGGCGAGGTACAGGGCGGTGGCCCCGCGGCCGTTGGGGGCCTCCGAGCCGTCCAGGAGGGTGCTGAGGACCGGTGCGAGGTACGCGAGGGACTTCCCGGAGGCCGTGCCGGTGGCGATTACGACCGACTCGCCGTCCAGCGCGTGTTCCGCCGCGGCCGCCTGATGGGCCCACGGATGGGCGATCCCGGCCTTTTCGATCGCCGAGATCACTTCTGGCCGGATGCGATCCGGCCAGATGGCATGGGTTCCCGATCGCGGGGGCAAGTGCTCCGTATGAGTGATGCGCGCGGCCCGGCCCGCCCCCGCGGCGAGCCGGTCGAGGATCATGGCGGGAGAGGGGCGCGAGCCCCCACTCTCGGGTGGTCGTCCGGGACGGTGATTCTTGGCCATCGGCACCGAGTGTGTCACTGGCGTGACGGACAATGGTCCCAAGGCGTCGTGCATGGCTGCTGGTAAGTGATTGAATGCCATCGCGGCTGGCGATCCGTCCCCTGGCCTCCGTCGGGGAGACCGAGGGGCGACCGCTCGATAGCAAGGTGCTGGAGGATCCGTGGACCTGTCCCTGTCGACTCGCAATGTGTCCGGGCCTGGTGGCGACCGTACGGTCGTCGAGGTCGGTGGCGAGATTGATGTGTATACCGCGCCCAAGCTGCGCGAGCAGTTGGTCGAGTTGGTGAATGACGGCAGCTACCACTTGGTTGTCGACATGGAAGGCGTCGACTTCCTCGACTCCACCGGCCTCGGCGTGCTCGTGGGCGGCTTGAAGCGTGTCCGGGCCCATGAGGGCTCGTTGCGCCTGGTCTGCAACCAGGAGCGCATTCTCAAGATCTTCCGGATCACAGGTCTGACCAAGGTGTTCCCGATTCACACCACGGTCGACGAGGCTGTCGCCGCCACCGACTGAGGTCGGAGCGGACCGGCCCCCGGGC
The DNA here is from genome assembly GCF_040638385.1 of Streptomyces sp. NPDC026589. Classification (NCBI taxonomy): domain Bacteria; kingdom Bacillati; phylum Actinomycetota; class Actinomycetes; order Kitasatosporales; family Streptomycetaceae; genus Streptomyces; species Streptomyces sp. NPDC026589. Next base: position 130,092 of record NZ_JBEZYG010000011.1, read on the forward strand.
CGGTCGGCAGGCAGTGAACAGGCCGGCAGCGGCAGCGCATGGGCCGTGACGGGCAGGCGGTCGACCCTTGGGTCGGCTGTCGGCTTTGTCGGCTTCCGGAGGAGGAGAGCAGGGGTGCCGGGCGATATGCCCGGGGCCTCTGAGGCGTACGCCCGAACGTTCGAGGGGGATGTCATGGCCACCGTTGAACTCCGCTTCAGCGCCCAGCCTGAACATGTCAGGACGGCCCGCCTGGTGGCGGCCGCCGTGGCGCGCAGGGCCGGCGTCGACGAGGCGGTGCTCGACGAGGTCAGGCTCGCCGTCGGGGAGGCGTGCAGCCGCGCGGTCGGGCTGCATCGCAGTCACGGCATCACCGAGCCGGTCAGCGTCGCGTTGACTGAGGAGGAGAAGGCGTTCTCCATCGAGGTCGGGGACAGTGTTCCCGGCCCCGGCGGGTACCCCGCCTCGTCCGGGGCGCGCGACGGTTCCGGTACTTCGGGAGCGGGGCCGGACCGGCCCGTTCCCGAGATGGACGGTGAGGGCGAGGACGAGATGGGCCTTGCGGTCATCAGCGGTCTCGTCGACGACGTGGAGGTCCGCTCCGGTGCGGCCGGTGGAGTGATCCGCATGAGCTGGCCGACGGCCGACGCCGCGGTGCGCCCCTGAGGGCTCTTGCCCGCGCCTGAGGGCCCTTACCCGCGCCCGAACCCGCGCCTTCCCCTCTGCTCGCTCGTACACGTTCCTCGCGCTGTGCTCGTGATTGCGCGGTCTGTGCCCAGTACGCCGTGCCCCGTACACCGTGGCACTGTTCGTGCCCGTGCCGCCGTACCTGCGCCTCTGACCGTGATTCCAGGTGCCGAGGGGGTGAGGTGTTGAGATGCCGAGGTGCTGGGATCCGGCTTCCGGTCCCGCGCGTCGAGGATCGTGGGCGTTGAGCCGTGCGGATGATGTTTCGTTTTTCCAAGCGAGGCCCTGCTGATCAGGGCCTTTTTTCTTGATTGTCCTCGCGTAATGCGCCTGCCTCATTACTGCATTCGAGGAGAATCTCTCCGCTGATCTTTCGGCGTTGGGGGGAGACCGATCAATTCTCTTCCCGCCCACTGTTTTGATCAGGTTCCGCTCCCTACAATCCGTCCACGACTTGAGCGCTGAGCGTCAAGGAGGACGTATGGCGGAGTTCTTCACCACCCCAATGGCAGCACTGACGCAAGAATCCGCACTTTCCGACCGACCCGTCTCCCTCGCGGCGGCGGTACTCACCGACGGCAACCGGCTGATCGTCGTCGTGGTGGCGGTCGTCGCCGTCGCCGCGCTGATCGTCGCCCAGCTGCTCGTACGCCAGGTCCTGGCGGCCGGCGAGGGCACCGAGCGCATGAAGGAGATCGCCGCGGCGGTCCAGGAGGGCGCGAACGCCTATCTGTCCCGACAACTGCGCACGGTCGGTGTCTTCTCCATCGTCGTGTTCTTCCTCTTGTTCCTGTTGCCGGCCGACAACTGGTCGCAGCGCGCGGGGCGTTCCCTCTTCTTCCTGGTGGGTGCGCTTTTCTCCGCGGCGACCGGATACATCGGCATGCGGCTCGCCGTACGGAGCAATGTACGGGTGGCCGCAGCCGCCCGTGAGGCGACTCCAGCGGAAGGCGAGCCGGAAAGGGATCTCACCGCCGTCTCGCACAAAGCGATGAAGATCGCTTTCCGTACCGGCGGCGTGGTCGGAATGATCACGGTGGGACTCGGCCTGCTCGGGGCCTCCTGTGTGGTGCTCGTCTATGCCGCCGACGCGCCCAAGGTGCTGGAGGGGTTCGGTCTCGGCGCGGCACTGATCGCCATGTTCATGAGGGTCGGCGGTGGGATCTTCACCAAGGCCGCGGATGTCGGGGCCGACCTGGTGGGCAAGGTGGAGCAGGGCATTCCGGAGGACGATCCGCGCAACGCCGCCACCATCGCCGACAACGTGGGCGACAACGTCGGTGACTGCGCGGGCATGGCCGCCGACCTCTTCGAGTCGTACGCCGTGACGCTCGTCGCGGCGCTCATCCTCGGTACGGCCGCGTTCGGCGACTCCGGTCTCGCCTTTCCCCTGATGGTCCCGGCGATCGGCGTCGTCACCGCGATGATCGGGATCTTCGCGGTGGCCCCGCGCCGTGCCGATCGCAGCGGCATGACCGCGATCAACCGCGGCTTCTTCATCTCCGCGGTGGTCTCGCTCGCCCTGGTGGCCGTCGCCGCCTTCACCTATCTGCCCTCCTCGTACGCCGAGCTGGACGGGGTCACCGACGAGGCGATCGCCGGGCACGGTGGCGATCCGCGGATCTTCGCCCTGGTCGCGGTGGCCATCGGCATCGTTCTGGCCGCGCTCATCCAGCAGCTCACCGGCTACTTCACCGAGACCAATCGCCGCCCGGTCCGGGACATCGGGAAATCCTCGCTCACCGGCCCGGCCACCGTGGTGCTGGCGGGCATCTCCATCGGCCTGGAATCGGCCGTGTACACCGCGCTGCTGATCAGCCTGGGCGTCTACGGGGCGTTCCTGCTGGGCGGTACGTCGATCATGCTGGCGCTCTTCGCGGTCGCGCTCGCCGGGACGGGGCTCCTCACCACGGTGGGCGTCATCGTGGCCATGGACACCTTCGGCCCGGTCTCGGACAACGCCCAGGGCATCGCCGAGATGTCCGGGGACGTCACGGGGGCCGGCGCCCAGGTCCTCACCGACCTGGACGCGGTCGGCAACACGACCAAAGCCATCACCAAGGGCATCGCCATCGCCACCGCCGTGCTCGCTGCGGCGGCGCTCTTCGGGTCCTACCGCGACGCCATCGCCACGGCGGTGGACGAGGTCGGGGCAGGGGCGGGTGAGCTGGGGCTGAGCCTGGACATCTCGCAGCCCAACAACCTCGTCGGCCTGATCCTGGGCGCCGCGGTCGTCTTCCTGTTCTCCGGGCTGGCCATCAACGCCGTCTCCCGGTCCGCCGGGGCCGTGGTCTACGAGGTCAGGCGGCAGTTCCGCGAGCACCCCGGGATCATGGACTACTCGGAGAAGCCCGAGTACGGGCGCGTCGTCGACATCTGCACGCGCGACGCCCTGCGTGAACTGGCCACACCGGGACTGCTCGCGGTCCTGGCGCCGATCGCCGTCGGCTTCACCCTCGGCGTCGGCGCCCTCGGCTCGTACCTCGCCGGCGCGATCGCCACGGGCACGCTGATGGCCGTGTTCCTCGCCAACTCCGGAGGCGCCTGGGACAACGCCAAGAAACTCGTCGAGGACGGCCACCACGGTGGGAAGGGCAGCGAGGCGCATGCCGCGACCGTCATCGGCGACACGGTCGGCGACCCGTTCAAGGACACGGCGGGCCCGGCGATCAACCCGCTGCTCAAGGTGATGAACCTGGTCGCCCTGCTCATCGCCCCGGCGATCGTGCAGTTCAGTTACGGAGCGGACGCCAATCCGTGGGTGCGGGCGCTGGTGGCGGTCGTCGCCATCGGGGTCATCGTCGTCGCGGTCTACGTCTCCAAGCGGCGCGGCATCGCCGTGGGCGACGACGACGCCCCAGGGGGCGGCGGTCCCTCGGTCGCCGCGCCTAATCCAGCGGCGGCCCCATGAGTCCTGCGTAGCGAGGCGTTCCGGGCGCGCGCTGCGGTGTGACGTCGGCTCAAGGAGTGGGCGAGCGGCCCGTGTTGACGCGCCGTCCGCCCAGCTCCGCTTCCGTCCGCTCCTTCTCCGCCTCCCGCTCCCCTCCCGATGATCGGAAGCAGCCTTTCGGATGAGTGACCGATCGCGTGTCCGATTCTCGACGCGAGTGGCATCTCCCTCATTTCCCTTGGTGCAAATGGCTTCAAAAGAGTGCACACCGGATCACCGGCACCCGGCTCACGTCCCCTCGGCGTGTAAGTTCCGGGGCCGAGAGCCTTGGAAGGGACCAATCCGGTGAACAAGAAGCTTGCAGCCGCACTGTCCGGCGGTGCGGTACTCGTACTGACGCTGTCGGGCTGCAGCGACGACAGCGACAACAAGGTCAACGACTGGGCCAAGAAGGTCTGCGACCAGGTTCAGCCGCAACTGCAGAAGATCGCCAACGCCAACGCCTCCATCCAGCAGCAGACCGCGGACAACAGCAAGCCCGCCGACGTGCAGAAGACGGACTCGGCCGCCTTCCAGCAGATCTCCCAGGCGTACAAGTCGCTGGGCACCGCTGTGGACTCGGCCGGGCCGCCGCCGGTGGACGACGGCGAGACCACGCAGAAGGAAGCGGTCAAGGAGCTCAACGCATCCTCCAAGGCGTACGCCGACCTCAAGACCGAGGTCGACGCGCTCGACACCAAGGACCAGGCGAAGTTCGCCGACGGGCTGAAGGGCATCGCCGACGAGCTGAACAAGATCAGCACCAGCGGTGACCAGGCTCTGAAGAAGCTCCAGTCCGGTGAGGTCGGCGTCGCGATGTCGAAGCAGAAGGGCTGCCAGAAGCCGACTGCCTCGACCGGCCCCTCCGGCTCCGCGGCGGACGGCTCCGACGCGTCCCCGGCGGGCACGGGCACAGACAAGAACGACTCGACGGAGAACGACTCGACGGAGAAGGGCTCCGCGGACAAGGACGCCGCGGAGAAGCAGGGCTGAGCGCCGTTCTCGCGGCCCGGACACCCGGCGGGTGCCCGGGCCGCTGCCGTTGTCGGTGGGAGCGGACACAATGGGTGGGTGAGTAAGAGCAGCCTTCCCGTACCCGACCACGCCGCCGCCCTCCGTGAGGCCCTGCTCGCCGCGGACTTCACCGCGGACGGGCTCCTCGACCGCCTCGGCGCGCCCGCCTATGCCGCCCTCGCCCGCAGCGAGACGGTCCCCGCCCTGCGGGCCACCCGGGGTGACACCCCGCTCGACACGCTGGTGCGGCTGTTCCTGCTGCAGCGTCCCGTCGCCGAGGAGCAGGCACGTGCCGCCCTGCCGCTCGCCGAGTGCGTCGCGGACGGCTGGGTGAGCCACGCCGACGGGAGGGTCCGTGCGGGCGTCGACGTACGGCCGTACGGGGGGCCGGACGGCGAGGACTGGTTCATCGTGTCCGACCTCGGCTGCGCGGTCGGCGGTGCGGGGGGGATCGGCTCGCGCGAGGAGGGCGTCGTCCTCGGGGTCGGCGGGGCCTCCACCACCCTCGCCGGGATCACCGTCCGGGTGCCGGTCGCCTCGGCCCTCGACCTCGGTACGGGCTCCGGCATCCAGGCGCTGCACGCCGCCCAGCACGCGAGCCGGGTCACCGCCACCGACCTCAACCCCCGTGCCCTGGAGTTCACCCGGCTCACCCTCGCCCTGTCCGGCGCCGCCCCCGCCGACCTGCGCGAGGGCTCCCTCTTCGAGCCGGTGGGCTCCGACACGTTCGACCTGATCGTCTCCAACCCGCCCTTCGTCATCTCGCCCGGCGCCCGCCTCACCTACCGGGACGGCGGCATGGGCGGCGACGACCTGTGCCGGGCGCTGGTGCAGCAGTCCGGCGCCCATCTGAACGAGGGGGGATACGCCCAGTTCCTCGCCAACTGGCAGCACGTGGAGGGCGAGGAGTGGCAGGACCGGCTGCGCTCCTGGGTTCCGTACGGCTGTGACGCCTGGATCGTCCAGCGCGAGGTTCAGGACGTCACGCAGTACGCCGAGCTGTGGCTGCGGGACAGCGGCGATCACCGCAGCGACCCCGCCGAGTACACCGAGCGGTACGAGGCGTGGCTCGACGAGTTCGAGGCGCGGGGCGCCACGGCCGTCGGGTTCGGCTGGATCACCCTGCGCAGATCCGCCGCGGCGGAGGCCGGGAACCCCTCGATCGTGATCGAGGAGTGGCCGCACGCGGTGCGGCAGCCGCTCGGGCACGCCGTCCAGGAGCACTTCGCCCGCCAGGACTACCTCCGCGACCAGGACGACGCGGCGCTGCTCGCCGGGCACTTCGTCCTCGCCGCCGAGGTCGTGCAGGAGCAGGTCGGCCTGCCGGGTGCGGAGGACCCCGAGCATGTGGTGCTGCGTCAGCACCGCGGCATGATGCGGGCGACCAAGGTCGACGCGGTGGCCGCCGGGTTCGCGGGCGTGTGCGACGGCTCGCTGCCCGCCGGGCGGATCCTGGACGCCATCGCGCAGTTGATGGCGGAGGACCCGGTGCTCCTGCGCGACCGCACCCCGCAGGCGATCCGGCTGCTGGTCGAGGAGGGCTTCCTGGAACCGGCGCCCGGCGCCGTACCGCGGAGCCAGTAGGACGCGGAGTGCGTGAAGGCCTCGGCGGGCGCGGAGTGCGTGAGGTCGAGCGCGTGAGGTCCTCTGCGAGCGCGGAGTGCCTGGAGGGCGCGGCGAGTGCGGAGTGTGTCGAGGCCGCGGAGGGCGCGGCGGTCGGCGAACCGGAGGCCGTTCCCGCACGACGGTGTGAGCTGGAGGCCGTGTCCGTAGGACAGTGACCGCGGACGCCTTCCGGTACGGGGTGGGGGCTCCCCGGTCGGGCCTGGCGCCGCCCTTGTCACCAGTACGTTCCTGCTCCGCGCGCTCTGCGGCGCGGCCGGGTCGTGCGTTCCGGTCGGGTGATCGCCGCGCGGACCGGATACAGGCCGTATCCGGTCCGGATCCGGACCGGATACGGCCTGTATCCGGTCCGTATGCGACTCGGATGCGGCCGATGGGGTTCCGCCGGTCGGTGGGGGAGTGCTGTTCACCCGGGGTTCGTGTGGGCGATGCCCCGGGGTGACAACCTCCCCGTGCCGGGCCGCCGAGGTCCGGCTCCGGGACCGGCCGGCCCGCCCGCCCCGGGCGGTTCGCCACGACGGTCCAGGAGTACGACATGGAGAGCGTCTCAGCAGTCTTCGCCGGTACGGCCCTGGTGCTGTTCGGCACCGCCCTCCTGACCTGGACGGGGGCGCGAGCCCTGCACCGCGCGCCGGTGGCGCACGGTGTGAGCCCCGTCGCCTCCACCGCACTCACGACGCTCTTCGGCGTAGTTTTCCTCGGCCTCGGCGTGTGGTGCTTCACGCTCGTCTGATCCCCGCCCCCGGCAGTGCGGCGCCCGGGCCGACAGGTTGCCCGGCGGACACCGCGACCACCTCCGAAAAGACACCGGCCAAGCCTCCGCGTGGCGCGGACCCGACGGTCCGGGCGGCAGGAATGGCGGAAGTCGGGTTACCGTTCGAGTGGCCGTTGCGGGCTTTTGCCGTTTGACACGGGGGCGGGTTGTACCGTCACACTCCGCAGCGACAGCACCGCGGGCAGCGTCACGACGCTGCCCGGATGCCCATCGAGTGTCGACCGGAGAGAAGAGCGAAGTTGTCCCCGACCAGCGAGACCGCACAGGGCGGCCGCCGACTCGTCATCGTCGAGTCGCCTGCCAAGGCGAAGACGATCAAGGGCTATCTCGGCCCCGGATACGTCGTCGAGGCGAGCGTCGGGCACATCCGCGACCTCCCGAACGGCGCGGCCGAGGTCCCGGACGAGTACACCGGCGAGGTACGCCGACTGGGGGTGGATGTCGAGAACGACTTCCAGCCCATCTATGTGGTCAACGCCGACAAGAAGGCCCAGGTCAGGAAGCTCAAGCAGCTGCTGGCCGAGTCCGACGAACTCTTCCTCGCCACCGATGAGGACCGCGAGGGCGAAGCCATCGCGTGGCACTTGCAGGAAGTGCTGAGGCCCAAGGTCCCGGTCCACCGGATGGTCTTCCACGAGATCACCAAGGACGCGATCCGGGCCGCCGTCGCCAACCCGCGCGAGCTCAACCAGCGCATGGTCGACGCCCAGGAGACCCGCCGCATCCTCGACCGCCTCTACGGCTACGAGGTCTCGCCGGTCCTGTGGAAGAAGGTCATGCCGAAGCTCTCGGCGGGCCGCGTCCAGTCGGTCGCCACCCGGCTCGTCGTCGAGCGGGAGCGCGAGCGCATCGCCTTCCGCTCCGCCGAGTACTGGGACCTGACCGGAAAGTTCGCCACCGGCCGCACCGGTGACGCCTCCGACCCCTCGACCCTCACCGCCCGCCTCAGCGCGGTCGACGGCCGCCGGATCGCCCAGGGCCGCGACTTCGGCCCCGACGGGCAGCTGAAGGCCGGCTCCGCCCAGACCCTGCACCTGGACGAGACGAACGCCCGCGCCCTGGCCGCCGCGCTCGCCGATTCCTCCTTCGCGGTCCGGTCCGTCGAGTCGAAGCCGTACCGCCGCTCCCCGTACGCCCCCTTCCGGACCACGACCCTCCAGCAGGAGGCGAGCCGCAAGCTGGGCTTCGGGGCGAAGGCGACCATGCAGGTGGCGCAGAAGCTGTACGAGAACGGCTTCATCACCTATATGCGTACGGACTCCACGACCCTCTCGGACACCGCGATCTCCGCGGCCCGGGCCCAGGTCACGCAGTTGTACGGGGCGAACTACCTCCCCGAGAAGCCGCGTACGTACGCCGGGAAGGTCAAGAACGCGCAGGAGGCGCACGAGGCGATCCGCCCCTCCGGCGACCGCTTCCGCACCCCCGCCGAGACCGGCCTCACCGGCGATCAGTTCCGGCTCTACGAGCTGATCTGGAAGCGGACCGTCGCCTCCCAGATGAAGGACGCGGTCGGCAACTCCGTCACCGTCAAGATCGGCGGCCGGGCGAGCGACGGCCGGGACGCCGAGTTCTCCGCCTCCGGCAAGACGATCACCTTCCACGGCTTCATGAAGGCGTACGTCGAGGGCGCGGACGACCCGAACGCCGAGCTGGACGACCGCGAGCGCCGGCTGCCGCAGGTGGCCGAGGGCGACGGGCTGTCCGCCGAGGAGGTCACGGTCGACGGGCACGCCACCAAGCCCCCGGCCCGTTACACCGAGGCCTCGCTGGTCAAGGAGCTGGAAGAGCGCGAGATCGGCCGCCCGTCGACGTACGCCTCGATCATCGGGACCATTCTCGACCGCGGCTACGTCTTCAAGAAGGGCACGGCACTCGTCCCGTCCTTCCTGTCCTTCGCCGTGGTCAACCTGCTGGAGAAGCACTTCGGCCGGCTCGTCGACTACGACTTCACCGCCCGCATGGAGGACGACCTCGACCGCATCTCGCGGGGCGAGGCCCAGTCCGTGCCGTGGCTCAAGCGCTTCTACTTCGGCGCCCAGCCCGGGGACGACACCGCGGGAGTCGGCGCGGCCTCCGACGCGGGCAACGGCGACGGCGACCACCTCGGCGGTCTGAAGGCACTGGTCACCGACCTCGGCGCGATCGACGCCCGGGAGATCTCCTCCTTCCCGGTCGGCAACGACATCAAGCTCCGCGTCGGCCGCTACGGCCCGTACATCGAGCGGGGCGAGAAGGATGCCGAGGGCCACCAGCGGGCCGATGTCCCCGAGGACCTGGCACCCGACGAGCTGACCGTCGAGCTCGCCGAGGAGCTGCTGGCGAAGCCCAGCGGCGACTTCGAACTGGGCGCCGACCCGGTCAGCGGCAACCAGATCATCGCCAAGGACGGCCGCTACGGTCCGTACGTCACCGAGGTGCTGCCCGAGGGGACGCCGAAGACCGGCAAGAACGCGGTGAAGCCGCGGACCGCCTCCCTCTTCAAGTCCATGTCCCTGGACACGGTCACCCTCGCCGACGCCCTCAAGCTGATGTCGCTGCCGCGCGTCGTCGGCGAGGACGCCGAGGGCGTCGAGATCACCGCGCAGAACGGCCGCTACGGCCCGTATCTGAAGAAGGGCACCGACTCCCGGTCGTTGACCTCCGAGGACCAGCTCTTCGACATCACCCTCGAAGAGGCCCTCGCGATCTACGCCCAGCCCAAGCAGCGCGGCCGGGCCGCGGCCAAGCCGCCGCTCAAGGAGCTGGGCACCGACCCGGTCAGCGGTGCGCCGGTCGTGGTGAAGGACGGCCGCTTCGGCGCGTACGTCACCGACGGCGAGACCAACGCGACGCTGCGGACCGACGACAGCGTCGAGGACATCACGCCGGAGCGCGGCTACGAGCTGCTCGCCGAGAAGCGCGCCAAGGGGCCCGCGAAGAAGAAGACGGCCAAGAAGGCCCCGGCGAAGAAGGCGACGGCCAAGAAGACGGCCGCGAAGAAGACGACGGCCACCAAGACCACGGCCGCCAAGAAGACCGCGGCGAAGACGACGACGGCCAAGAAGGCGACGACCGCCAAGACGGCCGCCAAGAAGACGACGGCGACAGCGAGGAAGACGGCTTCGGCCTCGTCCTCCGCCGCCGCCCCGTCGGACGACTGACCCAGCCGTCGCGCGGATCGCACCCCGCACGCCGACGCACTACCGCCCGGTACCTCGATCCCTGTGATCCAGGTGCCGGGCGGTAGTGCGTCAGGGCCCAGGGCGTCGGCGTGCGCGGCCAGTGCGTTGGCGTGCGCGGCGGTGGTGCGCAAGAGGGTCTCGCGCACCATGGCCGGAAGTTGTTTACGTCCATATGTTCGGACGGGCCGACGTTCACCGCGCCGCTGCCGATAGGCTGGGTGGATGACGCGAGCCGAGCAGCCAACGGTCGTGAGCCCCACCTCCGACACACTTGCCGCAGACTCACGCGAGCGCGCCGTACGGGCCCTGTTGCGTATTCCCCCGCTGAAGCGGTTGTGGAGCGCCCAGCTCGTCGGCGGTATCGGCGATGCACTCGCCCTTCTCGTGCTGGTGCTGCTGTCGCTGCAAGCGGCGGTCCTTGAGGGCTCATTCGGCACCGGATACCGCGGGGCGGCCTTCGCCGTCGCCGCCGTCTTCGGTGCCCGGATCCTTTCCACCCTGTTCTTCGGAGCCGTACTCCTGGGGCCCTTGACGTCCCTCACGGGGCCCGGCGGAAAGCTGGACCGGCGATGGCTGATGATCGGGGTGGACGGGCTGCGCCTGGCGCTCCTGGTCGTCGCCCCGCTGTGGATCGACTGGACGCCCGACAAGGCGCTCATGATGATCCTCATCACCGTCTTCGTGACCGGCGCCGGTGAGCGCCTGTGGGCCGTGGCCAAGGAGAGCGCCGCCCCGGCGCTGCTGCCCGCCCCGCCCCTCGAAGGCGCGGCCGTACGCCCCCTGCCCGACCACCTCGACGCCCTGCGCCGCCTCTCGCTGCGCACGAACTTCCTCGCCGTGCCCGCCGCCGCGCTGGTCCTGCTGGCCGCCACGCTGGTCGGCAACCTCCTCGGCTCGGGCCTGGAGTGGTTCTCCTTCCACCAGGCGGCCCTGGGGTCCTACGTCGCGGCCGGGCTCTTCTCGGCCTCCATCTCCATCCTGTACTTCCTGCGGTTCCCGGCCACGCAGACGCCCCGGCCGCGCTCCCCGCTGGAGGGCCTGCGCCGCCCCGCCACCGGTAACGGACCCGACAAGGGCCGCACCGGCGCGGTCCCCCTGCTGGTCGCGGTCTGCGCGGCCCTCGCCGGAGCCGTCGCGGCGGCCGCCGCCGTCTCCGTACTGCACGCCTACGACCTCGGGGGCGGGCCCGCGACGTTCGCGCTGCTGGTCCTCGGCCTGACCGGTGGCACCGCCCTCGGCATCCGTACCGCGCGCCGTGTGCTGCCCACCCTGTCGCGCCGCCGTCTGCTGGCGCTGGCCGTCATGGTCACCGGCCTCGCGCTCCTCGCGCTCGGCCTGGTGCCGGACACCGCGACCGGGATCGCCATCGCCCTGCTCGCCGGTTACGCCGCCGGGGTCGCCGCGAACACCGGGCACACCCTGATCGACCAGGAGACCGAGGCGTTCCGGCAGGCCCGGACCACCGAGCACCTCCAGGCCGTCGTCCGGGTGCTCGTCGCGCTCGGCGCGGTCGCGGGCCCCCTGCTGGCCGCCGCGATCGGGCGGCACCGCCTGGTCGCAGGCGACTTCGTCTTCGCCCACGGCGGGGCCGCGTTCACCCTGATGCTGCTCGGCGCGCTGCTGCTGCCCGTCGCCGCCCTCGTCCTCGCCAAGACGGACGACCGGGCGGGCGTGCCGCTGCGCCGGGACCTGCGCGAGGCGCTGCGCGGCGGCGACCCTGCGGTCGCGCCCGCCGCCACCGGCTTCTTCCTCGTCCTGGAGGGCGGCGACGGAGCGGGCAAGTCCACCCAGGTCGAGGCGCTCGCCGACTGGATCCGGTCCAAGGGCCACGAGGTCGTCGTGACCCGCGAGCCCGGGGCGACCCCGGTCGGCAAGCGGCTGCGGTCGATCCTGCTCGACGTGTCCTCCGCCGGCCTGTCCAACCGGGCCGAGGCCCTGCTGTACGCCGCCGACCGCGCCGAGCACGTCGACTCCGTCGTCCGCCCGGCGCTGGAGCGCGGCGCGATCGTCATCTCCGACCGTTACATCGACTCCTCCGTCGCCTACCAGGGCGCCGGCCGGGACCTGGCCCCGACCGAGATCGCCCGGATCTCGCGGTGGGCGACGAGCGGCCTCGTACCGCATCTGACGGTGCTGCTGGACGTCGACCCGGCGACCGCCCGGGAGCGGTTCACCGAGGCGCCCGACCGGCTGGAGTCGGAGCCGGCCGAGTTCCACGAGCGGGTACGGTCCGGGTTCCTGACCCTGGCCGCCGCCGACCCGACGCGCTATCTGGTGGTGGACGCCGGCCAGGAGCCGGAGTCGATCACCACCGTCGTACGTCACCGGCTCGACCAGCTCCTGCCACTCTCCGAGGCCGAGATCGAGGCCATCGAGGAGGCGCGCCGCCAGGCCATCGAGGAGGCCCGGCGCAAGGCGGAGGAAGAGGCCGCCCGCAAGGCCGAGGAGGAGCGCCTGGAGAAGGAGCGCCAGGAGCAGCTCGCCCGGTTGCGCGCCGAGGAGGAGGAGCGCAAGCAGCGCGAGCTGGAGGAGGCACGCCGCCGCGAGGCCGAACGCCAGGCGGAGGAGGCCCGGCAGCGCGCCGAGGAGGCCCGCCGCCGCGCCGAGGAGGACCGGCTCCGGCTGGAGGCCGAGGAGCGGGTCCGCGAGGCCGAGCAGGAACGCCTGCGCAAGCAGGCCGAGGAGGAGGCCCGGCTCCGCAAGGAGGCCGAGGCACAGCGGCTGGAGAAGCAGCGCAGGGCCGAAGAGGCCCTGATGCGCGCCGAGGAGGCCCGCCGCCGGGCCGAGGCCGAGGCCGCAGCCCGTACGGAGGCGGCGCGTGCCGAGGCCGAGCGTGCGGAGGCCCAGCGGGCGGAGGCCGAGCGTGCGGAGGCCCAGCGGGCGGAGGAGGCGCGGGCGTCGCGTACCTCCCACGACTCCCACGACTCCCGTGACTCCCGTGACTCCCGTACGGAGACCTCGTCGCAGTCGTACGCGTCGTCGTCCTCACGGTCCTCGGAGTCGGAGGGCCCGTCCGTTCCGGAGAACGAGCTCACGGTGCCCACACCGATCGTGAACCCGAACGAGATCACGCAGCCGGTCCCGGCGGTCCGGCCGGAGGACGACCGTCCTTCCGGATCCGGTACGGGTACGGGCAGGGGTGCACGTTCAGGGGCCGCTCTCGGGGACGACGAGACGGCGATGCTGCCGCGCTTCTCGGACCGGGGGCCGGCGGACCAGCGGCCGTCGGACCGGCGGCCGGCCCGGGACGCGGACGAGACGGCCGTGCTGCCGCCGGTCTCCGCCGATCGGCCCTCCGACCGGGTGCCCCAGGGCTTCTTCCGGGACGAGAACCAGGCGACCTCGCCCGCGGAGAGCGAGAACGAGCGCACCCGGGAACTGCCGCAGGTCGAGGACCCGAACGCCGGAGAGACGCCCGACCGGCAGCAGGGCCGCCGCAAGCGCCCCCGCCCGGACTGGGCCGAGGAGACTCCGCTGGACGATCTGCCGACCCTGGCGGACGAACTGCTCGGGGGCCAGGAGGACGACGGCCCCAAGGGCCGGGGACGTCGCCCGCGCGGCTGACGCACCCACCCCACCGCCGACGTACCGGCCCGTCCGTCCCTCCGGGGGCGGGCGGGCCGGACTGTCAGTGGTGTCCCCCACAATGGGAAGCCACGACGCACCGCGGTTCCGCGGCACCGCACGACACCACCGGAAGGGCGGTGACCCATGACCGTATGGGACGACCTGGTCGGACAGACCCGCGTGCAGGAACAGCTCGCCGCCGCCGCCAAGGACGCCGACGCCCTGGTCACCGCCGTGTCCGACGGCAAGCCGCTGGACCAGGGCTCGAAGATGACGCACGCCTGGCTGTTCACCGGGCCGCCCGGCTCCGGCCGGTCCACGGCGGCCCGGGCCTTCGCCGCCGCGCTCCAGTGCACGAGCCCGGACCGGGCGCTGGGCGGCGCCCCCGGCTGCGGTTTCTGCGACGGCTGCCACACCAGCCTGATCGGCACGCACGCCGACGTCCAGGTCATCCGTACGGATCTCCTCTCCATCGGCGTGAAGGAGACCCGCGACCTGGTCCGGCGCGCCCAGCTCTCTCCGGCGGTCGGCCGGTGGCAGGTCATCGTGATGGAGGACGCCGACCGTCTCACCGAGGGCGCGGGCAACGTCCTGCTGAAGGCCGTCGAGGAGCCTGCGCCGCGCACGGTCTGGATGCTCTGCGCCCCCTCGCTGGAAGACGTCCTGCCCACGATCCGTTCCCGTTGCCGGCACCTCACCCTGAGCACCCCGCCGGTGGAGGCGGTGGCCGACGTCCTGATCCGCCGCGACGGCGTCGACCCCGAGCGGGCGCACTCCGTGGCGCGCGCCACCCAGGGGCACATCGGCAGGGCCCGCCGTCTCGCGACGGACGAGCGGGCGCGGGCGCGGCGGGCGGCGGTGCTGAAAGTCCCGCTGCGGGTCGCCGACGTCGGCGGCTGCCTCAAGGCGGCCCAGGAGCTGATCGACACGGCTACCGACGACGCCAAGCAGATGGCGGAGGAGGTCGACGTCAAGGAGACCGAGGACCTCAAGGCGGCGCTCGGCGGGGTTGCCGGGGGCCGGATGCCGCGCGGCACGGCGGGGGCGATGAAGGAGCTGGAGGACAAGCAGAAGCGCCGCAAGACGCGTACGCAGCGGGACAGCCTCGATCTGGCGCTGACCGAGCTCACCGGGTTCTACCGCGATGTGCTGGCGCTCCAGCTCGGTTCGAAGCTGGCGATCGCCAACGTCGATGTGCAGGACTCCCTCGACCGGATCGCGGAGTCCTCGACGCCCGCGCAGACCCTGCGCAGGATCGAGTCGGTGATCGCCTGCCGCGAGGCGATGGACCGCAACGTGGCGCCGCTGCTCGCGGTGGAGGCGATGACGATGGCGCTGCGGGCGGGCTGAAGGCTTCCACGGGCTTCCACGCCGGGTCCCTGTTCACCCGAATGAGCAGGGAATCGGACGACTCGTCACCCGGCGGATACGCTCCCTGAATGGATACCAGGCGGCTGCTCCGCACCTTCGCCATCGGGATCGGCACTGCCGGCCTCCTCATCTCCGGCTGCAGTGGCAGCGGCTCGTCGCCGAGCGCTTCGGCCACCGGCACGGCGGCCCCCGAGGGGCTGTCGTCGTACTACGCGCAGAAGCTGAGCTGGCGCGACTGCGGGGTGGAGGGGTTCGAGTGCGCGACGATGAAGGCGCCGAAGGACTACGACAAGCCGGATGACGGCGACATCGACCTCGCCGTCTCCCGCAAGAAGGCCACAGGGCCGGGCCAGCGGATCGGCTCCCTCCTGGTGAATCCGGGCGGCCCCGGCGGCTCCGCGATCGGCTATCTCCAGGGGTACGCGGCCCTCGGCTATCCGGCCCAGGTGAGGGCCCGCTACGACATGGTCGCGATCGACCCGCGCGGCGTGGCCCGCAGCGAACCCGTCGAGTGCCTTACGGGGCCGGAGATGGACGCCTACACCCAGGTCGACCAGACGCCCGACGACGAGGCGGAGGTCAAGAAGCTGAGCGCGTCCTTCGAGAAGTTCGCGGCGGGCTGCGAGAAGCGGAGCGGCGAGATCCTCCCGTACGTCTCCACCGTCGACACGGCCCGCGACATGGACGTCCTGCGGGCCCTGCTCGGCGACGAGAAGCTGAGCTACGTCGGAGCGTCGTACGGGACCTTCCTGGGCGCCACCTACGCGGACCTCTTCCCGGAGCGGGCCGGCCGCCTCGTCCTGGACGGGGCGATGGACCCCTCCCTGAAGGCCATCGACATGAACCGCGACCAGACGGCGGGCTTCGAGGGGGCCTTCCAGTCCTTCGCCGCCGACTGCGTCGAGCAGCCGGACTGCCCGCTCGGCACCACGTCCACCGCCGACGCGGCGACCGCGCTGAAGCGGCTCTTCAAGGACCTGGACGCCAAGCCCGTCCCGACCGGCGACGACCGCGAGCTGGGCGAGTCCCTGGCCACCACCGGCGTGATCGCCGCCATGTACGACGAGGCGGCCTGGCCGCAGCTCCGCGAGGCGCTGGCGGGCGCGCAGCGCAGCGACGGCTCCGGCCTCCTGTCCCTGGCCGACGGCTACTACGAGCGCGGGCCGAACGGGAAGTACGCGAACCTGATGTTCGCCAACGCCGCCGTGAACTGCCTCGACCTGCCGCCCGCCTTCGACGGCCCCGACGCGGTCGAGAAGGCGGTCCCGGACTTCGAGAAGGCCTCCCCGGTCTTCGGGCGCGGCTTCGCCTGGGCCTCCCTGAACTGCGCCTACTGGCCCACCGATGCCACGGGCACCCCGCACCGCACCGAGGCGAAGGGCGCCGACCCGATCGTGGTCGTCGGCACCACCCGCGACCCGGCCACCCCGTACAAGTGGTCCGAGGCCCTCGCCGAGCAGCTCTCCTCCGGCACCCTGCTCACCTACGAGGGCGACGGCCACACCGCGTACGGCCGGGGCAGCGACTGCGTCGACACGGCGATCAACACGTACCTCCTGGAGGGCACCGCGCCCACCGACGGCAAGAAGTGCACCTGACCCCCGGTCCCTCCGACCTGCCCTGACCAGCGCGAACGCCTCCGGGGGTGCTGTGTGCGGAGCACCCCGGGAAACTGTGTAGACTTGGCCCCGCTGCTGATCGCACCATGGTGCGACAGGGCGCGCCGCCTTAGCTCAGTTGGCCAGAGCAACGCACTCGTAATGCGTAGGTCTCGGGTTCGAATCCCGAAGGCGGCTCAGAAGAACCCCAGGTCACGTAGCCCGTGACCTGGGGTTTTCTGTTGCTCGGGGCATGGCGCGTCACACGGCCGGGTTGCCGTGACGTTGCCTGCGTGAGCGGTGCGTGAGCGGAGGAGTGGATTAGGTCCCCAAGGCGGACGTCGTTCTGCGTAGCCCAGGCCGAGCGAGCGGCCGCAACGGAATGGCAACCATGCCCCTCGATGATCTGGCACATCACCTCCTATGATCATTTCACCGCGTTGTCATGTCCTAGGGGGGAACATGCCGTCACGTTCATCCACGAGCAGAAACCCACGTCTCGCTCTTCTTGTACCGCTCGCCATGCTTGCGCTCACCGCATGCACCTCAGCTCTTCCCGATATGGCGGGCCGTGAGCTGCAGGCCGCCCAGGACGATGCCCAAGAGGCCGGGTTCGGCAACCTCACGTCGGAGGACGCACTCGGCCACGGGCGAGCGCAGGTCTGGGACCGGAACTGGGTGGTCTGCGACCAGGACCCCCAACCGGGAGAAGCAGACCCTGATGAGCTCGTCACTTTCACCGTGGTGAAAACGGACGAGCAGTGCCCTGCTGGCACTCCCGGATTCAGAGTTCGTCCAGGCGATGAGATGCCGGATCTCGTCGGCATGAACCTGTTCGATGTGGGAGAAGCGCTTGTCCTCGTCAATGGAGTCAAGGACGTGGATGCCACAGGCGAGGGGCGCAGCACCCTGGCCCAGTCGCGTGACTGGAAGGTCTGCTCGCACGAGCCTTCAGCGGGAGAAGTGATCGAGGAAGTGATCTCGCAGATTGGCGAGCCGGTGGAGGACCCTGCTATCACTTTGCACGTCGTGAAATCCGAGGAGAGCTGCCCTTAGGGCGAACGAGTGAGTGAAGCGTGAGCGGAGCTGAAGTCAGCCCTTCTTCGCGGTCTTCTTGGCCCTGTCCTTCTTCTTCCCCTTCCCCTTCGCGGCCTTCTTCGCTGCCTTGGCGGCTTGGCGAGCCTTCTCTTCCTGCTCGGCCTTGCGCTGGAGAGGCACGAGCTTCGCGGTCGCCTCAGCGGCGCTTTTTCCCACGTGGGGGAGGACGCTCTGGTAGATGTCGCGCGTGATCCGGGTGTCGCTGTGCCCGAGGGTGTCCGACACGATCTTGATGTCGATGTCGGCGGCGAGCATGAGGGTGGCCGCGCCGTGGCGCAGATCGTGCAGGCGGATCGGCGGGAGACCGGAGGCGCCGACGAGGCGCTCGAAGAGGTCGGTCACCTTGCCGGGGTGGAGCCAGGAGCCGTCTTCCTGGGTGAAGACGTGGCCGGTCTCGACCCAGGCTGTGCCCCATTCTTCGCGGGCCGTTTCCTGCCGTTCGCGGTGGTGCTTCAGGACGTTGACCGTGTCGTCGTCGAGGGCGACCACGCGGGAGCCGCTGTCGGTCTTGGGCTCGGACGCCTCCACCTCCCAGCCGTCCTGGACGAGTTGAGAGGGGACGGTGAGGGAGTGGGTGTCGAGGTTCGTCTCCGACCAGGGCTGTCCGCATGCCTCGCCACGGCGGAGCCCGCGGAAGGCGATGAGGTGCCACATCGCGTACAGCCGGTCCTCGGCAACGAAGTCGAGGAAGGCACCGGTCTGCTGAGGAGTCCAGACCATCACGGGAGACGGCTTCTCGCCCGTCTGCTCCCACTTGGCGACCCTCTCGTCCGTCCACACGAGTGCCTTCGGCTTGCGTACGGGGTCGATCTCGACGTGGGCGGCCGGGTTGAAGGTGATGATCTGCTGCCCGATCGCCTCGTTCAGGGCCGCACGAAGAGTGGCCTTGACGTGCAGGCGCGTGGCCGGTCCAGTGACACGCCTGAAGGGCGGCATCTCGTCGATCGCGGCCTTCATCGCCTTGCGGCGGGCGCGGTTTCCGACGCCCTTCCACGGCACCGTCGCCAGCTCGTCGAGTGCGGCCCTTCGCTGGGCGTTGTCGTCCAGGATCTGGGCGTTGGCCTCGCGGATGTCGGCGAACATCTCGCTGAGGTGACTGACGCGCAGCCGGTCCAGGCGCCGGTTGCCGATGCGTGGCTTCAGGTGGACACGGATATCGGTCTCGTAGCGGTTGAGGCCGGACTTGCGTATGCGCTTGCCGGCCAGCCACCGGTCGAGCCATTCGGCGACGGTCAGGCTGCCGATCAGGTCCTGACCGGCGTTGAGGCGCCGCCGTGTCTCCTCTACCTCGGGCAGGGGAGAGCGCTCGCGGCTGACCTCGGCCAGCATTTCGGCGATGAGTTCGGTGCCCTCGGGGTCGTCCGAGTCGGCGAGCCCGAGCAGGGCGCGTACGCGGTCGAGGTCGGCCTGGGCCGCCTTGAGGCTTCCGTACCCGCCACGGGCGAAGGAGCGGCGGCTGCCGCCCTCGCGGGGGGAGAGCTCCTGGCGTACGGAGTAGGTGCAGTGGTTCCTGCTGTTGCGCTTGGGGCAGGAGGTGCCTAGTTCCCTGCCGGTCTTCGGGTCGCGGCAGGAGCAGCGGCGGTAGGTGGAGCCCTTCAAAGATCATTCTCCTCGCTGGTTTCGGGATCGCTCCCGGATGAGTCGATTACGTAGACCACGTCGTGCCACAGGTGCGGGGGTGTGGCGCCCTCTTCCTCGATGAAGGCGCGAACTCTGCGCAGGCGGTTTTCGGCGTCGTCGGCCGCCTCGGCGGCACGGGCCTGGGAGCGGAGGGCCTCGGCCTTCCGGTCGGCACTCGGGGCGGTCTGGGCGTGGTAGCGCGCGTACTCCTCGTCGCGTCGCGCCCTTCGCAGCTGCTCCTGGGCGGCGTGATGGACTCGGAAGTAGCGGAGCATGTCGTCGTCCGCGCCGAGATCGGTCTCCTCTCCGGTGAACCACCGCAGCGCATCCAGAGTGGAAGTGGAGTCCTGCAGCGGGAGCCGCTGCACGTCATCGACATAGCCCACGGGATAGAGCAGGCAGATGGGCGGGGTGCCCAGCGCCTCGGCCAGCACCATGACGTCGACCAAGGGCAGGTTGGAGCGGCGTCCGGACTCCATGTTGGCGATGACGTTGCGCGGGATCGGATGGTCGATCTCCGCGCATCTGTCGGCCAAGTCCTGTGCGCTCCAACCCAGTTCCTTCCGTCGTCTGCGGACCTCGGCGGCCACGGTGGCCATGACCTGGTCCACCCACTCCGGGACGTCGTCCTCGTCGTCGGCCTTACTCGATCCATGGTGACTTCGACGTTGTGTCATACAGACACATTAGCTCGCTTAGCGTTGATTCCAAGACCTGGGGACGGGCGCGGAGGTCGCGTTCGCCGTGGGCTCATTCATGGATGGAGTGCGCATGCGCCAGAACGAAGACGCCGGAGAGGCGAAGGGGATGAGTCGCGAGGAGCTTCTGGGGCTTCCGGCGGCCGTTGGCCTGGAGACGGGCAACCGCGCGCTGGGGCTCGGCCGGAGCAAGGGCTACGAGCTGGCCAAGCGCGGCCAGTACCCGTGCAAGGTGCTCAGGCTCGGGAACGCCTACCGGGTGGTGACCGCAGACCTGTTGGCCTTGCTGGGGCTGGCCGCATGAGGCACCTGATGCGCCGTAGGCACTTCTGCGCTGAGCTGACACAGAAACGCTGGACTGTGGCACGGCGTGGACGTACTGTCCGTGGTCGCTCGCGGTACCGAAACCCCCGCGAGAAGAGGGAGAGCCTCCGGCGGTCCAACGCCGGAGGCTCCAGGACTCCCCAGCAATCCCGTGAGATCCGACCCGGCGGCAAGGGCGTGCAAGCCCGACACCGCCAGACGAGGAGCCGCCCAGTGCAACCCGAGAATCCCGACTCCTATTCCACCCCCGCCCGAGCGGGATGGCCCGCCACTGCCATCCCCGGCCAGCCCGGCGCTCATCTGGGTCCGGCCCAGGCCGCCTATGCCACAGCGGAGATGCACGATGGTCCGGCTGACGGCAGCGAGGCGGACCCGGCAAGGAGCCTGGAGACCATTCCCGACGCTGAGCCGACGCCGGGCTCGGATCTGCTGGACGAACTGCGATCCCAGATAGCCCAGTTCGTGATTCCTCCATCGTCCGAGGCTCTGGACGCGGTCGCCCTGTGGGTGGTGGCGACGCAGCTCCAGCCCGCGTGGCAGCACGCCCCACGGCTGGCAGTGGTGGGACCTGCGAAGCGGTGCGGGAAGTCCCGGCTCCTGGACGTGCTGACCGAAACGGTCCACGAGCCGATGCTCACCATCAACACCACACCAGCGGCCATCTTCCGCTCGATCAGCGAAGAGGAGCCGCCGACGCTTCTGGTGGACGAGGCCGACACCATCTTCGGCCCCAAGGTCGCGGAGAAGAACGAGGAGACACGCGGCCTCCTCAATGCCGGTCATCAGCGCGGCCGGTACGTCACCCGGGTCGTCGGCAACGACCACACCCCGCACAAGTTCGCCACCTTCGCCATGGCAGCCATCGCGGGCATCGGTGACCTGCCGGACACCGTCATGGACCGATCCGTCGTCATCCGCATGCGCCGCAGGGCCGAGGGCGAGAAGGTCAAACCCTTCCGCTCGCGACGCGACATCCCGGCCCTGCACGAACTGCGCGACCGTATCCGTGCCTGGGCCCTCCCGCTACTGGAGGACGCTGCGACCCTGGAGCCGGAGATGCCGGTCGAGGATCGAGCCGCCGACACCTGGGAGCCTCTTGTGATCGTCGCGGACCTGGCCGGCGGTCGCTGGCCACGGCTCGCGCGGATCGCGTGCGCACGGATGGTCGCGGCCGAGGTGGCGGCCGAGGAGGACCACCCGAGTGGGGCGCGCATCCTCGCTGACATCCGACGGGTCTTCTTCGCGCAGCGGGAGGCGGACAGTCTCTCCACCGAAGACCTCCTGCACCACCTGAACGCGGACGCCGAAGCCCCGTGGGGAGAGCGTGGACGCTACGGCCTGACCTCCCGGGAGCTCAGCGGGATGCTGCGCGACTACGACATCCGGCCCGGCAACGTGCGCATGGCCGACCGGACTCAGCGCAAGGGCTACACGCGCAACAAGTTCCTGGACGCCTGGCGGCGCTACTGCCCGACCGTCCACCCGGTCGACGCTCGTCGCGGCGAAAGCTGACCCCCACCCCCCCTGGTTGCCGTACTTGCCGTCCCTGCCGTGATCGTGCAGGTCAGGGCACACATCTGCAAGACGGCAGCCGAGGGCAAGACGGCAGCGCACGCGCCTGAGCACGTGCAGCCAGCAGGGGCACGGCGTCCAGAACCGTCTTGCCCCGTCCCAGGCGTCTTCGCCGTATCGCAGCAGGTCACGGCCCTGCTCGCTGGGACGGCTGCCGCGACCGGCCGTCCCAGCGGATGCAGGCGCTCGGACACGAGCCGGGGCGGATCCGCCTCACCCTTGTCCCGAGTCGGGACAAGACGCCAGAGCTTCTGCCAAGACGGCACGTCCGGCGCGCTGCCGTACCGCGCTGACCTGCACGTGCAACGCACAAGACGGCAAAGACGCCCCTCACCCACTACCCCAAGGAGATTCCCGCTTGACCGCCCCGCACCTCACCACGTCATCACCGCAGACACGAGATGACGTCCCAGCCGAAGGGCAGCGCCCGAAGCATGCCGACGCAGAGCAGCTCGTGCTCGGCGCGGCCGGCATCGTCATCGTGGTTCTGACAGCCGGAGCGTTCTGGCTGTCCTACGCGCACCTCGCCGATGTCGCAGGCCAGCACGGGCTGGGCGCATCCCCCATCCGCCGATGGGCCTGGCCCGCCACCCTGGATGCGTTCATCGTCGCCGGTGAACTGCTCATGCTGCGGGCTGCGCTCCGGCGTACGACCGACCTCTGGGCGGTCGCCGTGACCGCTGCTGGATCGGTCGGCTCTATCGCACTGAACGTCGCTGGGGTCAGCGGCGCGGACAACGGACGCAGCGTTCCGCTCCTCGACTACGTGGTCGCTGCCGTCCCTCCGGCCGCCGCGATGGTCGCGTTCGGCGTGCTGATGCGACAGATCCACCAGCTTGTGGCACCAACCGATGCCCCCTCCGGAATCGGCTCCGTAGCTGAGCGGAACCGGCCGGTCGGTGAGCATGGCGAGGGTCGATGGCAGGACGCTGCCGCCGAGGATCCGCAAGCTTCTGGCGAGGAGCGGACGGAATCCACGTCCCCGGTGCCGAAGGCCAAACCAATCGGCGGACGTCCTCCGAAGGCGACCATCGCGGAGCTGGTGGCCATCGGCCGGGCCACCGGTCATCAGCACGGCAAACTCACGCGTGACCTGCTGCGAGCTGCCGTGAAGGAACGGAACTTGACGATCGGAAGCGCGCGCCAGACCGAAGTCATGGAGTCGCTCCGGCCGGAACTCGAAGCCGCTGACATCAAGGTCTCCGGAGGCTGACGCCTCGCGTGCTCGGGTGACCGGAACCCTTCCGGTCACCCGAGCACACGCCGGTCGCCCCGCAGATCCCCACACCTGTGACAACGCGATGGCTCGCGCCACCGGGTCGCCGTGATCCTGTCCGCCGAGCCGCATCTGGAGCATCTTCCATGCAGCACAGCCAGCACCTACCTGACGACACCTCCGCTGAGCCGCCCGTCTCGGTACAGCCTCGTACGCTGCTGTCCCGTCTACGTCGGGCATTTGGGCGGACGGCCCCGGGCGGAGCCAGTAGTACCCCGAGTCCGACTCAAGGCCGGTCTTCGGGGATCTCCGCCCCGGGGGTGGCGGAGTCGGCCAAGCGCCAGGGGGCGCTTGGCCGGGAGGTCGAGGCCGAGGGCGGCCCCGACCGGGACGAGCTCCACGCCGTCCAGCAGCAGATCCTTCGCCCCGCACATGCCCCCGAACCGACGGCCGGGGAACGAGCAGCGCAGAGCGTGCAGCCGACGATTCGCCGCTTCACCGGCACCAAGCGGATCGTCCGTGTCGGACCGCTGCGCTTCACCGGCGACGAGCACGCCGCGCTCCAGGAGGCAGCAGCCGAGCACGGCTATAAAGGGGAATCCGGCTTCACCGCGGACATCGCCCTCGCCTTCATCACCGGCCGGTTCACCGCGAACCTGCCGCTGTCCGAGGACCGCCGCCGCACCCACATGTTCCGCGCCCAGGTGCTGCGCGAGCTCAACCGGATCGGCGTCAACGTCAACCAGATCGCTCGCGCCCTCAACAGCGACCTCACCCCGCCCGACGTACGTCATCGTCTCGACGAGCTCCACCACCTGCTGGGCCTGATCACCCAGGCCCTGCGTGAACCCGTCGAGGCGGAGAAGGAGCAGGCCGCGTGATAGCCGCCATCAAACCGGCCGGTATCAACACCCGTGGCCTGCTCGCCTACCTCTACGGCCCCGGCCGCCACGACGAGCACCTCGACCCGCACATCGTCGCCGGCTTCGCGATGCTCGGTATGCCCGACCCCGGACGAAACCCGGACGTCACGCTCACTCAGCTCGCTCACCACCTAGACGAGCCGGTGCATCTCCGGAACAGCGAGTTCGGGAAGAAGATCACTGACCATGTCTGGCACTGCCCCGTCCGGGCAGCCCCCGAGGATCGGCACCTCTCCGATGCCGAGTGGGCCGACATCGCCCAGCGCATCGTCGAAGCCTCAGGCATCGCCCCGCCCGGCGACGACCTAGGCTGCCGCTGGATCGCCGTGCGCCACGCAGATGACCACATCCACATCCTCGCCACCACCGTCCGCGAAGACGGCCGCCGCCCCAAGCTTCACGCTGGCGGCATCCGTGTCGGCGACGCGTGCCGCCAGATCGAGACCGACTACGGTCTGCGCCAGCTGAAGAAGGGCGACCGCACCGCCGGAAAGCGCCCCACGCAGGCAGAGATGCACAAGGCCCAACGCCTCGGCTGGGAGCAGACCAGCGGCGACTGGCTCCAGGACCGCATCCGCGCCGCCATCCCCCACGCCGGCAACGCGGAGGAACTCCTCGCCTACCTCGAAGCCGACGGCATCGCGATCAAGCCCCGCCGCGGACCGTCCGGAGACCTCCTCGGCTACGCCGCCGGCCGCCCCGGCGACCTCAACAAGGACGGAGAGCAGATCTTCCACCCCGGCGGAAGGATCGCCCCCGACCTCACCCTCCCCAAGCTCAAGGCCCGTCTGGAAACCACTGCACCTGAAGAACACCCCACTGCACGCCGACAGCGCCCCACCACCCCCTGGCACCGGGCAACCGATGCCGTCGACATCCTCAACTCCGACATGGCCGACGACACCCACGCCCAGGCCCACATCACGGCGCTCGGCGAACTCATCGAGGCCACCGCGCAGAAGGCACCTGACCACTCCCGAGCCGAACTGCGAACCGCAGCGCAGATATTCGCCCGCGCCCAGCGCTCCCAGATCCGCGCTGAGAACCAGGCCGCCCATACCCTGCGCCGCGCGACCCGCGACATCGCCCACACCGCCACCGGTCCCGACGGCAGCGCCTTCGCCGCCCTGCTCGCCGCCCTTGTCTGGGCCACGATCGTCGCCGCCCGCTGGCACGAGGCGAAGAACCACGCCCACCAGGCTGAGGCCGCCCGTCAGGCCCTGCACCACCTACATTCCGCCGCCGACCACGCCCTCGTCCCGGCCATCGACAACCTCGCCGCTCGTCAGCCGAGCGACCAGGCCAGCCGAACCCTGGCCCATGACGTCCGGGCCGCCGTCCCCGACCACGCCGACCGCATCCTCACCGACCCCGCCTGGCCGGCCCTCGCCACCGTCCTCGCCGACGCCGAAGCCCGCGGTCACAAGCCCCACCAGCTCCTCAAGGAAGCCGCCGCCCAGCGCGAACTGACGAGCGCCCGCCAGCCCGCCCGTGTCTTGATCAGCCGCATCCAGCACACCAGCCGCAACCCCGCACCCAACCTCCGTGCTGAGGCGGCCCGCAGGACTACGACCATGCGACTGTCCGCGACTGCACTATCGGCCGGTGTGGCTGAGCCCGCACGGTCAGCGGTCCCGGCGGAACAGAAGCACCGTCCACGTCTGTGAGGGGGGAGGTGTTCGTTGGCATGAAGCCCTGCATCCAGGCAAGACCCAGCAAGTCGTGGAGCTTTGGTCCTCGCCCGCAGTTCCCCGCCGGAGCTTGGAGCGGTCTACGCGGACAAGGCCCTGTCGAGGTAGTCCTGCACCGGCTCGAGCAGCCCGTACGGCACGTACTCCGGGATGTCGCCGTGGGCGACCCAGGCAAGCTCGGCAACCTCCTCGGTATCGGCGACGTGAGCTGTGCCGCCCAGGATCTGGCAGGCGGTGTAGGACATGAGGCGGCCCGTCTTGGGGTGAACGCGCTCGCCGAGCAGCTTGACCGCTTCGACGGTCAGCCCTGTCTCCTCCTGGGTTTCCCGTACGGCGGCGGCCTCACGTTCCTCGCCGGACTCGACCTCCCCGGCGGGGAACTGCCAGGAGAGCAGCCCCTCGCTCACCCGACGGCGGACCATGAGCACGCGGCCCTCGTGAACGACGATGGCGGCGGCGATGCCCGGCCGCTCGTCCGTGGTCTGCTGCGTCACGACTGCTCCTCCAAGAGGCCCAGGATGGGTGGGAAGACCGTATCGGTGGACGTGAAACGGTCGCTGCGTTGTCAGACCGTTCGTCTCGGGGCTTCCGCCGAAGGCGCGCACGCCAAGGACCCGCCCCGGCCACGGGCTCTCGCTGCGGGGGACAGCGGGCGCCAGCGTGACCGGGGCGGGGGCTTAACTACGGCGGAAGAGCCTGCTCTCGCCCCGATGCTTGCCCGTTCTCCTGCCGGAGGTCGACTGCCCCACCTCGGCGGATTCGCTCGGCCGGGTGGAGCCGGCCGGGCGGCTCTCGTTGAAGAAGGATTGCCAGACCCGTTCCTGCAGCTCGCCGATGCAGGCGCCGCACGCGTACATCGGGGCTTGGGCCCCGGCGACTCTGGCGGGGCCGATCCACAGGACGCGCGTCCACCGCTGCCCGCAGTAGAGCCAGCAGAGTCCGTCGACCCACTCGTTGCCGTCGTCGGTGGCCGCCGGTGAGGGCAGTCCTCCTCTGGCGAACTCGGCGATCCCGGGGATCACCCTGTGCTGTAGGGCGACTTCCGTCAGCATCGCTCGTCTCCCTCCGTGATCAACGGTCCTGAGTCGCAGGAGAAGCGTCCTTCTGCTTCTCGGCTTCGGAGAACAGGAGCGTGGGCTCGGCGAGGATGTCGCGGCTGGACTCGCTCTTGTAGATCTCGTCGACGCTGCCGAACCGGGCCTCGGAGTAGTCGAGGTCCAGCAGCGCGGCGGCCTGGCGCACCGACGCCTCGTCGGGCCCTTCGATCTCCAGGAAGGTGGGAAGGTCCGGCCAGGTGTCGAAGTCGAAGGCGACCTCGCCCAGGCGCCATTCCTCGCGGTAGTTCTCCTGGTACCGGACTTCGGTGAGGCCGACCCTGCGCAGGATGTCGGCCATGGCGTGCAGGTCGGTGACCTCGGTCTCGATCTCCTTGGTGCCGTCGATCGTCGTGGCGTCGGTGACCTGCTTGAGCGTGAGGGTCGAGCGGGTGCCCTCGTCCCGCAGCCGAATCCAGGCCCCGCCGTCGAGGGAGTCGTTCTCGAAGATCTTGCGAGTGAGGAGCGTGCGGGGGAATGCCTGGACCGCATTGAGGGCACTCAGTTTGTTCTGGAGGTCGGAGACGTCGACGGCCAGGAACTTCGCCTCGTATTCGTTCTTCATGGGGTCTTCTCTCAGAAGTGGTTGGTGAGGGTGGACGTCCGGGCCGCGAGCAGGAGGCCCATGCGGTGGGTGTGGTCGTGCAACTGGCCGACGTGGGCGCGTTCCGTGAACTCGGTGGTGCGCAGGGTGAGCAGGACCTCCCAGTCGCCGATGAAGTGGGGGTGAAGGCGTTCCGGGGAGGTGTAGTGCTCGATCATGTGGTGGCGTCTTTCGACGGGCATCATGAACTCCGCGCCGAACATGCCGCCTGGGCGGACCAGGCGCTGCATGCGGTCGACGAACTCGCCGAGCGGGCGGTGGTGGTTGGCACTGTAGTGCCACGAGCAGCTCGTCCAGACCGCGTCGCATTGCAGGCCCAGGGGCTCGCCGTCCAGGAAATCGTCCTCAACGACCTCTACGCGTTCGTGGAGTTCTTCGAGCTTCAGTCGATCGATCAGTCCCAACGCGTGGGCCTGGCTGTCACCCGGGAGGTGGACGTCGCCCCCGTGGAGGGCGACCGCGTCGCGTTCGATGGCGACGACGCGGTAGCCGGCGGCGGCGAGGGGCAGGACGAACTTGCCGTCGCTCGCGCCGACCACGGCGACGGTGGAGTCAGGGGCGACACGTTCCCGCAGCGTGGCGAGGAACTGCGGGAAGAACGTGAGGGTGTGCTCCCACAGGCTCTGAGTCTGCATGAGGGTGCGCTCCTTGCGTCTCGGTATCCATGATCACTCGGAGGACCTCGTCGGGGCTGCGCCCCGTGGTGTCGACGCGATGCATCGGAAACGATGCGTAGGCGTCCGTCACTCGGTCCGTAACGGTCTCGATCAGTGAGTCCCACCGCGACACCGGCTTGTTCCGCCCAGCGAGTCGACGCTGCCTCTCGTCGTCGTCGCAGACGAGGTGGTACGTAGTGGGTGTCGGCAGCCAGCTCGGCAGGGTGATACCGAGTTGCGCCCCCAGGGCCCGGTGAGTGGTGAGGCACCGGGCGAAGTAGCTCTCGACAACGACCGGGACGCCGGCGTCTAGGTGGTGCTGGATCTCCTCGGCCGCGGTGAACAGGCCCGAGAGGTAGAGGCACATCCGTGCCTCTACGTTCGTCCGCTCGTCCAGCGCCTGTCTGAGCGGCTGGTATGGCAGAGGGACGGTAGCGACGAGGACGGCCTGCCGGGCGGCGGCGAGCATGGGCGCCAGGGTGGATTTGCCGGTGCCGCGTAAGCCCTCCAGGCTCTCGTAACGCGGGTGATCAGGCACGTCCGTACACCACGTCCGGAACCGCGAGGGTGAGCTCGTCGACGGACGAGGGCTTGTGGACGATGCGTCCTGCCGCCTTCTCGTACCAGAAGGCGTGCGCGTCCTTGCCCACGGCCTTGCAGGACATGGTCAGCGCACCGCGCGGGTCGACCTCGATGCGGTCGATCTCGCGAGGGCCGTCGGAGGGGGCGCACACCTGCGGGGCGCCGTCCTCGGAGAGGTCCTCGTCGACGATCACCTCCAAGGGCAGATCGGCTGACGCCAGATCGTCCCGGAGCCGGCCGTAGGCGGAAGGGGAGGTGACCAGCAGTTCGGGGCGGTCGGCGGCGTTGCCGACCGGCCGCAGGTGATGGAGCTTGAGTTGCCGGACCCCGAGTTCCGCCAAGGCCCTTCCGAGGGGCAGGACTTCGGCGATGTTCCGCGAGGTGACGGTCATGGTCGCACCGGTCGGGACGCCGAGATCCCGAGCCAGCCGGAGCGCCTCCAGGGCGCTCTTGTAGCTGCCCTGCTTTCGGATGCCGTCGTTGGTCGACCCGATGCCCTCCAGCGAAACCCTGAGCAGGTCCAGGGAGGGGGCGATCTCGGTCAGACGGCGCTCGATCCGGTACCCGTTGGTGCAGATCTCGACGCGCAGGCCCAGTTCCTCCTTGGCGTGGCGGACGACCTGCGCGAGGTCCCGGTGGACGAAGGGCTCTCCGCCGAGCAGGGTCACGGCCTCGGTGCCGTACTCGTCCCGCATCAGGGTGAGGAGATCCGCGGCTTCGTCGACGGTGAAGGCGTCGGCGTACTGGAGCCGCTTGCCGTGGAAGCAGTGCAGGCACGTGAAGTTGCAGCGGTAGAGCAGCTGCAGGTACAGCATGCGGATCTTCTTGATCCCGGTGACTTCCTCGATCACGTCGGCTCCTTCGGCTGGTTGCCTGGTGGGAGCCTGATAGTGGCCTTCTGCTCGGGGACCTCGACACCGCGTTCGGGGACGGTCCAAGGACGTCCTGGGACGTTTTCAGTGACCTGCGAAGGACTCCAGGATGCCGAGGACACGCTTCGTGTCCGACAGGTCGGGCAGGACTTCGACGGCTCCGGCGGCGGTCAGTTCCTCCTGGGTGTGGATGCCGGAGGCGACGGCGAAGACGCCGGAGCCTGTGGTCAGAGCCGCCTCCACGTCACGAGGGGTATCCCCGACGAGGACGGTGGGGATGTCGGCCGCAACACCATGAAGCCGTTGCGCGCGCTCGCGGGCGACAGCGACCAGGTGGGGGCGGAGTTCGGCGTCCGCTCCGTAGGCGCCGACCGGCAGATCAAGCAGGGAGTCGAGACCGAACGCGGCGAGCTTCACACGGGCGTTGGCGGAGATGTTGCCGGTGAGCACGGAGGAGACCCAACCGGTCTGAGCCGAGGCGGATTTCAAGGCGTCGTGCACACCGGGCAGGGCGGCCCCGCGCCTGCGCAGCTCCTCCAGGCGCGCCTCCCCTGCCTGGGCGAGCGCCGTCTCGACGAAGGGCCAGTCGGGCACGGGTAGCCCTTCGCGGACGAACATGTCGCGCATGATCAGCCGATCCGTACGCCCCTCAGTGCGCGCAGGCTCCGTGGGCTCCCGACCTGAGAGGGCACGAAAGGCAGCGGCGTAGATCTCCTTGCTGACCCCCGCGTTCTCAATGAGGGTGTGGTCGATGTCCCACAGGACGAAGAGCTCCATGCCGCCAGAGTAGGCAGTCCGCGAGGTTCTACTACAGCGGACTGCGTCCCAAAACGTCCTTGCGCGATCACGCGCCGTGCCGATTCGATGGCTGCTGTGAACAACCGACTGGGTACCGTGCTCGGCCAACGCGGCGTCTCGCCCGATGCACTCGCCGAGATCTGCGAGGTAGATCCAAAGACGGTCAGCCGATGGCTGGGCGGACGGATTCCCCATGCACGGCACCGCTTCCGCGTCGCGCGACACCTGCGCGTCGAAGAGACCTTTCTCTGGCCCGAGCCGTCCAAGCGCCCAGGCCGGCCGAAGGACGGGTTAGGCACCGAGCTGGTCGGCACCTACCAGAACCGAGCCAGCGTGCCCCGGGACGTATGGCTCGCACTATTGCGAGAAGCGCGGCACGAGATCGGCGTCCTCGTCTTCTCCGGCACCTTCTTCGCCCAGTCCAACCCCCACGTCGCCAAGATGCTCTCCGAACGCGCCGCCGACGGCGTCCGGGTTCGCCTCTGCTTCGGCGACCCCGACGGGCAGGCAGTCGCCGTACGCGGCCGCGAGGAGGGAATCGGCGACACCCTCGCCGCCAAGATCCGCGCCTCACTGACGTACTACCGCCCGCTGTTGGGCGAGGCCGGGTGCGGCGTACGACTCCACGACACCACCCTCTACACGTCCATGTTCCGTTACGACGACAACCTGCTCGTCAACCCGCACATTTGGGGTCAACCGGCAAGCGCTAACCCCCTCCTGCACCTCAAGAGGGCGGGCGATACAGGGTGGTTCGACAACTACGCTGAAAGCTTCGACGCCGTCTGGGCCGCCGCGAGGCAATGGGCACCCGACCAGGAGAGGACCGCCGACCATGGGCAGGACTGAGTACTACAACGACCCGTCTGCCCCGAAGGCGAACACCCTTATCCCTGCCAGCAACCTGCTCGTCGCCGACGAGACGGGCGCCATCCTCCTTCAGCGGCGCCGCGACACCGGCCAGTGGGCTCTCCCCGGCGGAGCCCAGGACATCGGCGAGACCGCGGCCGAGTGCGCGGTGCGCGAGTGCCTGGAAGAGACCGGGATCATCGCGGAGCTCACCGGGTTCCTCGGCGTCTACACCAACCCGAACCACATCGTCGCGTACACCGATGGCGAGATCCGCCAGCAGTACGAGAACACCTATATCGGCCGGCCCGTCGGCGGAGTTCCCACGATCAACGACGAGGCCGACGGCGTCCGCTTCGTTCAACCGGCCGACCTCGACCAGTACGACATCCACCCGAGCATGCGCCAGCAGATCGGGGACTACCTCGCCGGCACCTACCCCTACCTCGGCTGAGCCGTCATGGCTGCTTCCACTCGCTCCACGGAGGAGAAGATCTCCGGGGCCGCCCGGCGGATGAACCGCCCGACCACGCTGTCGTCCCCGTAGCGGCTGCGGATCTCCGCGACCCGGTCCTGCGCGGTGGTTCGGTCGCCGTCAGGCGTGGTCGTCATGTCGCAGTACACGAGGGCGTCCACCAGCAGCGGCTCATCCAGCGAGGGGAACTCGCTCGCCAGCTCCTCCTGCAGCCCCCGCTCCGCGGCTTCCACAAGCGCGAACGAGTGGTTCGCGACCAGCCGCACCAGCCGCTCGTTGGCCCTGTGCTTGTCACGGAGGAACCGGGCTCCGTCCAGCGGGTGGAAACCGGTCACTGCGAGCCGGGGTGCGTACCCGACGTCATGCAGCGTGGCAGCAGCGAGGAGCAGGCCAGCGTCTACGCCGAGGACCGGACACACTTCAGTCGCGCGCTCAACCACTCCTTGTGTATGTGCCCACCGTCGTGGAAGTGGACCGCTGAGTTCGGTTTGTGCTAGTTCCATCGCCCACTTACCGAACATGTCATCCATGTCAGCGTTCGTGCCCAGGGCGCCACTCGCTCATGCCCCATAGGTAACGAGGCCCAGCGGGTTGAAGCCAGATAGGCCGGTATGGCCTGGTATGAGTCTAGGGCGATGCTGCGGCACGCGAGTGGGGCTGTGCCAGCAGGCGTAGCTGCACGACAATGGTCGACGGGACCAGAAGTCCCTCGCTTACCTGCAGACCCTGATGCTCTTGGAGCTCTCGCCGTGACGCTCTCCGTACCTCCCTCGCCCACCGCGCTTGAAACAGTGTTCAAGCGGGTCATCGAGCGCAAGGCTGTCCGCGCTGAAGCGACACTACAGGCGGACATCCGCCAGTTCCTGCTGGATGCGGATCTCAATCTAGGCGAGCATGATCTCCTAACTCCCGTGCTGGAAGCGCAGGTGGGCGGCGGTACCGGTCACCGCATCGATATTGAGATGGGCGCGACCGTCATAGAGGTCAAGAAGGACATCAGCCGTCCAAAGATCCGCAAGGACGCGGTGGCGCAGCTGGCGAAGTACGTGCGGGCCCGTACCGAGCAGCGCGAGCGGCGACACGTCGGAATTCTCACAGACGGCGCTGACTGGCGTGCCTACACGCTGGTCAACAACGAGCTGAACGAGGTGAACCATTTCGTTGCGCAGGATCGCAATGTCAAGCCGCTGGACCTGGTCCGTTGGCTCGAAGGTGTTTTGGCGACGTCCGAGGGCGCGGCACCCACGCCGGATGCCATCGCGACCCGCCTTGGAGCGGACAGCGTCGCCCACTCCATCGACAAGGCGGTACTGACCGCGCTGTATGAGGAAAACAAGAGCCTGCCGACCGTTCAGCTGAAGCGCGATCTGTGGTCGCGGCTGCTGCGCAGCGCACTGGGCGCTCAGTTCGAGGACAGCGACGATCTGTTCATCGAGCACACGCTCCTCGTGAATACCGCCTCGATCATCGCCCACGCGGTGATGGGCATCGACGTGAAGGACACCCCGCCAGCCTCACTAGTCAACGGTCAGCTGTTCACGCAGGCGAGGATTTCGGGTGTTGTGGAGTCGGATTTCTTCGGCTGGCCGCTGGAGATTGAAGGCGGCGAGGGGTTCGTCCAAGACCTCTCTCGTCGCCTCTCCGGCTTTGATTGGTCAAGAGTCGAGCACGACGTACTGAAGGTTTTGTACGAGTCGGTGATTGCCGCCGAGACCCGTAAGAAGCAGGGGGAGTACTACACGCCGGACTGGCTGGCGGAAGCGACGGTGACCGAGGCGGTCCCCGATCCGCTGAACCTGCGGATCATGGATCCGTCGTGCGGTTCCGGCACGTTTCTTTTCCACGGCGTCCGCCGCTACCTGGCCGCCGCACAGGACGCCGGGTTGCCATTGCGCGAAGCATTGGACAGCCTGCACGACCACGTTGCTGGCATCGATCTCCACCCCGTCGCGGTGGCACTGGCCCGCGTCACCTACCTCCTCGCCATCGGCCGCGAGACACTCACGTCGGAGGAGCGCGGCCCAATAAGCGTCCCCGTCTACCTGGGTGACAGCGTTCAGTGGGACCAGCGCACAGACCTCATCGACCATGGCCATCTCGTCATCCAGACCGGCACGGGCAACCAGCTCTTCGCCAACGAATTGCGCTTCTCCGAAGCATTGCTGCAGGACGCCAGTCGCTTCGACGCGATTGTGAACGAGCTCGCAGATAAGGCGGCCGACCCACACCGGACCCAAGGAAAGCTGCCCTCCCTCGTTGCCCTCTTCAATCGGCACGGGGTCTCCGACGCGGATGACCGGGATGAGCTGACGGAGAACTTCCGCGTCCTGTGCGACCTGGTCGACGAGGGCCGCAACCACATCTGGTCCTACTACGTCCGCAACCTGGCCCGCCCCATGTGGCTGTCGCGCGCTGAGAATCGCGTAGACGTACTCATCGGCAACCCGCCCTGGCTCTCCTATCGACATATGTCGGCCGACATGCAGAAAACCTTCAAGGAAATGATGCAGGCCCGCGGCTTGTGGCGGGGCTTCGAGGTAGCCACCCACCAAGACCTCTCTGGGCTGTTCATCGCCCGCGCCGTTCAGCAGTATCTACGCGAGGACGGCTCCTTTGCCTTCGTCGTTCCCAACCCGGTCCTGGACCGTCCTTATTGGCTCGGCTTCCGCAGCGGGGACTGGGCTGACCCTGACCACCCCGTCAAGGTCAACTTCACCGGTTCCTGGGACCTGCGCCGACTGCGACCGCACTTCTTTCCCCGCGGTGCCGCCGTCATCTTCGGTCGCCGTCGCCCCCTCGCTATCGGACAACGAGGCAACAGCGCCGTCCCACTGCCCAAGCAGACCGAGATCTGGACCGGGAAGATTTCCAAGAGCGCTGCTCCCTGGGAACACGCCAAGGGCTGGATCGCCCGGAAGGCAGGTGAGTTGCGCTATCCCAAGGAAGGTCTGATCAGCTCGCCATACCGGAGCCGGTTCGGGCAAGGGGCTACGGTTGTCCCCAAGGTCCTCTTCTTCGTCAAGGAGCAGGCCGCCAATCCCCTCGGCCTCGGAGGCGGCCGGGTGTCAGTGCGCTCTCAGCGGAGCACTCTGGAGAAGAAGCCCTGGAAGGAACTTCCCGACCGGGAAGGATCGGTTGAGAAGCAGTTTGTCCGGCCCGTCCTGCTCGGCGAGCATGTCGTCCCCTATCGGATTCTGGGCGCCGATAGGGCTGTCCTGCCCATCGAGGGAACGAGGACCCTCATGGACGGCGAGCATGACCATCTCGACCGATACCCGGACCTGGCGAAATGGTGGCGCGACGCCGAACGACTCTGGGATGACAACCGTTCCAGTGAACGGCTCTCGCTGACAGAGAGGCTTGACTTCCGTAGGGGACTGACAGACCAGCTTCCCAGCGCCCCCCTACGGGTGGTGTACGGCGCATCCGGAATGCACGTGTCCGCTGCGCTGGTGGACGACCCGAACGCGGTTATTGAGCACGTCCTGTACTGGGCTGCGGTCGCCACGAGGCAGGAGGGCATGTACCTCCTTGCGCTACTCAACGCCCCGCGCCTTACCGAAACCGTGCGCCCGCTGATGTCCTACGGCAAGGACGAGCGGCACATCGACAAGGCCGTATGGGAGCTTCCCATCCCGGACTTCGATCCGACCGACGCCAAGCACGTACGAATCGCGGAGATCGGTGAGGCGGAGGCCCAGCGGATCGCGGAGCTGAAGTTCGAGGGCGGTAGGAGCTATATCCAGATCCGGCGGGCCCTGCGCGACTTTCTCCTCAGCTCGACCGACGCCGAAGAGCTGGATCAACTGATTACCGAACTAATCGGCTGAAACCGCTGGCCTTCGCTCCTTCGTCCCTCCACCGCCCTCAGGCGGTGGAGGGACGAAGGGGTACTTGTCCGGCCCTGGGGCGGGCGGTCGTCGTGGCCTCGTGCCGCGTCTGGCATGTGAGGGAAGGCGTCCTTCGTCTAGCGTGGCCAATAGGGCGGCGGCGAGACGGACGGGTTCACAAGCTCGAAGCGGTGCTTGCTTGCTGGGTTCAGGCCCTTGATGTGAATCAGCTGCTGTATATCTGCTTCGTTGAGCTCGCCGACGATCAAGGGCATGGCTGCTACCACCGCGCCCATAGACAGGCCAAGACCGGCCATGCCCTTGTGCGCCTGGCTGAAGCGGATGTGGTGCATTCCCGACTTCTTGATGGCCTCCGTCTCCGACGGATCCTCCAGCTGTCGGGCGTCCCTGGTCAGGAAAGTGTCGAAGCCTTTTCTCGCAGCATCGGGGAGAAGCGCGAGATCCTTCTTGCCCGCCCATTTGATCTCGCTGACGTGCTTTACCTCATGTCCGGGCAGGATTCGTCTGAGCATCTCCAGCACCTGCACGGGGACGTTCTCATCGACGAGGATCCACATCAGGCAGTGCGCGCTCCCGTGCTGTAGCTGTCCACGTAGAGCGCGAAGGAAGCAGCGTCACGTGCTGCGTCAGCGGTAACGCCGGGGTAGTAGTCGGCGATCTCCTCCGGGGGGATGCCGTCCTCGATCAGCTCCGCGACGGAGTCGAAAGGGGTCCTTGTGCCCGTAATCACGGGCTGCCCGCCCTGAGTTTCGGGGTCGACAGTGACGTGCTGCTTCGGCTGGAGAAGGTGGGGGACGACGACGCCGGCTCGGGGAGCGAACTCTTCGAGGATGTCGGCCATGGTGGCGATCACCCGTTGCCCAGGACGTTTGACCAGATCGGTGCCGTGGTCATCATGACCTGCAAGGACGATCGAGTCGCCCTCGGCTACCAGGGAGTAACTGGACAGGTGCTCGACCTCCCCGATCCTTCTCAGGGTGGCCAGGGCTACGCGAATCTTCTGGAGTGATACGTCCTGGCGAAGGTGGGCGAACGCACGCAGCGCGAGTACGTCCCGGAAGGAGTACAGGGCCGGCCTGGCTGCCAGCCCGGGCTGAAGTATCGGCCCGTTGCCGCGGTCTTGTCTCCACGTGCGCAGTTGTCCGACTGTCGCTCCCGAGAGGGCGGCAGCCATGCGGGTCGAGTACGCCATCCGCTGCCTCCCATCCTGGTCGCGTGCTGTGGGGTGCCATCATCCCAGTTCTCCGAGCGGGAACGCTACAGAACGACGAGAGCCCGGATGCTCCAGATCTTCAGCGGCGAACCGGTGAAATGTCCAGCGTGCGTGAGCCGTGCGTGAGCGGACAGGTTGGCACGGGCCGGACCGGACGAGCACGTGCCTCTCGATCTCACGCCGCTGACCAGCAAAAACAGGACCCAGTGCCACGGCTTGGCATCTACCGTCACGATCTTGCAGGCCCTCGTAATGCGTAGGTCTCGGGTTCGAATCCCGAAGGCGGCTCAGTGAAGGCCCAGGACAGAGCGACTCTGACCTGGGCCTTTGTGTTTTTCATGATGGATCCAGAGGGGTAGCGCGATCCGCTCGGAGGGCCATGACCGTCGCCAGTCGCGTGGTGCGCGTCAGCGAAGTCCGTGCCACACCCGAGGGCTCCCACGTCCGCGGCCACGTGATCTTCGCCTGCGCCCGCCCCGCGACCGACGATCCCTCCGACCGCAGTCCGGAGGGATCGTGAACCTTCAGAGCATGTAGAGCCGATCCCCCGCGTCTCGGCTACGGCAGGCAGCCTTCCTCTCCCCTGATCCCGGTGGGCTCGACCCTGATCTTCGTCGTATGCCTGCTCACGGTTGTGGGCGGACCCACCGGAGCGAAGCGAGGCGCGGCTCGGCCTGAACGTGGCGGTCCTGAGGTGTGAGTGGCTGAAGTGCTATGTCCGTCCTTTCGGCTGTACGCGGACGGACGTGAGGGTGCGTCCGACCCCGGGGAGCCACTGAGGCGCCTCGTCCGGTGAGGTGAGCTCCATGTGGGGGAGCCGCCGCAGGAGCGACTCGAAGGCGATGTGTGCCTCCAGACGTGCCAGGGCCGCGCCCAGGCAGTAGTGCATGCCATGGCCGAAGGCCAGATGGGGATTGTCCGCGCGGTCCAGATCGGGCGTATTCGGATCCGCGAACCGCAGAACGTCCCGGTTGCCCGCCCCGTACACGACTTGCACCGGTTCACCGGCCTGCAGCTGGACGCCGCCGAGCTCCACGGGTTCCAGCGTGAAGCGCAGCATGCCGACATCGACCGGGCCGCAGTAGCGCAGGAACTCCTCGACGGCCCGCGGGATGCGCGTGGGGTCGGCTCGCAGTGCCGCGGCGCGTTCGGGCTTTCGCAGCAGGAGGTACATCCCCTCCGAGACCAGGCTGGAGGTGGTTTCCAGGCCGGCCAGGAGGATGCTGAGGGACAGGGCGACCAGCTCCTCGTTGCTCAGCCGTCCCGATCCGTCGTCGCGCACCGTGATCAGCTCGGACAGGAGGTCGTCGCCGCCTTCCTTGCGCTTCGTCTCGATGAGGGCGCTGATGTAGCGGATGAGTCCGCGCGCGCTGTCGACCACGACGGCCCGCTGGGGGGTGGCCATCCCCTTGGCCCACACCTCCCAATGCTTGTGGTCCTCGGTCGGTACGCCCAGCAGCTCGCAGATCACCTGAAGGGACAGAGGGTGCGTGAAGTCGTCGATGAGATCGACTTCACCGTGGCTCGCGGCCAGGCCATCGATGAGGGCGTCGGTGATCTGTTGCACGCGGGGTCGCAGCGCGTTGACCCGGCGAGGGGTGAAGCCCCGTGAGACGAGTCGGCGCAGCCGGGTGTGGTCAGGGGGATCGCTCGTCCCCAGTGTGTAGAGGAGGTACCGCTGCACGTCGGGCGGGAGGCCGGTCGCCGACTCGACGTTGAGTCGTGTCTGCTTGTTCGGGTCGATGCTGAAGAGGGGGTCGGTGAGCACGGTGCTGATCTCGTCATGGCCGGTCACC
Organism: Streptomyces sp. NPDC026589; assembly: GCF_040638385.1. Taxonomy (NCBI): domain Bacteria; kingdom Bacillati; phylum Actinomycetota; class Actinomycetes; order Kitasatosporales; family Streptomycetaceae; genus Streptomyces; species Streptomyces sp. NPDC026589. Next base: position 168,731 of record NZ_JBEZYG010000011.1, read on the forward strand.
ACGTGCAGAGGTGTCCCGTCCAGGTAGCGAGCCGGCCGCACCGCCGGTCCCAGGCGCAGCGCCTCGAAGGCGGCCTCACGGTCGGTCGCGTACAGGACCTCGGCGAGTTCCAGCTCCATCTGCATTCCCCCTCGTGTATTCGCACCCCGGGCGACCCGGAGTCGGCACATGGCCTCTGACTGGTGATGGTGAAGCCTGGTCGGCGCCGCGTTCTCCCTGCGGGCCGTCCTGAGATTCCCGGTTGTCCGGCGGGAACCATGTGGCCTCAGCCGAAGTGAACGCCTGTTTCAGCCTTGCGACTTCAGGCGCGGAATCCTCCACTGGCGGACTCCTCGGATCAGAGCCAGGCATCGAGCCCGCCACTGAGATAGAGCCGCCGGGTCTCGCCGCGCTGGACCTTTCCGCTCGTGGTCCGCGGGAGGCGGCCCGGGTTGAGGAGCACGACGTCGCTCAGCCCGACCTGGTGTTCCTCGGCCACCTCACGGCGCACCGCCAGCACCACATCGCGGCGTGCCGGTGTGTCCGCTGTTCCGGCCGGTTCCGTCGTGCGGCGCCGCTGCGCCATCTCGGCCACGGCGATCACCCGCGTCTCCTCCTCACCCGGAACCATGAACACCGCCGCCACGGCGGCATTGACGGCCGGGTGGCTCGCGGTCACGGTCAGCTCGACGTCGTGCGGGTAGATGTTGCGCCCGTCGACGATGATCAGATCGTCCGCGCGTCCCGTGACGTAGAGCTGACCGTCCCGCAGGAAGCCGAGATCGCCGGTCCGCAGGAAGGCGTCTTCTTCCCCGCGCAGCACCCCGCCGAACGCGGACCGGGTGGCCTCCGGGTTGCGCCAGTAACTCCGGGCCACGTTCGCACCCGCCAGCCAGATCTCGCCCACACGCTCGGGCGAGCACGGCTGTCCGGTCTCCCGGTCGACGATCCGGAGGATGGCGTTTCCGGGTGGGCGACCGCAGGAGACTACGCTCCGGGCCGGCCGGCCGTCCTCGGCCTCGCGTGCCAGCCCTTGCTGTTCCAGCGCCTCCACGTCGAGACGGGCGACCTCGTGGGTGCCGTGCGTACCGGTCGCGAAGACGTTGGCCTCGGCAAGCCCGTAACTCGGCATGAACACGGACGTACGGAAGCCGTGGGGGGCGAAGGCCTGGGTGAACCGGGCCAGCGTCGAGGAGCGGACGGGCTCGGCGCCGCAGATGGCCACCTCCCAGCTGCTCAGGTCGAGGCCGGCCCGGTCGGCCGGCGCGATCCGGTCCACACACAGGTCGAAGGCGAAGTTGGGGCCCGTGGTCATCTGGGCCCGGTAGGACGACATCACCTCCAGCCACCGCGCCGGGCGCATCAGGAAGGTGGTGGGGGACATCAGGACGCAGCGGCCGCCGACGAGAACCGGGAAGATCAGGGTGGCCAGGCCCATGTCGTGGAAAGGCGGCAGCCAGGTGACGCTGGTGAAGTCGGAGCCGTTGCCGGAGAGCCAGGTGTGCCGTGCGAGGCTGCCCGTAAGTCCGGCGAAGTTGTCCGTCACGTTGCTCTGGGTCAGCACGACCCCTTTGGGGTCGCTCGTCGACCCCGACGTGTACTGCAGCAGCGCCACCGTCTCCGCCGTGCTCAGCGGGTCCTGCCACTTGTCGGCGAGTTCCGTTGCGACGGCCGGCACGCCGATCGCCCTCGCGGCGGTACCCAGGGATCCGTCCTCGGCCTCGGCGGTGTCCTTGGACGTGGTGAGGATCACGGACGGGGCGGCGTCCTTCACGATCTGCCGGAGCCGGTGTTCCTGCCGCCGGTTGCTGAACGGCGAGTCCGGATACGGCACGGGGACCGCGATGACGCCTGCGAAGGAGCAGGCGAAGAAGGCCGTGATGAAGTCCAGCCCGGGCGGCAGGAACACCAGGGCCCGTTCCCCGGGCCGACTGGTCTGCTGGATATCCGCAGCCACGGCTCTCACACGCCGTTCGAATGCGCCATAGGTGATGCTCGCGCGTTCGCTGCCGTCCTGCGCCAGCTCCGTGTACACGACCCGGGCGGGTGAGGCGGCAGCCTGGTGGCGCAGCACCCCGGTGAGGGTGTCGCCGTAGGGGTGCCGGTGGACCGGGGGAGTGGTGGACGTCATCTCTCATCCCTCCTGGGCCGTGACGGCGGGCGATTCGGGCCTTGCGGTGAGGGCGTCGACCAGTTCGACGAACCGGAGCTGCATCCGCCTGACCGTTGCCTCGTCGAAGAGTTCGGCGTCGTACTCCCAGAACGCGTCGATGCCCGCACGGTCCTCCCGTAGTCGGACGGTCAGGTCGAACCGGCTGGTGTCGGCGATGTCGACCACGAACGGTTCGACCTCCAGGCCGGGCAGGCCCTCCTGGTGCCGAGGTGTGTTGTCCAGTGTGAGCTTCAGCTGGAAGAGCGGGCTCTGATTGCTTCCGCGCCGTGGGTTCAGCGCCTTGACGACGTCCTCGAAGGGCAGGTCCTGGTGGGCGTAGGCGTCCACGGTGAGGGCCTTCGTCCGCCGCAGCAGCTCCCGCCAGGTGGGTTCGCCGGACAGATCGCCTCGCAGGACCACCTGGTTGACGAAGAACCCGATCAGATTCTCCACGGCGGCGTCCGAGCGGCCGGCGACATCCGCACCCACGACGATGTCCGTCCCTCCGGTCGACTCGGCCAGCAATGTGTGGGTGACGGCCAGGAACGCCATGAAGAGGGTGACGTCCTCCTCCTTGCACAGCGCCCGCAACCGGTCCGCCACCGCTGCGTCGATCCGGAACGGCAGAGACCCGCCCCGGTGGGTGGCGCCGGCCGGCCGGGGACGGTCCAGGGGCACGGTGGGGAGGGACAGGATCCCGTCCAGCTGCGTTTGCCAGTAGGAGAGCATGCGGTCGTACTGACCGCCGTCGCGCAGCGAGCGCTGCCACACCGCATAGTCCGCGTACTGCACGGGGAGCGCGGCCGGTTCCTGCGTACGGCCCTCGCACAGGGCCGCATAGCACTCCGTGATCTCCCGCATGAGCAGCCCCACCGACCAACCGTCCAGCACGATGTGATGGGCCGTCAGCACCAGGACGTGTTCGTCTGCGGCGAGCCGGAGCAGACTCACCCGCACGACCGGTGGGTGCGCCAGGTCGATCCGCTGGTCGTACTGCTCATGGGCGAGCCGCAGCGCAACCTGCTCGCGCGTGTCGTCCGGAAGCCCGGTGAGGTCCAGGACGGGCAGAGTGACAGGGGCCGGAGGCATGACCATCTGGTAGGGGACACCTTCGTCCGACCTGATGAGGGTGCGCAGCACCTCGTGCCGGCCCGTCACCTGGTTAAGGGCGTGCTCCAGATGACCGATGTGCAGCACACCGGTCAGCAGCAGATAGGTACCGTAGTTGTACTGCCTGCTGTCGGGAGCCAGTTGGGTGACGAACCACATGCGTTCCTGCGCGAAGGAGGGCACCGTCCGCTCGGCGCGCGGCACCGGTACCAGCGGGGGCAGGGCCGAGGTCTCAGGAGAGGGAACCGTCCCCCCCAGTCCGTCCAGCATCCGGCCGAGGTCACGCAGGACCGGTGTCTCGAAGGGGGCGCGGATGGGCACGCCGGTCCCGAACTCCTCGCGGAGCCGGGAGACCAACTGGAAGCTGAGCAGCGAGTGACCTCCGAGGTCGAAGAAGTCGGAGTCGGACCTGATACCGTCGCGGCCGAGTATCTCGGTCCAGATCCGGGCGATCCGTACCTCGGTGGGGGTCAGCGGCTCCACCGCGGGCGCCGGACCGGTCGTCGTTCCGATCGCCAGGGCCAGGTCCTGCCGCAGCTCGGCCCGGTCGACCTTGCCGTTCCGGGTGAGTGGGAACCGCGGCAGCGGCAGGAAGCGAGTAGGAACAAGAGCAGGCGGGAGGACCTCCCGCAACCTTGACTCGACCGCCGAGAGCCGTACCGCGCTCCTGGCTTGCCACAGCGGATCGTTGGCCGTGGTCCGCTGCGCCGGGACCCTGCCGGTGACGGGCGCCGGGGCCGGACTGACGGTCCGCTCGCCGGCCGGCCGGCCCAGCACGACGTCGAAGCTGCCGTCGACGCTCCCGGTGTCCCAGGTCACCCTGGCCTTGACCCCGTACCGTTCGGCGAGCTCCCACAGGTCCTCGGGATGCACTCCCGGTTCCCCCGCGGCGTCTTCGGCGCGGGCGCGGACCTCCTCCACGGGGGCCTGCGGGAGTGCGTCGGCAAGGGCGTCACGGAAGGCGATCGCCGTACGGGTACGGGCGTTCGGCACGCCGGAGAACGCGAGCACGCCATCGGTGGGCCAGCCCTCGGACAGCTGCTTCTCCAGTGCCGTCAGGTCCATTCCGGCCGCACCCCAGTCGGTGCCCGCCGCAGGCGGCCGGGGAGCGCCGTCGACGGTGAGTACGACGTCGTACCGGAACGCGCTGAGTTCGTTGTCGTACCGCCCCCTCTTCGGCAGGACGCTGACCCCGGTGATCCGCGGCAGTGTCCCGCGCAGATCCTGGAAGAAGCCCGGTTCCAGGCAGAGTTCGGGTTCCAGCGCGATCTGGCGTCGCAGTTCCGCCCGCAACCGGCCGGCCTTGGTGCCGGGCTGGGCGCGGTGGGCGAGGACCGACGCGTGGAAGGCGTCCAGGAGCCCGAGGCTTCTGACGTCGCCGACGAACACCCGGCCGCCCTCGGACAGCGCGGACACCGCCTCTGCCAGCACCTCGCGCAGATAGTCGGCCGACGGGAAATACTGGACAACGGAGTTGAGGATGACGGTGTCGTACCGCCGCCCCGCCTGGATGCTCTCGTGCGCGGGTGCCGCGGTGAGCGACACCGTGCCGTCGGCAATCGGGACGGCGGGGACGACCGTGTCCCGCACGTACCGGATGGCCGGTGCGGACTGGTCGGTGCCGTGGAACGTCTCGCAGGCCGGGGCGACGCGGGAGAGGACCATGCCGGTTCCGCAGCCGATCTCCAGGGCGTGCCTGGGTTCCAGCGCCGTGATCCGGGCCACCGTCGAGTCCAGCCACTCCGACATCTCCGGCGGATCGATGGGGCCGCCCGTGTAGCTGCTGGTCCACCCGGCGAGGTTGAACGACGGGTCGGCGTCCGGGGAAGTACCGAGGTCCGCGTAGGTGTCCTGGTACAAGTCGCGCCAGCGGTCCAAGAGGCCGTCGGCCGAGTCGCCGCCGTCCGCCGTGGCGGGATCCGCGGGGGCAATCTCGAGGAACGCCACGAGTTCCGCGTTACCGGGAGCACGCCGGTCCACGTCCACGAGCGCCTGTCGTACGCCGGGCAGGGCCGACAACACGGACGTGACCTCGCCGAGCTCGATCCGGTGGCCTCGGATCTTCACCTGGTCGTCCAGACGGCCGAGGTACTCCAGCGAACCATCCTGCAGGACGCGGGCCAGGTCGCCCGTCTTGTAGAGGCGGGCTCCGGAGTCTCCCCCGAAGGGGTCCGGGACGAACCGTTCGGCCGTCAGCCCGGGGCGCTTCCAGTAACCGTACGAGACGCCGGCTCCGCCCACATGGAGCTCGCCGGGCGCACCCACGGGAACCGGGTTCATATGGGGGTCGAGAACATACAGCTGCGTGTGGTGGATCGGCCGTCCGATGGGAATGGTCCCCAAGGGCGTTGTCCGGCCGTCGTCCTCGTGCGCCGCGCAGGCGACAGCGGTCTCGGTGGGGCCGTATTCGTTGAACAGGCGGCGAATCGTTCCGCCTGCCCGCCAGGCCGCGATCTGCTCCTCACGCAGTTCCTCGCCGCCGATCACCGCGATGTGCGACCAGGGCCCGCCCCGGTTCGGGTCCGCGGTGTCCTCGAGCAACTTGAGGTGGGACGGCGTCAGCTTGACGAAACTCAGGCCCCGCGCGGATTCCGCCGAACGCACCAGCGCCTCGCCCGGAGCCCCCTCCTCGTCGAGCAGGATCAGGCGCTGGCCGCGCAGCAGCGGAGCGAACAGGCTGGTGACCGTCAGGTCGAATCCGATCGAGGAGTGGACGGGCACCCCGCTGCCCCCGGCCGTGCCGAAGGTGTCAGCGGCCCAGAGAAGATAGTTGGCGACCTGCCGGTGGGAGAGCACCGCGGCCTTGGGAACGCCGGTGGAACCGGACGTATAGATCAGGTACATGACGTCCGCGTCGTGGCCCGCCGCCGTCGGCGCGGGCTCCGCGTCAGGCGAAGTCCGCGCCCCCGGCGTGACGGCCGACAGCGCCGCCGCAGCCACGGCCGGCACCCCGGCCAGGGTCTCCTCGCCGGCGTCCGTCACCACCAGGACGGCCCCGCTGTCCTGGAGCATCTGCTCCGTACGCGCCGTCGGATGGCCGGGATCGACCGGCAGGTAGGCGGCACCCGCCTTGAGGATGCCGAGGAGCGCCGCGACGAGTGCCGGCGAACGCCGCATCCGGACCGCGGCGGTCGTCCCGCCGCGCACGCCCAACTCCGCGAGGCGGGTGGCCGCACGGTCGGAGGCGGCGTCCAGTTCCGCGTACGTCATCTCCCCGAGATCGCAGGACACGGCGACGGCGTCCGGGGTGCGCCGGGCCTGTTCACCGAACAGCCGGTGAACCCGCATGTCGGCCGGACGGTCCGCCTCTGCCCCGTACAGACCGGCGGCGATGCCCCCGGTGGTGCCGGGAGAGGTCATCGGCAGCGTTGCCAGCGGTGCGGCCGGGTCCGCCAGCACTCCGTCCACGAGCACACGCAGCGACTCCAGGACGCGTTCCGCGGTCACTCCGTCGAACAAGTCCACCGCGTGGATCAGCTGACAGTCGAGGCCCTCGGCGCCGTCCCAGACATTGAGGTCGAGATCGAAACGGGCCGCATCCAGGTCCAGCGTCAGCGGGGAGAGCGTGAGCCCGCCCACCGTGTCGACGGGCTCGGGGGTGTTGTGCAGCGTGAAGTTCACCTGGTACAGCGGGTTGCGGCCGAGGTCACGCTCCGGATGCAGCCGCTGGGCCAGTAGATCCAGCGGCATGTCCTGGTGGTCGTACGCCGCCAGGCAGGTCTCGCGCACCTGTCCCAGGAACTCGCCGAACGGCAGCCGCGGGTCGACCTCGGACCGCAGCGCCACCGAGTTCGCGAAGAACCCGACGAGATTCTGCAGGTGGTTGCCGCGGCGGGCGGCTACCGGGGTTCCCACGACGATGTCCTGCTGGCCGCTGTAGCGGCTAAGTGTTGTCTGGAACGCGGCGAGGAGGACCATGAAAAGGGTGCAGCCCGACCGCGTGGCCAGGTCGGCAAGGCCGTCGCGGACCGACGGGGGAAGGAGCACACGCACGCTCGCGCCGACGGTGCTGGGCCGTGCCGGACGCCGCCGGTCCAGCGGCAGGGACAGCAGCTCGGGGGCGCCGGCCAGGCGGTCCACCCAGTAGTCCAGCTGGGCCTTGGCCTCGTCGCTCTCGACCCACTCCCGCTGCCACAGCGCGTACTCGGCGTAGTCCGGGCCCAGCGGAGCGAGCGCTGCCGCCCTCCCGCTCGAGCGGGCCTCGTAGCAGTGGGCCACGTCCTGGACGAACACACTGATCGACCAGCCGTCGAACACGGCATGGTGGAAGGTCAGGAGCAGCACCGCCTCCTGTTCGGCGACCAGGAGCAGGCGAAAGCGCACCAACGGCCCGGTCGCCAGGTTGAAGGGGGCCTGTTGTTCGAGCCCGGCCAGCCGGATGCTCTCGGCGCGCGCCGCATCCGGCCCGAGCCCGGTGAGGTCGGTCACGGGGAGCTCGCGAGGGGTGGGCGCGTCGATCTGCTGGACCACCTCCCCGTCGCGGACGGGGAGGCTGGTGCGCAGGACGGCCTGCCGGACCAGTACGTCGTTCAGGGCCCCTTCCAGGGCCACGGGGTCGAGTGGCCCGGTCAGACGGCAGGACATCGGGCTGTTGTAGGCCGCGCTCTCAGGCGTGAGTTCCTGGAGGAAGGCCAGACGGCGCTGAGTGAAGGAGGCCGGGAGTGCCTCGTCGGGCTTCCTGAGGGCGGCCGTCGGGATACCGCGCTCCCACAGGAGTTCACGGAGCTCGGCGCGCTTGCCGACGGGCAGCGAAGCGATGCGGTCGGTCAGATCGTTCACTGGGGTTCCCTCGTGTGTGTGGCGTCTCCGTCATTGGCGGAGAGCCGGCTCAACTCGGCGGCGAGCGCATCGAGCCGGCTGTCCGCCGCCGGGGCCGGGCCGGCGGCGACGAGCGGTGCCAGTTCGGCGATGGTGGGGCGGTCGAAGAGGTTCCGCAAACCGAGATCGACACCCAGCCGTGTGCGTACGGCGATGACGGCGCGGCTGGCGAGCAGGGAGTGACCGCCGATCGCGAAGAAGTCGTCGTGCACGCCGAACCCCTGGATCTCCAGCAGCTCGGACCAGATCTGCCAGAGGGCGCGCTCGGTCGCGTTCCGCGGCGGGGTCACGGCCGCCGGCCGGTCCTCGGCAGCCTCCAGTCCGGGGAGAGCGCCGGCGTCGAGCTTGCCGCTGGACGTGACCGGGAGCGTGTCGAGGATGACGAAGTGATTGGGTATCAGATGAGCGGGCAGGCGTGTGCCGAGCTCGGAGCGCAGAGCGGCCGGATCCGCCGATCGGAGGCCCTGCGGGACCAGGTAGGCGACCAGACGCTTGTCCCCGGAGACATCCACGACCTGCACCGATGCTTCCGCGACCTGGCCGGTCGCGGCGAGAGCGGCCTCGATCTCGCCGGGTTCGATGCGGTACCCGCGGATCTTGACCTGGTTGTCCACCCGCCCCAGGAACTCCATTTCGCCCGTGGGCAGACGCCGGACCAGGTCCCCGGTCCGGTACAGCCGCTCACCGGGCATGTCGGGGAACGGGTGGGGGACGAACCGTTCGGCGGTCAGTTCCGGCCGGCCGGCGTATCCGCGGGCGAGGCCCGAGCCACCGACGTAGAGCTCGCCGGGCGCCCCGATGGGAAGCGGGCGGAGACCGGCGTCCAGGACATGCAGGGTCGTGTTCGTGACGGCCGTGCCGATGGGGATGTTCGCCAAGGGTTCCGGCGGCGTCCGGATCAGGTGGCACGCGGAGAAGGTGGTGTTCTCGGAAGGCCCGTACCCGTTGAGGAGGTGCTGCGGAGCGCCCTGTTCCATGAGCCGCCGGGTAACCGCGGGGTTCATCACCTCCCCGACGACGAAAAGGAAACGGAGCGAGGCCATGGCCGTGGCATCGGTCTCCACCACGCGGTTGAACAGCATGCCGGTCAGACAGAGCGTCGTGGGGCGGTGGGTCCGCACGGCGGCTATGACCTCGTCCGGCCCGAGCGGCTCGGCACCGGGGAGTACGACCAGTTTCGCGCCGTTGCAGAGAGCTCCCCACACCTCCAGCGTGGTGATGTCGAACGACGGGTCGCCGAGGTGCACCAGGACGTCTTCCGGGCCCAGTGACACGTAGTCGGTGTCCCGGATGAGCCGGGCGACGGCTCTGTGGGGTACAGCGACCCCCTTGGGGCGGCCGGTGGATCCGGAGGTGAAGACGATGTTCGCCAGCCCGTCGGGATCGCTGTGCCGGCGCGGCCCGGCGACGTGCACAGCGTCAGGGGAACGGAGGGCCACAGCAGGGATGCCCGAGGCGGCCGGCCAGCCGGGCGGATCACCCTCGTACAGCACGGCGGCCGTTCCGACGTCCTCGGCCATCAGCCGGAGCCGGTCGTCGGGGTAGCGGGGGTCCAGTACGAGGTAGCAGGCGCCGGCCTTCAGCACTCCCAGCATGGCGGCCACCATGGCGGCCGAACGGTGCAGGTGGACACCGACGGGGCGGTCCGGGGAGACGCTCGCTGTCCGCAGCGACTCGGCGATGCCGTCCGACCACCGGTCGAGATCCGCGTAGGTCCACTGTCCCGTGCCGTCCTGGAGCGCGACGGCCGTGGGACGTTCGAGCGCTCGGTCCCGGAACAGTCCGTCGATGGTCGGCGGACCGGTCTGCGGGCGCGCGGTGCGGTTCCACCCGGCGATCTTCCGGAGGTGCTCGGGAGGGGTGAGGGAAACGGAGCCGACGGGCCGGTCGGGGCCCTCGGCCACGGCGCGAAGGGCCTGGAGCCACATCTCGGCCTGGGCCGCGGCCGTCTCGGCGCCCCAGGCACCGGACCGCAGGCTCACCTGGCCGCTCAGCGTTTCCCCGGTGGGGGTCTCGACCGTCCAGGTGAGACTGGCGCCGGGGTCCCGGTGAGCCAGGGCCGGTATCCGGCTGAGCGCTCCCTCGAAGTGCGGCAGGGGAGGGGCCGGGAGCATGCGGAACGCGATGTCGCCCGCGCCGGCGAAGTGCTCGGCTTCCTCGACGGCGGTGTCCAGGACGTGGTGCCGGGAAACGGCCCGGTGCTTCTCGACCTCTCGGCGCAGCTCCGCGACGCGCCGGACGAGAGCACGGAAGGATTCGTTCCGGTCGATACGCAATCGCAGGGGGAGCACGTCGGTGTACGGGCCGATCGTGCTCCGGGACACGGGGTCGGCGGGAGCGGCGCAGTGCAGCAGGACATCCCCCTCCGGTCCCGCGAACGGCGCAGCCGCGAGGTACACCGCGGTCAGCAGATGATCGGAGAGATCGACACCGTCCGCGGAGGCGAGGCCGCGCAGGCGGGCCACCAGGCCGGGCTCGAGCCGGAACGGGATCGCCCGGACGGGACCGAGGGCGGGCTCGTCCGGGGCCGCGTGCCGTGCCGGAGCCAGGGGCGAGAAGTCCGTCTGACCTCCACGCCGTAACTCTGCTGCGGAGGGGCCGGGTGAGCCGTGCGTGAGGCGTCCCTCGCCGGACGGCCCGGAGTCGGCCGGCAGGGGCGGAAGGGACCGGCCCGCGTCGGCGTAGGCCACCGACAGGTCGCGGGCCAGCACGGCGACCGATTCCTCATCGGCGATCAGGGAGTGCAGGACGATCTGCAGGATGTACCGCTCCTGCCCGGTCCGTACGAGCCTGGCCCGGACGAGTGGTGCCCGGTCCGGCGCGAAGGGGCTCCTGCGGTCCTCGTCGAGCAGACGCGCGAGATCCTCCTCGGCGCCGTCGGCACGGAATCGCTCGCGCAGGTCGGTCAGGACCAGCGGACAGGTGACACCGACCGGTGCCGTCCGCAGCCGGAGCTTGCCCTCGACACCCTCGAAGGCGGCGCGCAGGAAGGCATGCCGGCCTACGCAGGCGTTGAGTGCCTGCTCGACAGCGACGGGGTCCAGGGCGCCCTCGACCTCGACGGTCAGGCAGGGGTGCCCGATCTGATCGCTGGCACTTCGGTCGGGCAGCCAGGTGTGTTCCTGGGACAAGGGCAGAGGGCGATGGGTCCCCAGCAAGGGTCCGCTTCCTTCGGGTCGGTGGGCAGGGAGGGCCGCGTAGGGGCGAAGCGTCCGACAGCCGGAACGCCCAGGGGTCAGAGGGGCGTTGCGAGGTTCGCGCTGCCGGTGAAGCCCAGGGAATCGGTGCAGAACGCTTCCCACGGCGGGTTCACCGTGTCCCACAGCACCTCTGCCTCGGTGTTGACCGGACTGCGCACCACGGTGAAGTCGTCCCAGAGGAAGACCACCTCGTCCGGGTCCAGGCCGGAGGCGGCCTCGGCCGCGTGATCGGACCATCCCTCGAACGCGTGCAGCCGGCCCAGGGGATAGGCCCTGCAGTAGGCCTTCACTGGGCGGAGCCTTCGGCCCGCGACTCCTGTTCGGCCATGCGGCGGCGCAGGCTGAGCGGCCGCATGTCGGTCCAGACCCGCCCGATGTGCGCGAGGCACTCGGCCTTGGGGCCGCTGACGCCCACATCTGACCAGCCGGGGGCGTTCTCCTTGCCGAGCGGCCAGACGGAGAACTGCTCCTCGTGGTTCACGACCACCTTGTACGGGGTGTGGTCGCTCGTTGCGTCGGTTGTCATGGGACGCCCCTCCTATCGCAGGTCGCTGGATGGCTCGGCCATGGCGACGGCAACGACGCGCGGGCCGGTGAACGGCTCACGGCCGTGGGCGGTGAGCATGTTGTCGACGAGGACGACGTCGTCCTTGCGGTAGTCGAAGCGGGTGGAAGCGCTCCGGTAGGAATCCCGCACATGGTCGAGCACCGAACCGGGGATCGGTGCTCCGTCGCCGTAGTAGGTATTGCTGGGGAGGTTTTCCTCACCGCACATCTCCAGCAATCCGTGCTGGACGACCGCCGGGAGCGTGGAGACGTGGAAAACCGTCGCATGGTTGAACCAGACAGCGTCCCCGGTAACCGGGTGACGGTGCACGGCATCCCGCACGGCTTTCGTACGGAGTCGGTGAGGACCGAGCCATTCGACGGCAATCCCATTTCGGGCGCACTGCTGTTCCACGGCTTCCCGGCTGTTCGTTCCGAAGACCTCCTGCCAGGGAAGTCCGAGTGCATCCGAGTAGTTGCGGACGACCAGCCACTTGCGCCGGATGAACTCGGCGCGCACGTCGGGGTGGATGAGGTCGTGGATTCTCCGGGTGTCGGCGAGGGGCGTGGCGCCGAGGGTGGTGGGCGGCTGCGCGCAGTGGAAGAACAGCAGTCTTGGCCATACGGCCTGGTAGGAGTTCTCGTTGTGCAAGAAGATTTCCTCGCCGGCGGGGTACTCCGTCGAGGTGTAGACGTGGCCGTGGATGGGCTTCCTCGGCGAGGAGCGTTCGGTGTAGTCGAGAGGCGCCGAGCCGGCGAACTGCCGCACGACGGCGTCCAGCCCTTTCGCACCGCCGACGGCGAAACCACGGAGGAGAATCGCTCCGTGTTTGTGCAGTGCCGTTCGCAGAGCGTCCCTCTCCCGCCCCACATACTCGGCGAGCGGCACGGGAGCATCCGCTTCGATGACATGAGCAAGGGTGGTATTGGCGTTCATGGGCAGGTCCGCCTTTTCGCGGGAGCGAACGCTGCCCCTAATAAGGGCTGTGGCATCGGAATAACCCCTGAAGGAGTGTTGGTAAACCGAGGACGATGAAGAGCCGGAAAGCAGCCAGAGTATAGTTTCGCCAGTCGACGGATTGGATATCGCCGACGAAAGTGGCACGCTAGTTCCTCACCTTGACTCACCTGCACCCGCCGGGTCAAGTGGCAATGTTGGAACGTTCAGCGTATCGCGCGAAAATGGAGCGAGGTGCTCCACTTTTACGCTGCGGAACAATTAGAATCAGCTTGCTCTCGCCGAGAGGACCTGCCTAGGCTCTCCCTCGGTTCCCGCTATCGACCTTGAGGTGGAGTGTGTCAAGCATGGACGAGGGTGCCTCGGCGGGCGATTCTGAATTACCTCGACAGCTGCGTAAAAATCGGGCATTCAATATCTTTTGGCTCGGTCAGGGGCTGTCCCTCCTCGGCGGCTCCATGACGCTGCTGGCCCTGCCCATTCTGATCCTGGACGCGACCGGCTCCATCGCGCAGATGGGTGCACTCACGGCGGTTTCCGCGGCCTTCGGTATCGGTGCTGGAACCTTCGCCGGTCACATCGTGGACCGGATGGACCGGCGCAACATCATGATCTTTTCTGAAGTGGCCAGGGCTGTGGCACTCGGCCTGGTTCCTCTGATCTGGCTGATTGAGCCACAAATATGGCTCCTTTATGTCGTTACCGCCGTCGCGGCAGTCCTGAAAACAGTCTTTGATGTTGCGTATGTGACCGCGGTGCCCAATCTGGTGGACGCGGATGACCTCACCGCGGCGAATAGCCGGCTTCAAGGCACCTATGCGGTGGCCGGAATTCTCGGCCCCGTCCTCGCCGGAATCATGGCCGCCGGAGTGGGGCCCGCCTGGGCGCTCGGCGTCAATGGGGCGACCTTCCTGGTCTCGGCCGTGACCCTCGTGTTCGTACGCCTGCGCAAGACTGATGAGCTGAAGAGAGCCACGGAGGAGGACCCCAGGGGGCCGGTTCGAGACAACTTCCTCGTCGGTTTCACGTTTCTGTGGAACCACTCCGCGATGCGGGCTCTCACCCTCTTGCTCACCGCCCTGACGTTCCTCACACTCGGCGCCACCGACCTGCTCATCTTCAGGGTTCAGCAGGACCTGGAGCAGGGAGCAGACGTCCTCGGCTACGTCATCGCGGTCAGCGGCCTCGGGTCGATCGTGGCGGCGGTCCTGGCCAGCGTGCTCCGACGTGTCGTCGGGTTCGGCGCCTGCTGGCTGGCCTCGGTGCTCCTGATCGGTGCCGCCGTGGCGCTGATCGGGAACAGCCGGAATCTCGTGATCATCGCCCTGATGTCCGCCGTCTTCATGTTCGGCATCACCCTCGCCGGGATCCTCTCCATGACCCTGCGTCAGCAGGTCACTCCCGACCATCTGCTCGGCCGGGTGACCGCGGCCTTCTGGACCGTGCACAACGCGTCGGGACCCGTGGGCGCGGCCGTGGTCACGGTCGGCGCGGCGCGACTGGGCGTGCCATCGGTCAGCCTGATGGGCGGTCTGTTCTGTCTGGCGATCTTCCTCGTCGGGATCTTCACGCCCCTGCGCGTGGCACGTCCTGAACTGATTCCGCCGGGATCCCCCTCGAAGCCCGGCAGCGTGCCGGCCCCGGGGCCGGCCAAGCCATCTTTGGAGAAGGACAGATGAGCCCCCTGCGTGACAGCGGCGCCGGATCATTCGCCGAGCTGGTCTCATGGATGACCGACCGCATCGCACGGCGGACGGGCATCCTGGCGGCGGACATCCGCCCGGACGACCGGTTCGCCGAGTTGGGCCTCTCCTCACGAGTAGCGGTCGGTCTCCTGGGAGAGGTCCAGGACCGCCTCGGCCGGGATCTCTCTCCTGCCCTCCTCTGGGAGTACCCGAGCATCGAGGACCTGTGCCGCCACCTCGTTCCGGAACCACCTCAGCCCCGGGTGGCCGTGGGCGCACACCGGCAGGAGGAATCACCCAGGAGCTCCGTGCCCGATGAGCAACCGCCGGAGGGGATCGCCGTCATCGGTCTCGGCTGCCGGTTCCCCGGCGCCGACGGCCCGGACGCGTTCTGGCGGCTGCTCTCCTCCGGAACCGACGCCGTCACCGATGCCAGGCCGGATCCCCCCGCTGGGCTGGTGCCGCTCGGCCGGCAGGGTCACCTGTCCGGCGTCGACAGGTTCGATGCCGAGTTCTTCGGCATCAACCCCCATGAGGCACGCCGCATGGACCCGCAGCAGCGGATCCTGCTGGAGGTGGCCTGGCAGGCGTTGGAGGACGCGGGAATCGCTCCCGGTCTACTGAAGGGCACCTCGGCCGGGGTGTTCGTCGGAATCAGCAACGCGGACTACGGCCGCCTCACGCCGGCCGGCCCCACCGCCGCGAATACGTACTCGGGCACCGGTCAGGCGCTGAGCATCGCGGCCAACCGGATCTCCTACGCGCTGGACCTGCGCGGCCCCAGCATCGCCGTGGATACGGCCTGCTCCTCCTCCCTGGTGGCTGTGGACCAGGCGTGCCGGGCGCTGCGCGACGGAGAGGCGGAACTGGCTCTGGCCGGCGGGGTGAACCTCGTCCTCGACGGCTTCGCCACCGAGATCTTCTCGCAGGCGGGCATGCTCGCTGCCGATGGCCGGTGCAAGACGTTCGACAGCTCGGCCGACGGATACGTCCGCGCCGAGGGCTGCGGTGTCGTCGTCCTCAAACAGCTTGCGGCGGCGCGCCGCGACGGCGACCGCGTCCTTGCCGTCGTCCGCGGTACGGCAGTCAACCAGGACGGCCGCAGCAACGGGCTGACCGCCCCCAACGGCCTCGCCCAGCAGGACGTCGTCGCCACCGCCCTGGCCCGCGCGGGCGTGCACCCGTCCGAGGTCGGCTATGTCGAAGCGCATGGCACCGGGACCCCGTTGGGCGATCCGATCGAGCTCCGGGCATTGTCCGCGGCCCTCGGGGAAGACCGTACGGACGACAGCCGGTGCCTGGTCGGCTCGGTCAAGACCAACATCGGCCACGCCGAGTCCGCCGCCGGCATCGCCGGACTGATCAAGGCGGTGCTCGTCCTCCGGCACGGTGTGGTGCCCCCGCATCTGCACCTGCACCAGCTCAACCCGAGGATCGAGCTACCGGCCTGGATGTCCGTGCCCACGGCAGCGGTGCCCTGGCCGGCCGGTGACCGCCGCCGTGTCGTCGGCGTGAGCTCCTTCGGATTCGGCGGAACCAACGCGCACGTCGTTATCTCCGACCCGCCACCGGGCCCGTCCGAACGGCCGGGGGCCGCGGTGCCGCCCCGACCGGTACAGATCCTGACGCTCAGTGCCCGGACGCCGAGTGCCCTGCGCCGGCTCGCGCGGTCCCACGCCGATGCCCTTTCGGGACAGACCGGCACCGGCGGGACAGCCGACATCTGCCACACGGCGAACACCGGTCGGGACCTCCATGCCTGGCGGGCCGCCCTCGTCGCGGACAACGTCACCGCCCTGCGCGAGAGCGCCGAGGCCCTCTCGGCAGGCGGAACCCACCCCGGGGTGATCACCGGGAACGGCGATCCCACGACCGGAGGCGTCGCCTTCCTCTTCACCGGACAGGGATCCCAGTACGCCGGAATGAGCCGCGGACTCCACTCGGCGGAACCGGTGTTCCGGGACGCGCTGGAGGAATCCGCGGCGCATGCCGACCCCTTACTGGAACGCCCGCTCCTGGAGGTGCTGTTCGCTGAGGAGGACGGGGCCCGGCTGCTCGACCGTACGGAGTACGCCCAGCCGGCTCTGTTCGCGGTGGAATACGCCCTCGCCTGCCTCTGGCGGTCCTGGGGCGTCGAGCCCGCCGCACTGCTCGGGCACAGTGTGGGCGAACTGGTCGCGGCATGCGTGGCCGGGGTCATGGACCCCGCGGACGGCATCCGGCTGGCCGCCGCCCGCGGCCGGCTGATGCAGCGTCTCCCGGAGGGCGGGGGCATGCTCGCCGTGCTCGCCGGTGAGGACGAGGTGCTCCGCGCCATCGGTGACGCACCGCTGGACATCGCCGCCGTCAACAGCCGCACCGACACGGTCGTTTCCGGGCACCACGCCGCGTTGCGAGCGCTGGCGGACCGGCTGGAACAGCACGGCGTCCTGTCCAGACCCCTGCGGACGAGCCATGCCTTCCACTCCCGGTTGATGGAGCCGGCAGCCGCGGAACTGGCCCAGGAGGCAGCCGGGATCGCCTACCGGGAGCCGGCCATCCCCCTGGTCTCCGATCTCGACGGCGAGATGTTCACCGGGACCCGGCTGCCGGACGCCGGGTACTGGGAACGCCACGTACGGCAGCCGATCAAATTCGCCGACGCCCTGCGCACGCTGACCGGACTGGGCTGCCACACCTTCGTGGAGATCGGTCCGGGCCGCACCCTGACCGGACTTGTCCGTGCCGAATCGCCGGGCTCCACCGTCGTCTCCTCACTGAACCGGGACACCGGGGATCAGACACACGTCCTGACCGGACTGGCCCGGCTCCACGTGGCGGGCGTCCGGGTCGACTGGACCTCGTTCGAGAAGGGCCTGCACGTGCGGAAGACCGCTCTCCCCACCTATCCCTTCGAGGGTGACCGCTACTGGCATCCCACCGTCACCGCGGAACAGCCCGCGCCCGCCGCAGCCCCCGCCGCTGTCCCGGACACCCGCCCGGCCGGCGCCGAGGCCGTCGTACGTGAACTGCTGCTCGACCTTCTCGGCCTCGAACCCGGCGAGCTTTCGCTCGACCGCCCGTTCGTCGAGCTGGGCGCGGACTCCATCATGCTGATCCACGCTCTGCAGAAGATCCGGTCCACATACCAGGTGGACATTCCTGTCAGCAGATTCTTCGAGAACCTCGACACCGTGCGGAAACTCGTGGCACACATCGAGGAACACGCACCGCCCCAGGCGCTCGCTGCGGCGTTGCCCGAGGACCCGGCTGTTCCACCGGCCCCGCACAGCCTGCTCCTCGTGGAACCGCAGGTCTCCTCCGGGGCCGAGGGAGCAGGCCCGGCCGAACGGTCACTGGCCCAGCTCCTCGACGTCCACAACAACGTGATGACCCAGGCGATGGCCCTGCTGCGCGGCGACGGCCCGGCCCCGGTCGGCCTCGCCGAACGGGCCGCGCCCGCTCCGGCCGAACCCCCGGACGCACGGACCGCGCGGAGCGACGACACGTACGTGGCCTTCCACACCGGTCCCCCCACCACCTCCAGCCGCCTCAGGCCGGTACAACAGGACTTCCTGCGGGCGGCCGTCACCCGTCACGAGCAGCGCACGGCACGATCCAGGGAGCACGCCCGACGCGAACGCGGCGTCCACGCCGACATCCGGCATGTCCTCAACGTGCCGGACAGCCTGCGCGGGACGCGCTACCCGCTGACCGTGGTCGGCTCTTCCGGATCGCGGCTCCGGGACGCCGACGGCAACGAGTACATCGACCTCACCATGGGCTTCGGGGTCAACTTCTTCGGTCACGGTGAATCCTTCGTCAACGAGGCGGTCTCGGCGCAGCTCGCGGAAGGCATGCAGCTGGGGCCGCAGTCACCCCTCGCGGTGGAGCTGGCCGAACTGATCTGCGAGATGACCGGGGCCGAGCGCGCGGTGTTCTGCAACACCGGGTCCGAAGCCGTGATGACGGCCGTCCGACTGGCCAGGGCGGCCACCGGCCGCAGCCGCATCGCACTGTTCGCCGGCTCCTACCACGGCTCCTCGGACCCCATCCTCGTCCGGTCCGCGGTATCCGGTCCGCTCGGTGAGGCGACGCCGCTCGCCCCCGGCATCACCGAGGGGATCGGCCGGGACACACTGGTCCTGCCCTACGGCAGCCCCGCGGCCCTGCGCGTGCTGCGCGAGCACGCCCACGAGTTGGCGGGCGTACTCGTCGAACCGGTGCAGAGCCGCAAACCGGACCTGATTCCACGGGAGTTCCTCCACGATCTGAGGGAACTGCTGACGGAGATGGACGTCCCGCTCATCGTGGACGAAGTCATCACGGGCTTCCGCATGCACCCGGGGGGAGCGCAGGCCCTGTTAGGAGTCCGGGGCGACATCGCCACCTACGGCAAGGTCGTCGGGGGCGGTCTGCCCATCGGCGTAGTGGCCGGGAGCCGTCGCTACATCGACGCCGTCGACGGCGGCGCATGGCAGTTCGACGACTCGACCGACGTGGAGAGCACCAGGACGTTCTTCAGTGGGACCTTCTGCAAGCACCCCCTCTCCCTCGCCGCCGGTCTGGCCGTCCTCAGGCGCATGCGCGAAGCGGGACCCGATCTGCAGAGCGGGCTCAACGCCCGTACCGCGGAACTGACCAGCCGGCTGGAAGCGGCTGCCGCACGCCACGGTGCACCGATGAGGGTGATGACCTTCGGTTCGCTGTTCCGGTTCCACTTCACCACCGAGGCGCCGCTCGGATCGGAGCTGGTGGAACTCTTCTATCTGCTCCTCGGCGAGCAGGGCATCTACCTGTGGGAGGGGCGGAACTGTTTCCTCTCCACTGCCCACACCGACGCGGACTGCGACGCCATCGAGGCCGCGGTGGACGCCGTGCTCACGGCGATGGCCGGGACCGGATTCTTCATGGACCTGCCGGGCGTGCCCGAGGGCGCGGACACGGAAACCGCGACGGTCCCCCGCCCGCTGCCGACGGCCACCGGTGACCGTCAGCTGTCGGACGTGCAGCGGGAGATCTGGTTCCTCGACCAGCTCGGTGCCGAATATTCGCTCGCCTACACCGAGATGATCGCGGTGGACTTTACCGGGGAGCTGAACCGCGACGCCCTGTCACGGGCGCTCATTGCGCTGATGGACCGTCACGAGAGTCTCCGCTCGGTTCTCCTGCCGGACGGCAGCGGTCGGCGTATCCTGCCGGCGGACCGCTTCCCCCTTCACCACGCCGACCTCACCGAGGGCGACGGGGATTCCCCCGAGGAGCGGGCCGAGGCGTGGATGGCGGACGCGGCGGCCACCCCGTTCGAACTGTTCCAGGGCCCCCTGGTACGGATGACGTTGCTGAGGCTGGGGCCTTCCCGGCACCGGCTCGTACTGGGCGCCCACCACGCCGTTGTCGACGGCTGGTCCTTCAGCGTCCTCCTGCCCGACCTCGCCGAGCTGTACCGGTCGCAGCTCACCGGCGCCGCCCCGTCCCTGCCTCCCGCGGTTCCCTACGACGACCACGTCGCCGCCCTGGCCGGGGACACCGCTTCGCGGGACGCGGACGACGCGTACTGGCGCCGGAGGCTCGCCGACGGGATACCCGCGGTCGAGCTGCCCGCCGACCGGCCCCGCGGCCCGAGGGTCACCCACCGCGGGGCAAGTCTCTCCTTCAGCCTGGACCGCGACACCCACACGCGCCTGCGCAAGGCGGCGGCGGCGCGCTCCGTGACCCCGTTCACCCTGATGCTCGGCGCCTTCGCCGGGCTGTTGCACCGGATCACCGGACAGGACGACCTGGTCGTCGGCGTGCCCGTGGCCCTGCGCACCCACCCGGGCGGAGAGCGGGTGGTGGGCAACTGTGCCAATGTGGTGCCCATCAGGTCGGGCACCTCGCCGGACCACACCGTCGCGGACTTCGTCGACGGCACCCGGCGCAGCCTCCTCGAAGGCCAGGACCACGTCCGTTTCCGGGCCTCGTCACTGGCGCGGGGAGACGGCGCGGGCCGCGGACAGCTCCTGCGCGTGCTGTTCAACCTCGATCAGGAGATGGCCGCTCCCGCATTCCCGGACCTCACCGCGACGGTGGTCGTTCCGGACCGCAGGTACGTCAAGTGCGACCTGTTCGCCGACATACGCGCCTCCCGCACAGGTCTGCACATCACCTTCGAGTACAACTCCGAGCTGTACGACGAGACCACGGTCCGGGGATTCGCCACGGCCTACCGCAGCGTGCTCGACGCGTTCACGGACGATCCGGCCGTGCGGCTCTCCGCGATCCCCCTCGTGGGCCCGGCCGAACAGGAGAGCCTCAGCCGACTGGGGCGCGGCGCGGTGCTGCCCGGTTCCGATCTGTCCGTGGTGGACCTGTTCGAGCGCCAGGCAGCCGAGACCCCGCAGGCCGAGGCGCTGGTGGATGGTGACACCCGGATCCGCTACGGGGAGCTGAACCGGGCCGCGAACCGGCTCGCCCATCACCTGCTCTCCCACGGGGTGGGTCCCGAGGTCCGGGTCGGCCTCGCGGTGGAGCGCTCGGCGCGCCTGGTCACCGCGGTGCTGGCCGTGCTGAAAGCGGGCGGTGCGTACGTACCGGTGGACGTGGCGGGCCCGCCCGAGCGCGGCCGCCGGATACTGGCCGACGCCGGGATCGCGGTGCTGATCACCGACGGGGGCCCGGACCGCACCGAGGGAACCGGGTCCGGTACCACCGTGGTGGACCTCGTCCGCGACCGAGCCGAGGTGGAGGAACGTCCGGACCACGACCCGGCGGTCGACATCCTGCCGGACAGCCTCTGCTACGTGCTCTTCACCTCGGGCTCCACGGGACGGCCAAAGGGCGTGATGGTCACTCACCGCGGCCTGGCCAACGCCTACGCCGGCTGGGACGCGGCCTACGGGCTGCGGGCCGACGGGATCCGCAGCCATCTGCAGATGGCCAACGTCACGTTCGACGTCTTCGCCGGCGACCTCGTCCGCGCCCTGCTGTCCGGTGGAAGGCTGGTGCTCTGCCCGAAGGAGACCCTGCTGCGTCCGGACAAGCTGCTGGAGCTGTTGGAGCGAGAGTCGGCCGAGTGTGCCGAGTTCGTCCCGGTGGTCGTACGCGGTCTGCTGGCTCACGTGGAGGACCAGGGGCGCGACCTTTCCTTCATGCGCCGCATCGTTCTCGGTTCGGACACCGTCACCTCCGAGGAGCTGGACGTGCTCGCCCGGGTCGCCGGTCCCGGATCGGTGGTCGTGAACTCCTACGGGCTGACCGAGGCGACCATCGACAGCACGTACGTGAGTTACCTGCCCGGCGACGAGAAGCAGTGGTCCGGCTCGGTGATCGGCGCCCCGTTCGGCAACGTGGCGGTCCACATCCTCGACTCCGGACTCCGGCCGGTGCCGCCCGGAGTGGTCGGCACCCTGTACGTCGCGGGGGACGGCGTCGCCCGCGGATACCTGTCGGCGCCCGGGCTGACCGCCGAGCTGTACGTACCGGACCCATGGGCCGACGTCCCGGGCGCCCGCATGTTCGACACCGGAGATCTCGCGCGGTTCCGGTGGGACGGCGACCGGGCCGTGGTGGAGTTCATCGGGCGTCAGGACGGCCAGGTGAAGATCCGCGGCAACCGGGTGGAGACGGGGGAGGTCGAGGCAGTTGTGACCGGCCTGCCCGGAGTCCGGGCGGCGGCGGTCGCGGTCGACCGCTCCGGCGGCGAACCGAGGCTGGTGGCCGGCCTCGTCCTCGAACCGGGGAGTCCGGGAGATCCGGAGACCGGGCCCGAGGGCTGGTACCACCGCTTGCGGTCCGCCCTGCCGATCCCCATGATTCCCGACCTCTTTCTGGCCCTCCCGGCCCTGCCGGTCACCGCGAACGGAAAGGTGGACCGGACGGCGCTCCTCCGTACTCCGGGCGAGGAGATCGTCCTGTCGGGCGGGGCCGAGGCGCCGCGGACACCGCTGGAAGCCGAACTGGCCGAGATCTGGAGCGAGGCGCTCGGCGCCGGCCCCCGGAGCGTCCACGACGAGTTCTTCGCCGTCGGTGGCAACTCGCTGACGGTCATCCGGATGCTGTCGCAGGTCAACTCCCGGTACGGGGCCGACGTGGCGATCGGCGACTTCTTCGGCCGCCCCACCCTTGCCGCACTCGCGGAGAGCATCGAGAAGCAGCGGACCGGCACCATCGCGCCGCCGCACGATCTAGCGCCTCCCGCACCGGAAGGCGGGGCACACGCCACGGTGCGGGCAGACGGAACGGTCCTGCTGTCCTCCGCCCAGAGCCGCTTCTGGTTTCTGGAGCAGCTGTGGAGCGGTACCCCCCTCTACACCGTCTCCAGCGCCGCGCATATCTCCGGTCCGCTCGACACCGACGCCTTGATCTGGAGCATCGGCAGGCTGGTGGCCCGGCACGAGGTCCTGCGCTCCCACTACCCCGTCACGGTCAAAGGGCCCGGGCTGCGCGTGCGGGAAGAGCTGGAGGTTTCCGTTCCCGTCGTCGACCTGACCGGTCTGACCGAGGCGGAGTGCGCGGCGGAGGCCGAGCGGCTGACCGCAGACCACGCCTACCGGCCCTTCGACCTGGAGAAGGGCCCTGTTCTACGGGTGTCTGTCCTGAGGATCGCCCCCGCGCGGTTCCGCATGCTGTTCACGATCCATCACATCGCGGCGGACTTCTGGTCCGTGAGGATCCTGCTGCACGAGCTCATGGAGCTGTACGCCGCCAGAACCGAAGGGCGCCCCGAGGCGCTGCCCCCGCTGATGACGAGGTTCGCGGACGCCGCGATCCGTCTCGACACCTGGCTGGAGAGCGGCACCGCGCAGGCCCAGCTGGCCTATTGGAAGGACCGGCTGGAAGGCATACCCGCCCGACGGTCGCTGACCCCCGACCGCCTCCCCGAGGAACACTGGAGCGCGGAGGCCGGCGTGGCCACGATCAGGCTCGGCGAGGAGCTCGGCGAGCGGATCGCCGCACTGGCCTCCCGGCGGGGCGCGACGACGCACATGGTGCTCGTCACTGCGCTGAAGGCGGTGCTCGCGGTGTCGGGTGCCGGTGACGACGTGGTCGTCGGCACCCCGGCCGCCCAGCGCCTCGACTCCGGCCTCCAAGGGCTCGTGGGGCCGTTCATCAACACGCTCGCCCTGCGCACCGACCTCGGGGGAGACCTGACCCTGGCCGAGGCGTTCGAACGGGTGGGCTCGGTGTGCCGGGCCGCCTACAACCACCAGGACGTGCCCTTCGACAAGGTGGTCGAGGCTGTCGGCGCCGGCCGCGGCCGGGGCAACCACCCGCTCTTCACCGTGATGTTCCAGTACCTGCCGGACAACTTGGAACATGCCCGCACGGGTGATGTGGAGATCACGTTCGACGAGGTCAAGACCCGGTTCGTGGAGTTCGACCTGCTCTTCGAAGCGGCCGGTACCCCACGCGGAATCGAAGCCGTCATCCGGTACAAGGCAGTGCTCTACGACAGCGCCACCATCGACACCCTGCTGCGTCGGTGGCAGGCGGTGCTGGTGGAGATGACTGAGTCGCCGGACCTGCTGCTGTCGCGGTCCTCACGCACCCGGACTGCCGCCGAACTGCCGGCGGTGGCCCCCGCCATGCGCAATCCGGTCCTCGGCGCGCCAGAAGCGGCCCGAGACCCGAAGGGAAACCAGCATGTCCGATGAAACACCCCTCAAGCCCAGTGGGATCAGGTCGCTCAGGCCGCGGAAGGTGACCATCGGCCGGCCGGAACCGGTGCGCCGTACCGTCATCGGAGGTGCCGGGACCACCCGTCTCGCCGTGTACGAATCGCACGCGGACGTGGCGCCGGCCGAATGGGCCGAGCACCACCGGGAACAGCTGACGGCGGACGTGCACGAGCACGGAGGCGTCTACTTCCGAGGGTTCGGCATCGACGCCCCGGAGGCCCTGGAACGGTTCGCCTCAGTGTTCGTGACGGACCTCTTCAGCGAGAACGGGGAGCATCCGCGGGTCTCCGGGAACGGCAGGATCTACACGCCCGTCTTCCATCCGCCCGAGGAGCGGCTGCTCTGGCACAACGAGAACACCTTCAACCTGTCCGGGCCGACGCGGATCTGGTTCGCCTGCGTCAGGCCGGCGGACCAGGGAGGCGAGACACCGGTCGCCGACAGCCGCACCGTGTACGAACGCGTCCCCCACGCGGTCCGCGAGCCGTTCGAGCGCAAAGGCGTCATGTACACCCGCAGCTACGGGACCGGCCTCGGCGTGCACTGGCGTGACGTGTTCCGGACGGACAGCAGATCCGCGGTGGAGGACCAGTGCCGCGCCGCCGGTCTCTCCTACACCTGGCGGGGAGAGACACTGCACACCAGCTGTGTGCGATCCGGAGTGATCGCGCATCCGGTTACCGGTCAGCCCACCTGGTTCAACCAGGCACAGCACTGGCACCCGTACTGCCTCGGTGCCGAGATACGCCAGGCCGTCACCGCGGTCTTCGACGAGGACGGCATGCCCCGCAACTGCTTCTACGGAGACGGCTCCGTGATCCCGGACGAGGACATGGCGGAGATTCTGCGGGTCTACGACGAGGCCGAACTCGCCCTGCCCTGGGCAGCCGGCGACGTGATGATGCTCGACAACCTCCTGATGGCGCACGGCCGCAACCCCTTCCAGGGCGAGCGTCGCCTGCTGGTGGCCATGGGCGGAATGACCACCTACCCGGTAGCGGAGGTGCGGCCGTGACCGACGTGACGGAAAGCGTCGAAGGCTACGGCGTCTCGAGTCGGCAGCGCAGCGTCCACCACTTCGGGCGGGCGGGATTCCACGCCACCGCGCAGGCCATGCTGGCGGTGGACCGGCCGCTCACCGGCCGGGAAGCCGCCCAGGCGGTCGACGCCCTTGTGGCCCGCCACGACATCCTGCGTACCGGCATCGCCGTTCCGCCCGGCACGGAGACCCCGCTGCAGGTGGTGGCGGACCGGTGCGAGGTCGGCTGGGACCACCACGACCTCCGCGCCACGGACGAGAAGACCCGGCGGGAGCGGCTGGCCGCGATCGCCGCGCACGCCCGGCATCACGTCCCTGCCCCGGACAAGGCCCCCGCTATGCATTGCGTTCTGGTCGACCTTCCCGGGGACCGCTGTGGCCTGCTGCTCACCACGCACGCCGTGCGCGCGGACCGGAGGAGCTTCGCGATCCTCGCCGAGGAACTGGCCGGCATCCTGCGCGGCGAGGGCCCGGCCGACGAACCCGTGCAATACGTCCAGTTCGCGGAATGGGAAGGGACGCTGGAGGTACGGTCCACCGCGTCGGCGCCGGACCCGGCCGGGGTGGCGGAGCACGGCCGGCCGGAATGGCCGGAGGCCGCCGGGGGCCACGACACCGGTCACGGCGTCGTACGCGTGCGCATGGACGACGGGCTCGCCACCCGGCTGAGGCGGTACGCGACCCGGCACGCGGTGTCTCCGCGGGCCGTTCTCTTCACCGCGTTCCGCGTCCTGCTGGGCCGGACCGCCGGAGCCGTGGGCTCCGAGGCCGCCTTCCTGATCGACGGCAGGGAACAGCACGAGGACCTCAAGGACGCGGTGGGCCCCTACACGGCGTGGGCAGGGAAGGCTCCTCTCTCCACGCTCGCCACGCCTTTCGGGCGGCTGGTCACCGAGACGGACGCCTGGTTGGACCGGGCGCTCCTGGGAGAGGAACCCGCCGTGGACGGCAGAACGGTCGCCTGGGACCACGCCTTCGAGTTCCACGACGGCGAACCCGCCACCACGGCCGTCTCCCTGGAGTGGACCGACGTGGTCCTGGAGCCGTATGTCCTGCGGCTGGTCGTCCGGGAATCCGGCGGCAGCCCTGCGGCGGAACTCGTCCTGGACTGGCACCACGACCGCGCCAGGCTCGCCGGGCGGTTCACCACCATGCTGGCGGAGCGGCTCTTCACCTTGCTGTCGGAGGCACTGGCCGATGACACACGGCCCGCCGGGGCCATCCGCCTCCTCGGTGCGGAGGAACTCCACTTCCTCACCGAGGAGTTCCACACCTCCGTCGGCTCCGGGAGCGGTGGCACCGGCCTTCCGGTCCACCGTGCCGTGCACGCCCGCGCGGCGGCGGATCCGGACCTGACCGCGGTCGTCGCCGCCGACCGGGCGCTGACGTACGGCCGACTCGACGGTATGGCGCGGCGGCTCGCGGCCGGCCTGCGGGAGTTCGGCGTCGGTCCCGAGACCCCCGTGGGTATCCGGCTGGAACACCTGGCCGCGCTACCCGTCGCCGTGCTGGGCGTGCTCAACGCCGGCGCCGCCTACGTACCCCTCGACCCCGGCCATCCCACGGAGCGGGCGGCCCGCCTCCTCGCCCACACTTCCTGCGAGGTGCTGCTCACCACCGACCGGCTGGACCGGCCCGAGTTCGACGGCACCGTCCTCGTGCTCGACGACCTCGACGCTCTCGCCGGACGGCCGGAGCCGGGCCGCCTGGCGGGGGACTCGGTCGGCGACGACCACCTCGCCTACATCATGCACACCTCCGGCTCCAGCGGTGTGCCCAAGGGCGTCATGGTCCAGCACGGAGCCCTGGCGAACTATCTGACGTGGAGTGCCGGGCATTACCTGGACGGCTCGGACGGAGGCTCCGTGGTCCACTCGTCCATCGCCTTCGACCTCACCGTCACCAGCCTGCTGAGCCCGCTGGTCGCGGGGCGATCCGTCCGGCTCCTCGCACATGCGCAGACGGACCCGCTGGAGCTCGCCCGTGTCATCGAGGCGGACCCGACAGCCACCCTGATCAAGCTCACCCCGTCCCATCTGCGCATCCTCAACCAGGCGCGGAAAGACCTGCCGTTCCCGGTCGCCGGACGGACCCTCGTCGTCGGCGGTGAGGCGCTGACCGCGGATCTCCTCGAGAACTGGAAGGACTGCCGGATCGTCAACGAGTACGGACCGACCGAGACGGTCGTGGGGTGCTGCGTGCACGAGGCCGTGCCGGGCGGTGAGCCGTCCCTGTCCGTCCCCATCGGCAGCCCGATCAGCGGTGCCAGGCTCCACGTGCTGGACGAGGAGATGGAACCGGTCCCCGTGGCGTCCCCGGGAGAGCTGTACATCGGAGGGGACGTGGTGTCCCGCGGGTACTTCGGCGCCCCGGATCTCACGGCGGAGCGGTTCGTGCCC
Organism: Streptomyces sp. NPDC026589; assembly: GCF_040638385.1. Classification (NCBI taxonomy): domain Bacteria; kingdom Bacillati; phylum Actinomycetota; class Actinomycetes; order Kitasatosporales; family Streptomycetaceae; genus Streptomyces; species Streptomyces sp. NPDC026589. The sequence goes on from NZ_JBEZYG010000011.1 coordinate 196,255, forward strand.
GACCCCTTCGCGACCCGGCCCGGCAGCCGGCTCTACCGGACCGGAGACCTGGTCTGTCACCTCCCCGAGGGCGGACTTCGCTACCTCGGCCGTTCGGACGCCCAGCTCAAGCTCCGCGGCTTCCGGATCGAGCCGGGCGAGGTGGAGGCGGTGCTGCGCCGGCACGAAGCGGTGGCCGACGCCGCGGTGACCCTGACGGGCCCGCCGGAGGCACCGGAACTCTGCGCCTACCTGGTCCAGGCCGGTGACATGCCCCCATCCGCCGAATCCGTACACCGACATGCGGCGGAGCAGCTGCCGGAGCATATGGTGCCGACGCGATGGCAGTGGCTGGGCACCCTGCCGCTGACCCGGAACGGCAAGGTGGACACCGCCGCGCTTCCCACGCCCGGCCCGGCCGCGGCCGGCACCGCCGATGACGTGGACGCAACGGCGTCGGTCGTGGCGGCGCCCAAGGACTCGGTCGAACTGACGCTGCTCCTCATCTGCGAGGAGCTGCTGGGCCGGACCGGGCTGGGCGTGCGGGACGACTTCTTCGACGCGGGCGGACACTCCCTGCTCGCGGTACGGCTGGTCGCGAAGGCGGAGGCTGTCCTCGGGGTGAGCATCCCGCTGAGCGCGCTGTTCAAGGACGAAGTGGTCAGCGTCGAGCGGCTGGCCGCGATGGTACGCGAGCGTTCCACGCCCGGCGGCCGGCCGGACCCCCTGGTCAGGCTGTCCTCCGCGAAAGGCCCCCGCCCCCCGCTGTTCCTCGTCCACCCCGGTGGCGGGCACGTGCTCGGCTATCGGGATCTCGCCCTCGCGGTCGGCGCGGACCGGCCCGTGTACGCCTTCCAGGACCCCTCCGTGGGCTCCGGGCCGCACCAGAGCGTCCCGGAGCTGGCCGAGACGTACCGTACGCGGCTGCTCGAGGCCTGCCCGGACGGTCCGTTCCTGCTGGCCGGCTGGTCCTTCGGGGGACTCGTCGCCTTCGAGTTGGCCCGGCGGCTGACGGCTGGAGGCCGTGCACCACAGGGCCTCGTCCTCGTCGACAGCTACCCGGCACAGCCTGCGGCGACCGGTGCCGAACTGGTCCGCGGGTTCGCGGAAGAGGCCGGCCGGGTTCTCGGCATCGATCTGGACCCCACCGGCGCGGATCTCGACGGTCTTGCCGCCGAGGAAGCCGTGCACACCATGATGACCCGGGCAATACGGGAAGGACGCGTACCCGGGGACCTCGGAGTTCGGCACGTGACCGGGATGTTCCGGCTCCACGTGGCCCACCTCCGTGCGGCCGAGGCGTTCTCTCCCACCGGGGCGGCCCAGGTGGGAGAGACCCATCTCGTGCAGGCCGCCGCCCAGGACCTGGCCGAGCGAGACCGCGCGGCACGGCTCTGGCAGGAAATGACGGACGGCCCGGTCGTTCGGCACCTGCTGCCCGGCGGCCACTACTCCCTGCTGCGGGCACCCCAGGTGCGAGCGTTGGCCGAACTGATCGCCGCCCTGGGCGGCGCCGGGTCCGCCTCGTGATGCCGGCCTGCGTCGTGGAACGCGTCGCGGGATGGGTGCCGCCCCGGCGCGTCACCAACGACGACCTGCCCGCGTCCTGGCAGGTGACGGACGACTGGGTCCGCTCCCGCACCGGGATCGGGAGCCGGCACCGGGCGGACCCGGGGATGGCCACGTCGGACGTTGCGCTGGAGGCGGCCGCGCGGGTGCTGGAGGGCGCCGAGACGGTCGACACCGTGCTCCTCGCCTCGTCCACCCCCGACCATCCGATTCCCGCCAGCGCGCCCGCTGTGGCCGCCCGCCTCGGGCTCGGACCGGTCGCGGCATTCGACATCGCGGCCGTGTGCAGCGGATTCGTGTACGGCCTGGCGACCGGGGCCGGGCTGATCGCTTCCGGGGTGTCCCGCAGGATCCTGCTGGTGGGAGCCGACGTGTACTCCAACCTCCTCGATCCGGCGGACCGCTCGTCCGGGATCCTCTTCGGGGACGGTGCCGGAGCGATGCTGCTACGGGCGGGCGAACCAGGGGAGCCCGGTGAGCTGCTGGGCTGCGACCTGGGAAGCGACGGCGGCAACGCCGGGCTGATCACCGTTCCGGACGGCGGCGCACGTTCCCGGGCGTCCGGCGTCCCGCCCGGCCAAGGCGACCACCACTTCCGGATGCAGGGGGCGGACGTCTACAAGCATGCTGTCGTGCGGATGACACAGTCGGCCAGGAGCCTGCTCGATCGGCTCGGCTGGGAACCGCTGAATGTGGACCACTTCGTTCCGCACCAGGCCAACACCCGCATCCTTGAGGCCGTCTCCTTGCGGTTGGGGATCCCGTACGAGCGGTGCGTTCTCAACCTCGCCGAGGTCGGCAACACCGGGGCCGCGTCCATACCGCTGGCCCTTGCCGATGCCCAGGAAGCCGGCCGGCTCCGGGAGGGCGAGCGGGTACTCATCACCGCCTTCGGCGGCGGCCTGACCTGGGGTTCCGCCGCTTTCACCTGGCCTTCGGCTCCAGCCGGGCCCACCACTTTGACCACTGCGCGAAGGGAACGATCATGACTGCGACCTACGAGGACGTGTACGGCCTGATCCAGGGCGCTCTGACGGAGACCTTCCAGGTGCCCGCCGAGGACGTGCGTCCCGACGCGGCCATCAGCACTCTCGAACTCGACTCCCTGGCCGTCGCGGAACTCACGGTGATGCTCAGCGAGCAACTCGGCGTCGCCGTCATCGAGGGCGAAGTGACCGCCGAAACCACACTGGCCGAGTTCGCGCAGCAGATCGAGAGCGCCGCCGCGGGCCAGGACCCCGCGGGGCACCTGGAGAACCGGTGACGAAGACCCCGACGATCGCTGTGACCGGCCTGGGGATGATCACCCCGGCCGGGGACGGCGTCGAGGCGACGTGGAACCGGGTGTGCGAGGGCCTGCCGACAGCCACGCCGGACCCAGCTCTCGCCGGACTGCCCGTGGACTTCTCCTGTCGGCTTCCGGCGGACGTGGACGGGAACCGGGCCGTCGGAAGGCGGGACGCCTGGCGGATGAGCCGGGTTACCAAGGTCGCGGTCGCCGCCGCCCGTGATGCGGTAGGCGATGCCGGCCATGATCCGGAGACATGGGAATCCAGGCGCGTGGCCGTGGTGATGGGCTGTGGCGTCGGGGACCTCGGGCTCTGGGCGGACCAGACGCACCGCCTGCGGGACAAGGGACCGGGCAGCGTCTCCCCGACCTCGATGCCGCGGGCGCTGGCCAACATGCCGGCCGGCGAGGTCGCCCTCGCGCTCGGCGCGCGCGGACCGAGCATGGCCGCGGTGACCGCCTGCGCGTCCGGTGCCACGGCACTGGCGACGGCACGGAGACTGCTGCAACTCGGCTTGTGTGACATCGCGGTGGCGGGGGGCGTGGAAATGGCAATCGCCCCGCTTCCGGTGACCGCCTTCCACCAGATGGGGGCCCTGTCCGTGCGCCGCGACGACGTGGCTGGGGCGTCCCGGCCGTTCGCCGCCACCCGGGACGGATTCGTGATGGGCGAAGGAGCCGCGGTGCTCGTCCTGGAACGCGCCGAGGACGCGGCAGCCCGCGGGGGCCGCGCCCGGGCCGTGCTCGCGGGCTCCGGGGAGACGACGGACGCCCACCACCCCACGACGCCCCACCCGGACGGGCTCGGCTCCGAGGACGCGCTGAGGCTCGCGCTGGAGGACGCCGGACTGGCGCCCGGAGACGTGGACCACGTCAACGCCCATGCCACGTCGACGCCCGCGGGCGACGCCGCGGAAGCCACCATGATCGCCCGAGTCCTGTCGCACGCGCCCAGTGTCACGGCCGTCAAGGGTGTGCTCGGACACACCCTCGGCGCGGCGGGGGCCATCGAGGCCGCGCTGACCGTGCTCAGCGTCGAACGCGGCATCGCGCCGCCGATCGCCAACCTCACCGACGACACGGTCGAGTTCGACCTCGACTACGTGACGAAGGCCTCCCGGACCCAGCGGATCCGCACCGCCGTGACCAACTCCTTCGGATTCGGCGGCCACAACGTCGTACTGGTCCTCACTTCGGGAGCCACCCGATGAACCGCCCGGCGTGCGCGACCGCGCGATTCTGTACGCCCTCATCGGCCTGCCCTTCGCCGCGGTCCTTGCCGCCGTATCGGTGGCCTGGGGGTGGGGCATCGGTTGGACCGACGTGCTGATCGCCGTGGAGATGTACTGACATCACTGTGCCGGGCGTCAGCATGGGCTTCCACCGGTACTTCACCCATGGCGCGTTCAAGGCCGACAAGGCCCTGCACACCGGGCTCGCCTTCTCCCGCCGGACGTGGAGGTCTGGCAGCATCCTGGACGACTGCGGCGACACCATCCGGTGGGTCGGCGATGACAGCCGAGGCTGCGTGGCTGGCTGCATGCGGGGATGTGGACGGCCACCGTGACGCTGTCCGGCCGCGCTCCGACCGGATGTGCCCAGCTGCGGGCGACGGCCCTGGTCGGGTGTGCGGGGCTTGGCTGCGGATGACTCATCTGCGCTCTGCCGGTGGCTCAGACAGAGAGCCTCTCTCGCTAGCGTCTGAAAACCTGTGCTGGCTGAGGTAGACATTGGGGTGCGGGGTGGTTATGTTTTCTCTCGTAAGCAAGAAGGACAGCAGGGCCTGGCAGAGATGAACCGCCAGGCAGCAGTACTCAGCAGTTGCAGTGCGCAGGTCGGTGCGGTGGTGGAGTTCCGAAGCCAGGGTTCTTGCAGGATGGCGACGGGGCTGGCGACCGGACCGGGCAGCCCGCCGTTTTCAGGGGCTGCCGTGAGCAGGACCGCAGGAAGCAAGTGCAGTCCGCAGTACCAGTGGTCCCTCGGTAAATGGCGTCAGGCTGCGGCGCGCGTACCGGGAAGTTCGGCAGTGGGGTTCCAAGCCAGAGCAGATGCAGGACGGGCGACGGGGCCGGCTGCCGGAGTGGCGCTGTGAGAGGCCACCAGGAGTACAGAAGTAGTTTGTCCAGAGGGAAGAACGGAGGAGTTGGGCGCCATCAGGATCGCCCGGGCGAACGACGTGTGCCCGGGTACCGCAGGACATCGATAGTGAGGTGGTCTCCGGTCAAGCAACCGCGATCCCCGCAGCCCCCGGACCTCTTCCCGGCAGGCATGCGGAAACACAGAGCCGGCGTAGCCGATCAAGGCCGGCTGATGGTGTAGCAGTTCCTTCGGGGCCCGGGTGCCGTATGGCACCCGGGCCCCTCCAACACGTTTTCCACAGGACGCCCCTGCGCTCCGCGGGCGGCCATCGCCGCTACTCCCGTTACCAGCTCCGCATCGCCGCACGCGCCCGCGAGCTCGTCGACGGCGGCACCCCGATCGAGGCGGCCTGCCGCATCGTCATCCTTGAGGACCAACTCGAGGAAGCCCAGCGGATCAACGCCGAACACCACCGAGGCACCAAGCCGCCCGGCACGCCGACCTCGGCCTGAAGCGCTGCGGCATCCCGCGCTGTGACGGGTGAGGACCCTTCCGGCAATGCTGCGCTCGGGGCGGACCGATATCTATGGCCACGACGTGAGGGTTCAATGCGCCGCGCGGGGAATGTTTTTACCGCAGCGAAGAGGCTGGAATTTTTCACCGTACGCGGACCATTACGGCATGCTACTGTCGATCTCGGTTGCAGTTGTGGTTCCCAAAACTTCAAGCTTCTGCGTGGGTGTTTTCGACCATGGAGAAGCTTCATTGTATATCCGGGTTTCTCCGGGCGGGGCATCATCGCGGCGACGCGGAATCCGTACATGACGGATCCCGACGTACCTGCCCCGAAGGAGATATGACATGGCGACAGGCACTGTGAAGTGGTTCAACGCAGCCAAGGGTTTCGGCTTCATCGAGCAGGACGGTGGCGGCGCTGACGCGTTCGCCCACTTCTCGAACATAGCCGCCCAGGGCTTCCGTGAGCTGCTCGAAGGCCAGAAAGTCACCTTCGACATCGCACCGGGCCAGAAGGGCCCGACGGCCGAGAACATCGTTCCCGCCTGACGCTGACGCGCACTTCGTAGCTGGGGCCCGCATCCTTAGGGGTGCGGGCCCCAGCTACGGGCATTCTTCCGAGTGGTGCCCCCTGCGGTGAAACATTCGCCCGCAGAGTTTTCTCGCTGCCCACTCTTTCCGAGTCCTGCCTACCGGTGGGACCGGTTCCCCGCCGCAATGGCGTCGCCCTTTCCATGGCCTGCGTCCCTGTCCGGAATCATCCGCAGGTTTTATGTGATTCCCCATTCTGCTCGGCCCGTTCTTGTGATTCCCCGCGCTGTTCTTCCGCTGCGGGAATTCCTTGATACGTGCCGTATCAAGGAAGGTTCTGAATGAACCCCACACGTACGAACAATCGCTCTTCCCGTGCCCGCAGCCGTACCGCCGACTCCGGCCGGGGCGGTAGCCGTTTCAACTCGACCGCCCCGGCCCGTTCCGCTGCCCCGGCCCGTTCCGGCGGTTCGGGCCGCTCGGGTGGCCATGGGCGGCGGCCCGCCGCGGTCCAGGGCGAGTTCGCCCTGCCGGTCACGGTCACTCCCGCGCTGTCGGCGGTCGAGGCGTTCGCCGACCTCGACATGCCGGCACAGCTGCTGGCGGCGCTGACCGCGCAGGGGGTGAGCGTTCCGTTCCCGATCCAGGGGGCGACCCTGCCCAACACCCTCGCGGGCCGCGACGCCCTGGGACGCGGGCGCACCGGCTCGGGCAAGACCCTCGCCTTCGGACTGGCCCTGTTGGCTCGCACCGCCGGTCAGCGTGCCGAGCCCCGTCAGCCTCTGGCCCTGGTCCTCGTGCCGACGCGCGAGTTGGCCCAGCAGGTGACCGACGCCCTGGCCCCCTATGCCCGCTCGGTGAGACTGCGCATGGCCACCGTCGTCGGCGGCATGTCGATCGGAAGGCAGGCCAACGCGCTGCGTGGTGGTGCCGAGGTCGTCGTGGCGACGCCGGGCCGGCTCAAGGACCTCATCGACCGCGGTGACTGCCGACTCGACCAGGTCGCGATCACGGTGCTGGACGAGGCCGACCAGATGGCCGACATGGGCTTCATGCCCCAGGTCACCGCGCTTCTGGACCAGGTCCGCCCCGAGGGCCAGCGGATGCTGTTCTCCGCCACCCTGGACCGTAACGTCGACCGCCTGGTCCGCCGCTATCTCAGCGACCCGGTCGTCCACTCCGTCGACCCCTCCGCCGGTGCGGTCACCACGATGGAGCACCACGTGCTCCACGTGCACGGCGCGGACAAGAACCGTACGACCACCGAGATCGCCGCCCGCGACGGTCGGGTGATCATGTTCCTGGACACCAAGCGGGCCGTGGACAAGCTCACCGACCACCTGCTGGCCAGCGGAGTGAGGGCCGCGGCTCTGCACGGCGGGAAGGCGCAGTCCCAGCGCACCCGGACCCTGACCCAGTTCAAGACCGGGCACGTCACCGTACTCGTGGCCACGAACGTGGCGGCTCGCGGCATCCACGTCGACAACCTCGACCTCGTCGTCAACGTCGACCCGCCGACCGACCACAAGGACTACCTCCACCGCGGCGGCCGGACCGCCCGGGCAGGGGAGTCCGGCAGCGTCGTCACCCTGGTCACCCCCAACCAGCGCCGCGACATGACCCGTCTCATGACCGCCGCCGGCATCGTGCCCCAGACCACCCAGGTCCGATCCGGCGAAGAGGCGCTCGGCCGCATCACCGGCGCCCAGGCCCCCTCCGGTGTTCCCGTGACGATCACCGCGCCGGTGGCCGCGCGGCGTGAGCGCAGCCGCAGCGCATCCTCTCGCGGCCGGCGCAGCCCCGCCTCCGCGGCCCGGCGCGTGACCGCACATCAGTCCTCCTTCGACGCCGCAGCCTGAGAACCAGAACCGCTCCTCTTCGTTCCTCTTCCTGTGAGGCATCATGCGCTGTGTCATCGCCCGTTTCCCGTTCGACCTCAGCAGGAGCGGCGTCCTGGAATCGATGAAGGGCATCAAGCCCGAGCACGCTTCCGGCGAGTCCGTGATCATCGGCCGACGCACCTACCCCGTCAAGCAGGTCGGACAGGTCATCACACGGCAGGACCGCCGCGACTTCAGCGCCGGAGAAGTCCTGCGGGCCATGGCCCGGCTCGGCTTCACCTGCCGCGACCTGGCCCCGGCCCCCGCACCCACTCGGGTGGTCAACCCGTTGCCGCAGGCTTCCGCGATGCTCGGGGCTCCTGTGGCCGCTTGAGCGACGGGCAGGCCTGAGCCGCCGACGAACTCGGCCGGGCTACTTCAGCTTGCAGGTCCAGCGGGCTCCGGGGGAGAGGTGTGCCGGCTGACCGTTGGGGATGCTTCGGAGACGTCGGCGCCGTGGTCGGCGTCGCGGCGGGTGACGCCGGTGCCGTACCAGTCCAGGCACATCACGGTGGCGTCGTCGTCCAGGCGCCCGTCATGGGCACGGACGACGTGCTCGATCAGGACACGGGCGGCCTCCCGCGGGTGCAGGTCCTGGGTGCTTTCGATGAGGGCCGGCAGATCGAGATCCGCAGCGCTGCGCTCCAACATTCCGTCGGTGAGCATGACCAGCCGGTCGCCGGCTTGCAGGTCCAGCTCCTGGACCGAGTAGGTGTGGGGCGCCAGGAAGCCGAAGGGCATGTCGACGGCCGGTGTGATCTCCTCGACCTTCCCGCCGCGCAGGCGCAGGGGCCAGGGGTGGCCGGCGTTGATGAACTCGGTTCGACCGTCGTGCAGGCCGATCCGCAGCAGTTGTCCGGTGACGTAGCGGCCGCCGCTGTGCTCGACCACGGCCCGGTCGGCGCTCTGCGCCTGTTCGGCGAGGCGGGCCCCCTGCCTGCGGGCGCGGCGGAGTGCGCCTACGAGGAGAGTGGCCAGGAGCGCGGCGTCCACGTTACTGGACCGGGGAAGCACCCGAGCGGTGGGGCGTGGCCCGGCTACACCCGGCTAGACCGGGTATGGACCGCCGTCGGCACCGGTAAGGTAGGTGTGCCGGATTTGCTCAGGCTGACTGTCGACTGGAGGTTCCACCGTGGCTGAACCGTGGCTGTCCGCCGACGATATCGCCGCCCACCTAGGCATCACAAAAGACACGGTCTATGAGTGGATCGCCCTGAAGGGCATGCCAGCTCACAAGCTCGGACGACTCTGGAAATTCCAGACCACCGAAATCGATGAGTGGGTGCGCAGCGGCGGTGCCGCGTCATCCGAGCGATCACGCGGAACCAGGCTGACCTGACGGGTCACCCGCAGCCAGGAGGGTGGTGTCGGTGGGGCGCCGTATCCTGATCGACTTGCCCAATTCCCGAAGGAGGTGCCCCGTGGCGGAAGGGATCGCCCCCGCGTCGCGCTATGCGCTCTCGTTCACCAGCGGCGCCCTCCTCATACGCGAAGCTGTCATCGTCGCGCCGTTGTACCTGCGCGTGCACGACTGGTCGAAGGTGCGAGCGGTGATCGAGCAGGACAATCTGCTGCAGGCTCGCACGGTCGCGTCGGGGCGGCGCTTCGCCCGCGAGGTCGCCCAGCGGCTCGCCGTGCTCACCGACGACGAGATCGAGCTACTCATCGACGCGACGGCCACCGAGCGCGGACACCTGCTGTGGGCAGCTGCCTGCCGTCGCTACGACCTGATCGGCGAGTTCGCCGAGGAGGTGGTGCGCGAGCGGTTCCTCCTGTTGGCATCGACGCTCACGTACGAGGACTTCGACAGCTTCGTGCGCGGCAAGGCTCTGTGGCACCCCGAGCTGGACGAAGTCAAGGACTCGACGCTGCGCAAGCTGCGCTCGAACGTGTTTCGGATGCTTAACGAGGCCGGCCTGCACTCTGACCGCGGGCACCTGCTCCAAGCTGTGCCATCACAGCGGGTCGCCAGCGCCTTGTCCACGCGGACCCCGAGCGATCTGCGGTTCTTCCCGACCAATGATCACGATACAGGGAGGGCTGAGCGGTGACGCCGACCGAGCTGTCCAAGCAGGAAGAGCGCCTGTTCCAGGTGCTCAGCGGCAAGCGGTTCCTCCAGATGGAGGGCCTGGGCAACGAGGTGCCGTTCTTCATCTACCCCCACGACCCCGAGGACGCCCTTGTGGTCGCGGGGGCCAAGAAGCGCATCAAAAACCGACTGGCCAACAAGGGGATCGAGGTCCGTGAGATCAATCTCTACGACCTGTCGGTGGAGATGCTCAAAGAGCGCGGAGTCTGGGATCGCCTGCTCGCCCTCGAACCGGAACAGGACAAAGCCGACTTCCGCGAGCTGCTTCAGGCGATGCTCGACCCGCAGCTCCACATCGCGCCCGCGGTCCGCGCCAAGCTCGCCGAGGGCAACTTCGACATCCTCTTCCTCACCGGCATCGGCGAGGTCTTCCCGTACATCCGCTCGCACAACGTGCTCAATAACTTGCAGAGCGTCGTGACGGGCAAGCCGATGCTCATGTTCTTCCCCGGCCGCTACGAGCAGTCCGACACGTTGGGGTCCTCGCTCGTGCTGTTCGGGCGAATCAAAGACGACCAGTACTACCGAGCCAAGAACATCTTGGAACAGGAGGCTTGACTCGATGAAGCTGACCGGGATCTTCGCCAAGGATGTCCAGCGTCCGATCGAGGGCGTCATCAAGGCTGACGATACCGCGCACCTGGGTACCGAGGTAGGCGAGTACGTTGTGACCAACGAGGCTGCTAAGGGCCTCGGACTCTTGCTTGAGGCGTACACGAATTACACCAACGCGAACGGTGTGTGGATCTCGGGCTTCTTCGGCTCCGGTAAGTCCCACTTGCTAAAGATGCTCGCCCACTTGCTCGGCGACGTAGACGGGCAGGAGTTCCCGCGGGAGCTTGTGTCCGAGAGCTTCCAGTCCAAGGCACAGGATGCGTTCCTCCCGGCTTTGTTGACCAAGGCCGACCGTATCCCCGCCAAGAGCCTGCTATTCAATATCGACCAGAAAGCCACGCTCATCACGAAGGACCAGGCCGACGCGCTGTTGAAGGTGTTCGTCAAGGTCTTCGACGAGAGCCGCGGCTACTACGGCAACCAGGGCCACGTGGCACGGTTCGAGCGGGACCTGGACAACCGTGGCCAGTACGGGATGTTCAAGGCTGCGTACGCACGGATCGCGGGACGCGACTGGGTGCATGGCCGGGAGGAGGGCGTGCTCGAAGAGGCCAATGTGGCCTCGGCGTACGCCGAGGTCAGCGGCCTGACCGAGGGGACGCCGACCAACATCCTGACGAAGTACCGCAACGAGTACTCGGTGTCGATCGAGGACTTCGCCAACGACGTCAAGGCATGGCTCGACAAGCAGGACGAGGGCTTCCGGCTGAACTTCTTCGTGGACGAGGCCGGCCAGTTCATCGGGACGAACACGCACCTGATGCTGAACCTCCAGACGATCGCCGAGTCTCTGAACACCAAGTGCCAGGGGCGCGCGTGGGTGTTCGTCACCTCCCAGGAGGACATGGACAAGGTCGTCGGCGACCGCACCAAGCAACAGGGCAACGACTTCTCCAAGATCCAGGCGCGATTCAGGACTCGGGTGAAACTCACCAGTGCCGATGTCGAGGAGGTCATCCGCAAGCGTCTTCTGGAGAAGAACGAGGCAGGCGAGTCCGCGCTGGCGAAGATTTACGCCGAGCAGCACGCGAACTTCAAGACGCTGTTCGACTTCGTTGACGGTGCGAAGACCTACCGCAACTACACCGACGAGGCGCACTTTGCCGGCACGTACCCATTCGTCAGTTACCAGTTCCCGCTCTTCCAGGCGGCGATAGAAGGCGTTTCGGACCACAACGTGTTCGAGGGACGCAACAGCTCGGTCGGCGAGCGCTCCATGCTCGGCGTCGTGCAACAGGTCGTCAAGGACGTCGGCGATGTCGAGGTCGGCAGGCTCGCGACGTTCGACCACATGTTCGCGGGCATCCGCGCCTCGCTGAAGTCCGCAGCGCAGCGCTCGATCGACGTCGCCGAGCGCAACCTCGACAACGAGCTTGCCGTCCGCCTGCTCAAGGCGCTCTTCCTGGTCAAGTACGTCGATGGCTTCCACGCGACCTCGCGCAACCTGACCGTGCTGGTCTACGACCGGTTCGGGCTTGACCTGCCCGCGTTGTCCAAGCAGGTACAGGAGGCTCTGACGCTGCTGGAGACGCAGACGTACGTGCAGCGGAACGGCAACGTCTACGAGTACCTGACCAACGAAGAACAGGTCATCGAGGAAGAGATCAAGAACGTCGACATCGACGCCTCCGAGGTCAGTGGTCGCTTGTTCAGGGTCCTCTCGGGTGACGTTATCCGTACCGGCAAGCTGCGGTACGCCAAGAACGGCCAGGACTTCCCGTTCGGCTACAAGCTCGACGACCAGGTGTACGGGCAGCAGCGCGAGCTGACGGTGCACTTCATCACCCCTGAGTACCCGTTCGGCCCTGTAGAGACCCGGATGCACAGCGCCGGCAAAGATGAGCTGCGCGTCATCCTGGAACCCGACGAGCGCGCCCTGTCCGATCTGCGGCTGCTCATCAAGACGGAGAAGTACACCAAGCGCAAGCAGACGACCTCGCTCACGGCGATCGAGGACCAGATCCTGCGCTCCAAGGCGGCGCGGAACGTCGAGCGCGAGAAGGAACTCGCCGTGCGCATCCGCCGGGCGGTCGGCAAGGCGGAGCTCGTGATCAACGCCGCCGACGTGACCTCCGCATCGCAGGACGCCGTTACCCGTGTGACCGACGGGTTCCAAGACCTCGTCAGCCGCACCTACACCCAGCTCAGCCTGCTCGGCGGGGCGACCTACAGCGAGCAGCAGGTCGCCACGTTCGCCAACCCCGACCGGTCGGGCATGTTCGACAACCCGTCGCAGTCAACGCTCGCCGCCCCGGGCGACGAGGTGCTGTCGTTCGTTATGCAACGTGACCGGCTCGGCGAGCAGGCGACCGTCAAGACGATCGTGAGTGCGTTCCAAGCAAAGCCCTACGGTTGGGACCTCGCCTCGATCGAGGTCGTCATCGCGTGGCTCGTCGGCACCTCGAAGCTCACGATCATCCTCGATGGGAACGCCCTGAAGCGCACCGAGGTCGCGGTGGTGCTGCGCAACACGCAGAAGCACTCGCACGCGGTGGTGGCTCTCCAGAAGGTCTTCGACGAGCGCAAGGTCGCGACGCTCCGCAAGTTCTGCACCGACTTCTTCGACGAGGCGACCGCGCCGAAGGACGCGATGGAGCTGGCCCGGCACGGCAGCGACAAGCTGCGCGGCAAGCTCGACGAGCTGAAGGCGCGTGTGAACGGGTCGAAGTACGCGTTCGTGGCGCAGTTGGCCGCCCCGATCGCGCTGCTCGAAAGGGTCGTCGGCAAGCCCGACGAGTGGTACCTGACCGAGTTCGATCTTGGCGACGAGCTGCTCGACGCCAAGGACTCCGTGATTGACCCGATCCAGTCGTTCCTCAACGGAGGACAGCGCGCCATCTACGACGAGGCCGTCACCCTGCTCACGGCGAGCACGAACAACCTCGGCTACCTGCCCGCCGGCAGCGACGCCGAGGTGAAGCGGCTACTCGAAGACCCCAACGCGTTCCGCGGCAACCGCATGATCCAGCTCAAGCAAGCCGCAGAGGCGCTCGGCAAGCAGGTCGACGAAGCACTCGCGACCAGCCGTGCCACGGTGATTGAGGCCATTGAGGGACGCAGGACCGACGTGCTCGGCAGCCCCTACTACGAGAACGCCGCGGAGGACGCACAGCAGGGGATCGTTCGCACGATCGACCAGATCATCGACCGAGTCAGCACCGAGAGGCAGATCGCGCTCATCCGCGAGCAGGGGAACAGCTTCGAGGAGAAGACCTACCCTGCGCTGCTCGATCAGCTCGTCTCTTCCGCCCGCCCCACTGGCGGCACCGACGATCCCGAGCCCGCGCCGGTCAAGCAGACCATCTCGGTCAAGACGATCATGGTGCCGGGTGCTCACGGTGTGCTGGAGACCATCGAGGACGTCGACCGGTACCTCGAAGCGGTCCGTAGTGCCCTGCTGTCCACGCTCAACGACGGAAAGCGAATCGCACTCTGATGGAAACCGCTCCGCTCAAGTCCTTCGCCGCCTGGGCGCGCACCGCACTGATCCGGGAGGTGGCGGCTCGCATCGCGGTCGTGCTCGCCCCTGCCTCGCCCGAGCGGGTCGAGCAGCGCAGCGCCGTCGCGGCACTGGAGAAGGCCGTCAAGGCGAACGGCGGCGATGACAGGGGCCGCGCCGCCGTAGCGGACAAGGTTGCCTACACCTGGTTCAACCGCATCATCGCGCTGCGGTTCATGGACGCCAACGGCTACACCGGCGTCAATGTCGTCTCACCCGAACGAGGACGCAAGGGCGGCCAGCCGGAGATCCTTGCCGAAGCCAAGCGCGGGAACACCGACAGCACGGTCGTCACCAACAAGCGCACCGTCGAGACCGTGACGAGCCTGCTCAACGGCACGCGCCGCAGCGACGACCCGCAGGGCGAGGCGTACTCGCTGCTGCTCGCGGAGTGCTGCCGTCACTGGAACGGCTCGATGCCGTTCATGTTCGGGCGCGAAGGCGACTACACCGAGTTGCTCATCCCCGCGAACCTGCTCGCAGACGACTCCGTGCTGGCCCGGGCCGTCACCGTGCTGACCGAAGACGTCTGCAAGGACGTCGAGGTCATCGGCTGGCTGTACCAGTTCTACATCTCCGAGCGTAAGGCTGAGGTCTTCGCCGGGTTCAAGAAGAACAAGAAGGCCGGCGCTGCCGAGATCCCCGCTGCCACCCAGCTCTTCACCCCCCACTGGATCGTCCGCTACCTCGTTGAGAACTCCCTCGGACGGCTCTGGCTGCTCAACCGGCCCACCTCGCGGCTCGCCGACCAGATGGACTACTACATCGCCCCGGCCGACGAGGAAACCGACTACCTCAAGGTCGCCAGCCCCGAAGAGCTGAAGATCATCGACCCCGCATGCGGCTCCGGCCACATGCTCACCTACGCGTTCGACCTGCTCTACGCCATATATGAGGAAGAGGGCTACGCGCCGTCTGATATCCCCGGGCTGATCCTCGCCAACAACCTCTACGGGACCGAGATCGATCCCCGCGCCGGCGCGATGGCCGCGTTCGCGCTCACGATGAAGGCGCGCGCCCGACAGCGCACGTTCTTCAACAAGCAGGTCGAGCCGAACGTCTGCGTGCTCGAACCGCTCTCGTTCAACCCGGGTGAGCTGGACGTCCTCGTCACCGCCGGCGGCGACCGGGTCGATGAAGAGCAATTCTGGAATCAGTTCCGGCACGCCGACACGTCCGGAGCGCTCATCCGGCCGCGCGAGGAGCTGATCGAACCGCTCCACCGAAGTCTCGACGTCCACGCTCAGGGTGAGGAGGACCTCTTCGGCGGTGAACTCTTCGATCGTGCTCGTAGGGTTGTCCGTCAAGCCGGGTACTTGTCGGGGCGATACCACGTCGTAGTGGCCAATCCGCCTTACATGGGCAGTGGGAGCATGGATGCCCACCTTGCCGCACTGGCGAAGCGCGAATACCCGGCTTCGAAGATGGACCTGTATGCCATGTTCATCGAGCGGAGTCTGGAGCTCCTCCGTCCCGCTGGGTTCCTTTCCATGGTCACCATGGACAGCTGGATGTTCCTGGGCGCGTACTCCCGGTACCGCGATTCGCTGCTGAGGCGTGCGCGGATCGCGACTTTGGCGCACCTCGGCACGGGGGCATTCGATACGATCGGCGGCGAGGTCGTCTCGACCGTGGCCTTCGCCGCACAGGCCGCACCGCCGGGAACGTCCCGGTCGACGTTTGTTCGAGTTGTGGACGGCGAAGGCTCCGCCAAGGCGGATGCGATCGCAGGTGCCAAACAAGGGGGACGCCCTGATCTGCTGTGGGTGAGGGGCGTCGCCGAGTTCCTTGAGGTGCCCAACACCCCGGTCATTTACTGGGCAACGGAGAAGGAGATCGCCGCACTCGGACAAGGGCCCAATCTCGGCGCCCTGCTGCAGGCGCGGGAAGGGCTCACGACAGGAAACAACGACCGGTACCTCCGCCGATGGTTCGAGGTTTCGCTCGCCGATATCGCATTCGGTATCGACTCGAATGAGGCGAGCGTCGAGAGTGGAGCTCGATGGTTTCCCTACCACAAGGGCGGCTCCTCGCGCCGGTGGTACGGAAACTTCGAGTACGTCGTCGACTGGGAGCGCGACGGAGCAAGGTGCCGCGAAAACATCGACCCGTTGACGGGAAGGATCCGTTCGCACAACTACAACGGAAGCTTCGCGTTCAGGCGAGGCATCACATGGTCGAGCATCTCTGGTGACGGATTCGCGGTCCGCCACATTGAGGGCGGGTTCATGTTCGACACGAAGAGCCCCATGGCGTTCGCGCATCGCGAGGAGGACCTCCTCGTCCTCGAAGGCTTCATGAACAGCTCCACGGCCACCCGCTTCATGCGCCTTCTCGCACCTCGCCTGGACTTCAAGCTCGGGCATGTCCTGAGCCTTCCCGTGCGGGTACGCGAGAGCGTGGAAGTCGAGACGCTCGTGCGGAGCTGCATCTCAGAGGCCACATCGGAGTGGGATTCGCGCGAGCTGTCGGCGGATTTCACGGGCTCCCCGGTCTGCGGCCTGGCAACCAGCATGTTGGATGCCTTTGGGCAGGCGCTCCAGAACGAGGACGACCGTGCGGGTCGATTGGCGCGCGCCGAGGAAGCGATCGACGCCTTTTTCGCCGCGGCGTATCTGGGCTCTGCTCCCTCCGGAGAAGCAGCATCAAGGCGACCGGATCAAGGTGAACGCGCGGGTCGGATCCGTACAGCCGTGGAAGACTTCGTCTCCTACGCGGTCGGCTGCATGTTCGGGCGCTACAGCCTCGACGAACCCGGCCTGATCCTCGCGGATCAAGGTGACACGCTCCAGGACTATCTGGCGAAGGTACCGCATCCTTCGTTCACGCCCGACAAGGACAACGTGCTCCCCATCGTGGATGGCGATTGGTTCGAGGGCGACATCGTGGCACGCTTTCGCCAGTTCCTGCGGGTTACGTTCGGGGAGAAGGACTTCGAGGACAACCTGCGGTTCGTCACCGAGTCTCTCGGCGTGAAGGACGTGCGCGACTACTTCGTGAAGTCCTTTTACAAGAACCATGTGCAGCGATACAAGAAGCGCCCCATTTACTGGTTGTTCTCCAGCCCCAAGGGATCGTTCAACGCCCTCATCTACATGCACCGCTACACACCGTCCACGGCCTCGACCGTGCTGAACGAGTACCTGCGGGAGTTCAAGGCGAAGCTGGAGGCCAGCCGTCAGCACCATGAGCGCTTCGCCGTAGGAACGGGCACGCCCCGGGAGAAGGCTGCCGCACAGAAGGAGGTCGACCGTCTGCGCAAGGTCCTGCTTGAGCTTGACGAGTACGAACACGACGTGCTGTACCCGCTGGCGACCCAGCAGGTGCAGATCGACCTCGATGACGGAGTGAAGGCCAACTATGCGAAGCTCGGTGCCGCACTGAAGAAGATTCCCGGCCTTGAGGCAAGCAATGACTGAGACATCCGCTATTCGGTCTCACCTGGAGCGTCGCTTCGAGACCCACCGGGTGGTGTTCTGGCACGACCCCGAGGGCGAGTACGCCGCTGACCTTGACTCACTTGCCTTGGATGGCGTCGAGATCGTGAGTGTCGCCGACGACGAGTACGCGGTCAAGAACCGGCTGCTGCACTTGGAGCCCGAGGCGAAATTCCTCGTCTACCGCCCGGGCATCGTGCCGGCGGGAATCGGCAATTGGCTGCTCGACCTGGAGCTGGCCTACGGGGTGTTCACCGCAGACCGCGCTTCGTTGGTGCAGCAGGAACTGGGGCTCACTGCCGACGGCATTGGTGAGATCGTGCAGTCGCACGAGAAGTTCTACCGGGCGCCCAAGCGAGTGCAGAGCCTCAAGGCGCTGCTCGACGCTGACGATGATGTCCGGTTGCTGCAAGCCAAGATGTCGGTGGTACTGCTCGGCCAGCGAGAGCACAGCCTGCTGGAAATCACCCGCACCCTGCTCATCGAGAACGCCGGTGGTGCGAACGCGAAATACGGCGCGCTCGTCGAGTACGGCCTCGACCATTTCTACTGGCAGGGAGTCGGGTCGATCTACGGGTACACGTCGTCGAGCCCGAGCCTCGACGACTTCGTGCTGTGGGTGTTCCGGCGGGCCATCGACGGGTTCAAGTCGGAACGACCCGGAGGGCTACGGAACATCCAGCTCGACTTCGCCAGTCTGCGCAATGACCGGCGGAGCGAGAAGGCGATGACCACGCTTGCGAGGCGGGCAGCCGGAGACCTGGACTACGCGAGCACCATCCAGGACGCAAGCTTCCGAGACCTGCTGGGTAACGACCTGTTCGAGGAGGTCGACCAGAAGATCATCAGGGATCTTGCGCACGCCGTAGCCGACCGGGCGGTCACGGCTCGCGAAGTCACTGAGGTCGTTCGCGGGCGTCAGAGCAGCTTCTGGATCGACGGGTATCGCCGACTGTATGCCGCGATCGGTAGCGCCTCTGACCTGCTGACCGCGCTCAGCGCGGTCAGCCTGTCCATGCAGTCGTTCGATGAGGGCTTGGAACGGTACCGGAGCGAATGGTTCCGTATTGATCAGTTCTACCGGCAGTTCACCTACGCGGCCCGCACCGCCGAGCACACCGGCCCGCTGGAAGGGCTGCGGGCACAGGTCGAGTCGTTCTATGCGAACAAGTTCCTGTACACCCTCGGCGCGGCATGGCAGCAGCATGTTGATGGCGTCGACCGGTGGCGTTCCGCCCTGCTCCGGCCGCAGACCTCGTTCTTCGCCGACCACGTCAGGCCCATCACGCGGGACGGTCGGCGTAAGGCCGTCGTCATCGTTTCCGACGCCCTGCGCTACGAGGTTGCCGACGAGCTGGGTTCGCGTATTCGCCAGGAGGACCGTTTCGACGCGACCCTTGATGCCGTTCTGGGTGTGTTGCCGAGCTACACCCAGCTGGGGATGGCCGCGCTCTTGCCGCACACCACGATCGGGCATTCCAGCAAGGGCGATCTCGTCGATGTAAACGGCCAATCATCGGCAGGCACTGACAACCGCAGCAAGATCCTCGCCGGCGTGCGGGGGACGGCGATCTCCGCCGAGAACCTGCTCGGCATGACCCGCGATGAGATTCGCGAGCTCTACCGGCAGCACCAGGTGCTGTACGTCTACCACAACCGCATCGACGCGACCGGCGACAAGCAGGGCACCGAGCGGCAGGTTTTCGAGGCCGCAGAGAAGACGCTGGAGGAGCTTGTCGACCTGGTCAAGCGCCTTGCAAGCGCCGACGCCACCAACATCCTCGTGACCGCCGACCACGGCTTCCTCTTCCAGGACTCCGCACTCGACGAGGCCGGCTACCTGTCGGTCGCCCCGCAGGGCGACGACATCGTCGTGCAGGCGCGCCGCTATGTGCTGGGCACAGGGCTGAAAGCCGACCCGGCGTTCAAGACGTTCACCTCTGCTCAACTCGGGCTCGACAGCAACTACGAGGTGCAGATCCCCAAGTCGATCCACCGACTGCGGCTCAGAGGCTCCGGCGCGAGGTTCGTCCACGGCGGCGCGGCTCTCCAGGAGATCGTCGTGCCCGTGCTGGCGATCAACAAGAAGCGTAAGAGCGACACACGCTTGGTCAACGTGGAGATTTTGCCCGAGTCGGACAAGATCACGACCGGGCAGTTGGTGGTTAAGCTCTTCCAGACCGAGCCGGTGAGCGAGAAGGTCCAGCCACGCACGGTACGGGCGGGCCTCTACGTTGGCGAGACCCTCATCTCGAACCACGCCTTGCTGGTGTTCGACCAGGAGTCGACTGACAAGCGAGACCGCTACCAGAGCGCGATCATGCTGCTCAGCCGGGATGCGAACGACTACAACAACCGGGCGGTCGAGTTCCGCCTGGAGGAACTGATCCCCAACACCAGCCAGTGGCGCGTCTATGCCAAGGCGATGTACACGCTGAAGCGCTCATTCGCCTCGGACTTCGATTTCTAGGGAGGGTGCAGCCATGGGCGAAGTGGGTGAGGTCAGCCAGGAGGCATCCGTCGCCGGCCCGGACACGCCAGTCGAGGCCGCACCGACGCTGAGCGAGCTGGACCGCAAGATCAACCGGCACTACCCGGGCGCTGTCGTGCGCAAGGACTTGGTCAAGGCCGTCAAGGGCAACGCCATCGTGCCGACCTATGTGCTGGAGTATCTGCTCGGCCAGTACGCGGCCTCTGACGACGAGGCCACCATCCAGGCGGGCATCGACACGGTGCGCAAGATCCTGGCCGACCACTACGTACACCGGAACCAGTCCGAGCTGGTGAAGTCCACGATCCGCGAGCGCGGACGGCACCGTGTCATCGACAAGGTCACTGCCACGCTCAATGAGAAGGACGACGTCTACCAGGCCGAGTTCGCCAACCTCGGTATCAAGGGTGTGCTTGTTGAGCCCGCCACGATCAAGGCCCACCCGAAGCTGCTCGTCGGAGGGGTCTGGTGCATCTGCGACATCGAGTACTTCCACAGTGACGACCCGAGGGCTGTGCCGTGGATACTCGGGTCGATCAAACCCATCCAGTTGTCGAACTTCGACGTTGAGGGCTACCTGGCGGCTCGGCGAGCGTTCACCACCGACGAGTGGATCGACCTGCTGGTGCAGTCCATCGGGTTCGATCCCGAGTTGTTCGGGAGGAGGGCGAAGCTCATCCAGCTCGTGCGGCTCATCCCGTTCGTGGAGCGTAACTACAACCTCGTCGAGCTTGGCCCCAAGGGCACCGGCAAGTCCCATATCTTCTCGGAGTTCTCGCCCCACGGCATGCTCATCTCCGGTGGCGAGGTCACCGTGCCGAAGCTGTTCGTCAACAACGCCAACGGGCGCATCGGCCTGGTCGGCTACTGGGATGTCGTCGCGTTCGATGAGTTCGCCGGCAAGAAGAAGCGCACCGACAGGGCGCTCGTCGACATCATGAAGAACTACATGGCGAATAAGTCGTTCTCCCGCGGCGTCGAGACGCTCGGTGCCGAGGCATCGATGGTGTTCGTCGGCAACACCTCCCACACCGTGCCGTACATGCTCAAGCACTCCGACCTGTTCGACGAGCTGCCCGAGAGCTACCACGACTCCGCCTACCTCGACCGGCTGCACCACTGCATCCCTGGGTGGGAGGTCGACACCATCCGCGGAGAGATGTTCTCGAACGGTTACGGGTTCGTCGTCGACTACATCGCCGAAGTGCTCAAGTCGATGCGATCCCACGACTATTCGGACCGCTACCAGCAGTACTTCTCGCTCTCGTCGGACATGTCGACCCGTGACCGCGACGGGATCCACAAGACGTTCTCCGGGCTGATGAAGATCCTCTACCCGCACGGGGAGGCAGCACCCGAGGAGATCGAGGAGATCCTGCGGTTCGCGATCGAGGGCCGCAAGCGCGTCAAGGACCAGATCCTGCGGATCGACTCGACGATGGCCGACGTCAAGTTCGGCTACCTGGACGGGAGCAGAGCCTGGCACTCGGTCTCGACTCTGGAAGAGGACGAGTACCCGGCGTATTACCACCGAGAGCGCTGCGAGAGTTCCGAGGCTGCGGATAGCGCGGTCGAACCGAGGGCGGCCGCTGTGGTGTCCACCGGGCACGATGGGACTGCGGGTGAGTACGTGCAGGTCGCGGAGGCTCCGCTGTTCGAGGGGCACCGTGAGTTCCAGGAGAACCAGCGCGGCGTCTCGTTCGGCACGCTGCTAACCCCTTACCTGCGCGGAGCCGGGCAGATCACGATCACGGACCCCTACATTCGCCAGTTCCACCAGGCCCGCAACCTCATGGAACTCATCGAGGGGATCGCCGCCGTCAAGGACTCCGCCGACGAGGTCAATGTCAAGCTCATCACCTCGGAGAGCAACGGCGGCGAGGACAAGGTCCGCAAGCAACTTGAGTTCCTGCTCAAGGTCAAGCAGGGAGCGGCAGCCGGCGGCATCAACCTCGACGTCTCGTTCGCCGACACGATCCACGACCGTTCGATCGTCACCGACACCGGCTGGAAGATCTTGCTCGGCCGCGGCCTCGACATCTTCCAGTACGTCACCGGCGACGTGTTCGACCTCGCTACCAGGCTCCAGGAGTACCGCCAGGTCAAGGCGTTCGGCGTGACCTACATCCGCGAGCGCACGTGAACTGAGGTGAAGTTGCAGGCGACTGCCCGCAAGGCGGTCTGTGGAAGTCCGACAACCCCGGTGATCCGGTTCCTTGCCACCAGCGGTGTCCGTCTCGGTGGCCAGCCGGTGGCCGGACGCCTTTGGACGGTGCATCACGAGGTAGCAGGGGCCAACCCTTCATATGCGCTCTGATCAGGCAGGACATCACCCTGCGGCATCACGCGGCACCCCGCGGCATGATCGCTCACGGTCTCTCCTCGCCCGCCTGCACCCCGCCGACGACGGCCCGCGCTTTCCCTGACCCTGCCCCCGCCGGGATCCGCTTGAAGCGCCGGCCTCCGGGGCTCCTATCCTGGGCGGGCGCGCATGGCTCCGGCCGGGCGTGAACGACCGCAGGGGACAAGGCCATCGGGGGATCGGGTCAGCATGGGCGAGGGCACGGGCAAGGACAGCGGGCGGTACACGGCGATGGAGGGCATACGTCCGCTCGCGGCCGGTGATCCGGCCCGGATCGGGCCGTATTCCCTGCTCGGGCGGCTCGGTGCGGGCGGGATGGGACGGGTGTATCTGGCCCGCTCGGCGGGCGGGCGGACCGTGGCCGTGAAGGTGGTGCACGAGGAGCACATCGCGAACGGGGAGTTCCGGGCCCGTTTCCGGCGGGAGATCGCGGCGGCCCGGCGGGTCGGCGGGCGCTACACCGCCCCCGTGCTCGACGCGGACGCGGACGCCGAGCCGCCGTGGGTGGCCACCGGCTATGTGCCCGGCCCCTCGCTCGAACAGGCCGTCCGGGAGCACGGGCCGCTGCCCGCCGACTCGGTGTACGCCCTGGCCGACGGGCTGTTGCGGGCGCTCGGCGGCATCCATGCCGCCGGGATCGTCCACCGGGACCTGAAGCCGTCCAACGTCCTGCTCACCGTCGACGGCCCCCGCGTCATCGACTTCGGCATCGCCCGCGCGCTCCAGGTCTCCGTGGAGTCCCTGCTCACCAGCACCGGCATGGTCATCGGCTCGCCGGGTTTCATGGCGCCCGAGCAGATCCTCGGCGAGGAGACCGGGCCCGGGGCGGACGTCTTCTCCCTGGGCTGTGTGCTGATGTACGCGGCCACGGGGCGCCTGCCGTTCGGGGCCGGTGTGAGCAACCAGCACGCGGTGATGTTCCGGATCGTCCAGTCCCCGCCGGACCTCGCCGCGGTGACGGACACCTCCCTGCGCGAGCTGATCGAACGCTGCCTGACCAAGAGCGCCGCCGAACGCCCGGGTGTGGACGCGCTGTTGGAGGCGCTGGCTCCCGCGCCGTCCTCGGCCGTCCTGCGCGGTGCCTGGCTGCCGCCGGTGCTCCTGGCCCGGCTGGCACAGCAGTCGGCACTGCTGCTCGACGCGGAGGTGCCGGAGGCGCCGGAGGACGTGGGGGTGCCGGAGGACGTGGGGGTGCCGGAGGCCGGGGATGACGCGGAGGGCGCGGAGGGCGCGGAGGGCGCTGCGGTCGCTGACGCCGCGGGGCGGCCGGTGGGTCTGGACGTACGGCGTGCCCCGGAGGCCTCGGACGCCCCGGAGGTGCCGCGAGGTGCGGACGCGCCGGTGGCCGAAGACGCCGTGGCCGCCATACCGCGGAGTGCCGAGCCCCCGGCCGCCTCCGCCCCCGCTTCCGGCTCCGCCTCCGCTCCTCGTGACCTCGGCACCGTCGATCTGCGGCCGGCTTCGGCGAAGGGTGACGGTCCAGGTGCGCCGACGGCCGGCTCGACGCCCGCTCTCCCGCCCGCTCCGGCCGGGGACCGGGCTCGGCATCGCCGTCGGCGTACCTGGATCGTCGCGGCGGTCGTCGTCGCCGTGCTGGCGGCCGGCGGCACGACGGCCTTCCTCAGCCGCGACCCCGGTGGCGCCACCGACGCCCGGGGCGGAGGAGCCGCCGCGCTGCCCGCCGCCAGTGGCGCCCCCTCCGGCCCTGACGTCTCGCCCTCCGGGAAGAGCGACGACGCGGACGGCAAGGACAGCGCGAAGGACGGCGAGAAGGTGAAGGAGAAGGGGAAGGAGAACGGGGAGGAGAACGGGGAGGAGAAGGGCCAGGGCGGCGACGGCGGTGACGGTCAGGACGCCGGTAGCGGGGGTGGCTCCGCCTCGGGAAGCGGCGGGTCGTCCGGGGGCGACGGGGCGGCTGCCTCCGGCGGGGGCGCCGCGCAGGGCGGGACCGGTTCGTCGGGTTCGGGCGGCTCCGGGGGTGCCGCGAAACCGCCCGCCCCGGACCCGGATCCCGCCGCCCCGGACGGCCGGGTGCCGCAGCACTTCGCCGGGACCTGGACCATCGCGTCCCAGTACAACGCCCTGCAGCCCCACACCGTGGTCGTCCGGCGGGTGTCGCCGGGGCAGAGCGCGGTGACCCTCGTCGCCGACGTACAGGGCTCCGGGCACTGCGAGTACACGGCGAAGCTGACGTCCGTGGCGGACGGCGGGCAGCGGATCAACGTCGGTACGGCCGTGGTTGACCAGGCCCGTTCCACCGGTATGTGCCGCGACACCGACGCCTCGTTCTTCGCCGTCGCAGGCTCCGGCATCCAGCACGACGTCGGCCCGGCCCACGGCAGCGGCTACCGCTACAACCGCGCCTGACCCACGCCGGTCGGTCCGGCGCCGGTCAGGCCGGGGCGGTGCGGCGCCGGCCGGTCCGGCGCGGGTCAGGCGCGGCCGGTCGGTCCCGGTCGGTCAGTCCGGCGCCTCGCCCGGGTACGCGCTCTCGAACGCCGCGTGGAACAGGGCCGTGACGTCCTGCCCGGTGAGGCCCTCGGCGCGGGCCCGGTCCAGCCATTCGGCGAGGGCGGAGCGCAGCGGTGAGCCGGGGCCGGACTGGGGCTGGGCGAGGGAGCGGGTGATGAACGTGCCCGCTCCCTGGCGCACCTCGGCGAGGCCCATGCGTTCCAGTTCGCGGTAGGCCTTCAGGGTCGTGTTCGGGTTGACCTTGGTGGTCGCGGCGACCTGGGCGGCGGTGGGCAGCCGGTCACCCTCCTCCAGCGCGCCCATGCGCAGCGCCTGCTCGACCTGCCGGACGATCTGGAGATAGGTCGCCACTCCACTGCGCCGGTCGATGCGGAACACGACCACGGTCTTCACCTTCCGCTCGCTTGCGACATTTTACGTAGGAGGAGAGGGCGGTCTTCACAGCGGGCGGCGGGTGACCCGCCACAGGGTGAACGCCGTGAGCAGGGCTGTCCCGGCGAGCAGGATGGCTGCGGCGGTCCACTGCATCGGCGCCATCTGGCTGTAGTCGAGGTATTCGATCACGTCGTTGACGATGCCGTGTTCCTTGATGCACGCGTTCTGCGCTTTTTCGGTCGCCTCGGCGCAGGTGCCCCAGCCGTACAGGGTCCCGTCGGCGCTGCCGACCCAGCGGTCCACCTCGTACGACTCGGCGTAGCGGGCCGGGAGTTCGCTGCCCATCGGGTAGGTGAAGAGGTGCGTGTCGCCGAGGCGTCGGCGCACCTCGTCCCAGACGAACATGGTGGTGACCGCCGTGAAGAGGAACGTGACCACCATGGCCGGGAGCGTCCGGCGGATCAGGGTGCCGATGGTGATGCCGGCCGCGGTGAGGAAGAGGAGGAACGCGGGCAGGACGGGCCCGGTGTTGTCGAAGATGACGCCGTCGATCCAGTCGCTGGGGAAGACCGAGCGGTACGGCTTCCACCACCAGGTGAACAGCGCCGAGAGCACCACGCCGGAGACCAGCGCGAGGGTGTAGGCCAGGCCCAGCTTGGTGATCAGCCACTGGCGGCGGGTCGCCGACTGGGTGGTGACGAGCTGGGCGGTGCCGTTCTCCTGGTCGCCCGCGATCAGCGGGGCGCCGATGAAGACGGCGAGGATCAGGGGGAGGCCGCCGAGGATGGAGGTGATGTACTTGTAGCCGCGGTTGTCCTCCAGCGGCTGGCCCGCGTCCTTCTCCGGCCAGCCCCTCGCGTCGAGCAGCTGGACCAGCTCGTTGCGCTCGTACACGATCCAGAGCGCGGTCAGCAGCGTGAGGCCGAGGACGCAGACCAGCGCGGTCCGGTGCTGGCGTACGACGAGCCACGGCATCCCGCGCAGCAGGCGGCGTCCGGAGCCGGTTTCGGCGGGCTTCTCGGTGAGGGTGGTGCTCATGCGGCCTGGGTCCCTTCGGCCTCGACGCGGGCGCCCTGGGTGTAGAGGGAGGGCGCGTCCGGGGAGCGGAGATGGGCGAGGAGGACTTCCTCCAGGGAGGGTTCGGCGCTCTCCCAGCCGGCCGGGAGCGGAGCCTTCGGCCGGATCATCGCCTGGAACTGCCGCCCCTGGAGGCGGGTTTCGACGACGGTGTGGTCGGCCAGCTCGGGCGGCAGCGAGCCGTCCCGGGCCACCCCCGTGACCAGCGCGTGGGCCGGGACCAGCGCGTCGGCGTCACCGGCCATCCGGATCCGGCCCTCGGAGACGACCAGCAGGTAGTCGCACATGTCCTCCAGCTCGGTCAGCATGTGCGAGGACATCACCACCGTGGTGCCGCGCTCGACGGCCTCCGCCATCAGCAGGGTGCTCATCTCGTCGCGGGCCAGCGGGTCGAGGTCCGACATCGGCTCGTCCAGGAGCAGCAGGTCCGGCCGCTTGCCGAAGGCGAGCGCGAAGGCCACGCGGGTGCGCTGACCGCCGGAGAGCGTGCCGACCCGCGCGTGCGGCGAGATGTTGCCCGAGCGGACGATCCGTGTCGCCGCGGCCGCGTCCCAGGCGGGGTTCAGCTCGGCGCCCATGCGCAGGGTGTCGGCCACGGTGAACCGCTTGAACAGCGGCTTCTCCTGGCCGAGGAACGCGAAGGTGGGCAGCACGGCGGGGTCGTCGACCGGTACGCCGAAGATCCGCAGCTCGCCGGTGGTCGGCTGCACCTGTCGGGTCGCCAGTCCGAGCAGGGTGCTCTTGCCCGCCCCGTTCGGGCCGACCAGACCGCAGATGCGGCCGGCCGGGATCCGGAAGGAGCAGTCGCGCAGTGCCCAGCCGCGTCGGTAGCGCTTGCCCAGGCCGCGGGCTTCCAGCGCCCAGCTGCCGGACGTCGCGTTCGGGATGCTCGTGTCTGCCACGCGCCTCGCCTCGATTCCATTAGTCAATTAATGGAATCATGGACTCGTGGGGGAATGGCTGTCAAGCCTGACGAGCGGGAGGGAGAGGTGGCGGGCTCAGCCGCGCAGGAACGCCAGGACCGCGAGCACCCGGCGGTTGGTGGCGTCCGAGACGTCGAGGTCGAGCTTGGCGAGGATCGACCCGAAGTGCTTGCTGACCGTGCCCTCGCCGACGTGCAGGGCCTCGGCGACGGACGCGTTGGACCGGCCCTCGGCCATCAGCGCGAGCACCTCCACCTCGCGGGCGGTGAGCCGGGCGAGCGGGTCGCGGCGGCGCCGGATCAGCTGCCGTACGACCTCGGGGTCCACCACCGTGGCGCCCTCGGCCACCCGGCGCAGCGCGTCGGCGAACTCCTCGACGTGGCCGATGCGTTCCTTGAGGAGGTAGCCCACCCCCGTACCGTCCGAGGCGTCCAGCAGGTCCTCGGCGTAGGTGCGCTGGACGTACTGGCTGAGCACCAGCACCGGCAGCCCCGGCAGCTTCTCGCGCAGCCCGACCGCGGCCCGCAGGCCCTCGTCCGAGAAGCCGGGCGGCATCCGGACGTCGGTCACCACGATGTCCGGGCGGTGCTCCAGGGCGGCGGCCGTCAGCTCATCGGCGGTGCCCACCGCGGCGAGGACCCGGTGCCCGAAGCGTTCCAGCAGGCCGACCAGGCCCTCGCGCAGGAGCACGCTGTCCTCGGCCAGTACGACGCGCAGCATCAGGTCCTCGAATCCGCGGGCGGGCAGGGAACCTCCAGCCGGAACACCGTCGGCCCCCCGGGCGGACTGGACAGTAGCAGGGTGCCGCCCAGCACCGAGAGGCGATCGGCGACGCCCTGGAGGCCCGTCCCGCCCCCGCCCCCGAGCCCGTCGTCCTCGGCGCCCGCCGTCCCGCCCAGCCGCGCGCCTCCGTGCCCGTCGTCCTCGACCTCCACCGTCAGCCACTTCCGCACGGTCGCGCCGGTCACCGTCACGCGGCTCGCCCCGCTGTGCTTCGCCACGTTCGTCAGCGCCTCGCTGACCGCGAAGTAGACCGCGGTCTCCACGGCCCCGGGCAGCCGGCCCGGTACGGCCATGAGCACCTCGACCGGGACCGGCGAACGGTCCGCCAGATCCTCGACGGCGGCCTCCAGGCCCCGGTCGGTGAGGATGTGGGGGTGGATCCCGTGGATCAGCTCGCGGATCTCCACCAGGGCGACCGACGCCTCCTCGTGCGCCCGGTCCAGCAGCCCGCCCAGCGGTTCGGCGGGTCGCTCCAGCCGGGCGAGGCCCAACGTCATGGAGAGGGCCACGAGCCGCTGCTGCGCCCCGTCGTGCAGGTCGCGCTCGATACGGCGCCGTTCCGCCTCGAACGCGTCCACCAGCCGCGTCCGCGACCGGTCCAGCTCCGCGATCCGGGAGTCGAGCGCGGAGTCCGGCGGCGAGAGCAGCGTCCGGGTCAGTACGGCCCGGCCCCGGACCACCACCCCCAGCGGCCAGGTCAGCAACGGCAGCAGCACCACCCCCGCCAGCAGCACCGCGAACGCCTCCGGCCAGGAGTCGGCGAGCCAGAGCTTCAGGACCCGCGCCTCCCCGTCCCCGCCCGCCGCCATCATCACCGGCGTCCCGATCAGCCCGCCGCACACCAGCAGTACGCTGCCGACGGCCAGCGCCTCCAGCGGCCACAGGACGAACGCGAAGAGCAGCGCGTACGCCAACTCCCGCCAGGTGCACCGCTCCTGGAGCCGGGTCCGCAGCCAGGACGTCAGGCCCGGCTCGGGCGGGTCGCGGTGCGGGTCGAGGAGGGGGGCCGGGTCGATCAGCCGGAGCCTGCGCCGCTCCAGCGCGGCCAGCGGAATCCCGGCGAGGACGAGCGTCAGCAGCAGCGGCACCCCGATGACGAGGACGGTCAGCGCGCTGCCCACGACAGCCAGCAGGAGCAGCGCCACCAGCGTCGTGACGCCGAGGGGCACGCTGGTCAGGAGGTAGAGCGCGGCACGCCACGGCCGGCCGCCGAGGAGCCGGCGGGACAGTGCCCGTGGCAGGGCTCGGGGGATGGCCTGGCGGGTGGCCCGGGGGTGGGTGGGCCAGGGCTCCGGCGACGAAGGCGGCGGGCTGGGGGAGAGCATGCCGGGCACGCTACGAGACCGTCCCCCGGGCGGGCCACCCCGTTCTCTGCCCCTCCCATGGTGGAGCTGGCTCCACCATGGGAGCCCCCTCTCGCTGCGATGTGCCGTGCGAGCGCCGCCGGTTGAGTGGACCCCATGAATCCAGCAGCAAGCCCCGACCGGGTACCGGCCGTTCGGCTCCGGTCCGTGACCCGCTCCTACGGCCGCGAAGGCCGCGAAGGCCGCGAAGGCCGCGAAGGCCGCACGGTGAAAGCACTCGACGACGTCAGCCTGACCATTCGCCGAGGCACGTTCACCGCGGTCATGGGGCCCTCCGGCTCCGGCAAGTCGACGCTCCTGCACTGTGTCGCGGGCCTGGACCGGCCGACCGGCGGCCGGGTGCTGCTGGGCGACACCGATCTGACCGGGCTGAGCGAGGCCCGGCTGACCCGGCTGCGCCGGGGGCGGATCGGCTTCGTCTTCCAGGCGTTCAACCTGCTGCCCTCCCTGACCGCAGCGCAGAACGTGGCCCTGCCCCTGAGGCTCGCCGGCCGACGGCCGCGCAAGGCCGAGGTCCTCCACGCGCTGGACCAGGTGGGGCTGCGTGACCGGGCCGGCCACCGGCCCGGCGAGCTCTCCGGCGGCCAGCAGCAGCGGGTGGCCATCGCCCGCGCCCTGGTGACCCGGCCCGAGGTGCTCTTCGGCGACGAACCGACCGGAGCCCTGGACTCCACCGCCGGGCGCGTGGTGCTCGGCCTGCTGCGCGCGATGACCGACGAGGGGCGCACCGTGATCATGGTGACCCACGACCCGGTCGCCGCCTCCTTCGCCGACCGGGTCGTCTTCCTCGCCGACGGCCGCATCCGGGACGAGCTGGACGCGCCCACGGTGGAGCGCGTCGCCGCCCGCATGGCGGCGGGCGCGGCCCCGGCTTCCCGGACAGCCCCGTCGACTCTCTCCGCCTCCCCGGCGGTGGTCCCGTGCTGATGCCGGCACTGAACGGGATGCGCACGCGCTGGGTCACCTTCGTCGGGTCGTTCGTCGCCCTGGCCCTGGGGGTGGGCCTGATCGCGGCCACCGGACTCGCCCTCGCCGCGACGTTCGACGCCCCGGAGCGGGGGCCCGAACGGTTCGCCGCCGCCCCCGTCGTCGTCCGGGCCGCCGATCACCTGCGGGTCGACACCCCGACCGGGACCCGGAGCAAGCCGCTCGACCACCCCGGACCGGTCAGCCCGCGGACCGCCGACCGACTGGCCGCCCTCGGCCGCACGGTGGAGGACCGGACGTTCCCGGCGGACGTCACGGCGCCTCGTACTGGCCCGGACGTCACGGCTGTTCGTGCCGGCCCGGACGCCGAGGAGCCGCCAACCGGCCCCGACGCCACCGTTGCCCGTACCGGCGCCGACGCGACGGGGCCGCGTACCGGTCCGGAAACCACGGCTGTTCGTACCGGCCCGGACGCCGAGGAGCCGCCAACCGGCCCCGACGCCACCGTTGTCCGTACCGGCGCCGACGCGACGGGGCCGCGTACCGGTCCGGAAACCACGGCTGCTCGTGCCGGCCCGGACGCCGAGGAGCCGCCAACCGGCCCCGACGCCACCGTTGCCCGTACCGGCGCCGACGCCAGGGAGCCCCGTACCGGCCAGGACGCCGACGTCCGGGTCGGGCACCCGTGGCCGGTCGCCGCCGCGGCCCCGTACCGCCTCACCTCGGGCCGCGCCCCCGCCGCCCCGGGCGAGATCGTCGTCACCACCCGGCCCGGCGGCGGCGCCCCGCTCCGTACCGGTGACCGCGTATCGGTCCGCACCCCGGCCGGGAGCACCCCCCGGACCGTCGTCGGCACCGTGGCCGGCCGGGGCTTCGAGGACGCCGTCTTCTTCACCGACGACGAGGCCGCCCGGATCTCCCCGGACATCGACGCCCTCGTCGTGCACGCCGACGCCACCGCCGTACGCAGGGCGCTCGGGCCGGACAGCGGCATGGACGTCCTCACCGGCCACGACCGCCGTCGCGCCGACCCCGACCCCGACCGCGACGCCCGGGCCCTGGTCTCCGTCAACGCCCTGCTCGGCACCGCCGCGGGCATCACCCTGTTCGTCTCCGCCGCCGTCGTGGCCTCGACGTTCTCCTTCGCCGTGGCCCAACGGCGGCGGGAGTTCGGCCTGTTGCGCACGGTCGGAGCGACGCCCGGCCAGATCCGCCGTACGGTGTGCGCCGAAGCGGTCCTCGTCGGCGTCCTCGCCTCGGCCGCGGGCGTGTGGCTCGGAGCCGGGGCCGCGCCCCTGCTCGTCGGCCGGATGACCGAAGCGGGCCTCGCACCGCCCTGGTTCGCCCTCGGCGACGCCTCCTGGCCGCTGCACACCGCCTTCTGGACCGGAGTGTTCGTCGCCACGGCAGGGGCGCTCGTCTCCTGCCACCGGGCCGGGCGCACCGCCCCGACCGAGGCGCTGCGCGAGGCGGCCGTCGACAGCCGCGTCATGCCGGCGAGCCGCTGGGCGGCCGCCGTCCTGGTCCTGCTCGCCGGACTGGGCCTGCCCGCACTGGCGTTGGCCGTCGACCCCGGCGATCTGCTCGGCCGCAAGTCCTACATCACCCGGCCCATGCTCCTCGTCGTCGGCCTCGCACTCCTGGCCCCCGTCCTGGTGCGCCCCGTCGGCCGGCTGCTGACCTGGCTGCCCGCGCGGCTGCCCGGCGCCACCGGCGTACTCGTCCGGGAGAACACCGCCGCCGGGGCGCGCAGGACCGCGGCCGTCGCCGCGCCCGTCCTCATCACCGTCGCCCTCGCCACCACCCTGACCGGCACCGTCGCCACCCTGGAGGAGGCCAGGGCCACCGAGGCGCGCACCGCCACGACCGCCGACTTCGTGGTGACGTCGGGACAGGAGGGCCGGCCGCTGGCGCCCGCGTTCGTGGAGCGGGCGCGGGCCGTCGAGGGGGCCGTGGTCAGCGTCTCGCGGTCCACGGCCGTCACCGTCCTCGAAGAGGACACGGCCCTCGTGACCTCCGAGGCGCGCGCGGTCGACCCCGCCCGGCTGGCCGCCGTTTCGGAGCTGCCCGTGACGGCGGGCCGGCTCTCCGACCTCGACGACGGCGCGATCGTCGTCAACGAGGAGTGGCTGACCACGCGGGTCGGCGACCGGGTCACTATCTGGCTGGGCGACGGCCGCAAGGCCTCGCTGCGGATCGCCGCCGTCCTGGCCACCGGCACCGGCGACAACGGCGTCTACGTCACCCGGCGCAACGCCGGGGGCGCGGGCGTCGACCGGATCGACGTCAAGGTCGCCGAGGGCGCCGACCGGCGGGCCGTCGCCGCCGCGCTGCACACCGCCGGGACCGCCACCGGTACGCGGGTGACGACCCGGGCGGAGTGGCTGGCCGCGAACGGCCCGGGGACGAGCGACCAGACCAGGACCGGGCTCCGGATGATCCTCGGCATCGCCCTTCTCTGTACGGCGACGGCCCTGGCCAACACTCTGGTCATGGCCACCTCCGACCGGGTCCGCGATCTCGCCGTGCTCCGTCTCGCCGGAGCCACCGTCCCCCAGGTCCTGCGGCTCGTCGCGGCCGAGGCGGTGGCGGCGGTCGGTGTGGGCGCCGTCCTCGGGGGCGCGGTCGCGGCGGTGAACCTGCTGGTGGTGTGGGGTGCGCTGGTGCTGCTGGGCGTCGTGTCCGCCGTCGTGGTGCCCTGGGGAACGCTCGGCCTCGTCGTCGCGGCCGCCGCGCTCCTGGCCGCCGTCTCCGCCGTCCTGCCCGCCTCGCTCGCCCTGCGCACCCGGCCGGTCGAACTCGCCGGCGCCCGGGAGTAGCCCCGTCGGCTGCTCACCGGCGCCCGGGAGACGTCCGTCGTCGCCGACTGCTCACCGGCACTGCGAGGAGTCGTTGCCGGACCCGTGACGCCCGTGAGCAGCCGACGACGCCTTCACAAGGCTCGTGATCAACCCGTCCAGGGCATAGGCTCGCCCCATGGGCAGCCACTCCGCACATCTGCCGAACCCGACCACCCCGGCCGGCCGCGAGGGGCTCGACGCCGTTCTCGCCCGGCCCGACCGCGCGGTCGTCGCCCTCGACTTCGACGGCACGCTCGCCGACATCGTCCCGGACCCCGAGCAGGCCCGCGCCCACCCCGGCACGGTGGCCGCGCTCGCCGCGCTCGCGCCGAAGGTCGCCGCCGTCGCCGTGATCACCGGCCGCCCGGCGGGCGTCGCGGTGCGCTACGGAGGTTTCGCGGGCGTTCCCGGACTGGAGCACCTCGTCGTGCTCGGGCACTACGGCGCCGAACGCTGGGACGCCGTGACCGGCACCGTGAACACCCCCGCCCCGCACCCCGGCGTCGCCGCCGCCCGGGCTGAACTCCCCGGCGTACTGCACGAGTTCGACTCCTGGCGCGGCACCTGGATCGAGGAGAAGGGCCAGGCCGTCGCCGTCCACACCCGGCGCGCCCAGGACCCGCAGGCCGCCTTCGAGACGCTGCGCGGCCCCCTCGGCGAGCTGGCCGCCAAGCACGGTCTGATCGTTGAACCGGGCCGCCAGGTCCTGGAGTTGCGCCCGCCCGGGATGGACAAGGGCGTCGCGCTCGGCAGGTTCGTCGCGGAGCTGGACGCCGAGTCCGTGATCTACGCCGGCGACGACCTCGGGGACCTCGCCGCGTTCGCGGCGGTGGAGAAGCTGCGGACCGAGGGCCCGGACGGCATCCCCGGCCTCCTGGTGTGCAGCGGCAGCGCCGAGGTGCCCGAACTGGCCGAGCGGGCCGACCTGTCGGTGCCGGGCCCGGCCGCCGTGGTCGCGTTCCTGGCGGCGTTGGCCGAGCGGCTCTGAGCCGAGTCGAGCGACTCCGAGTCGAGTCAAGCGGCCCTGAGCAGAGTCAAGCGGCTCTGAGCAGAGTCGGGAGACCGGCCGCCTCACCCCTGCCGCAGCGCCTCCAGCTGGTCCAGGAACCACTGCTGGGGCGGCAGCGCGGTCGCCGCCTCGGCCAGGCGTTTCGTGCGGCCGGACCGCTCGTCGGCGCTCATCGTCAGCGCCTCGTGCAGGGCCTCCGCCGTGCCCACCACGTCGTACGGGTTCACCACGATCGCGTCCTCGCCCAGCTCCTCGTACGCCCCCGCCTCCCGCGACAGCACCAGCGCGCAGCCGTGGTCGGAGACGACGGGGACCTCCTTGGCGACCAGGTTCATCCCGTCGCGGATCGGGTTGACCAGAGCCACGTCCGCCAGCCGGTACGCGGCCAGCGAGCGTGCGAAGTCGTCCTTGACGTGGAGCACGACCGGCGTCCAACTCTCGGTGCCGTACGCCCCGTTGATCTCCGTGGCCAGGGTCTGCACCGCCGCCGTGTAGTCCCGGTAGACGGCGAGGTCCTGCCGGGAGGGGTAGGCGAAGGCGATGTGCACGACGCGCTCGCGCCACTCGGGGTGGGCGTCCAGCAGGGCCCGGTACGCGTGCAGGCCGCGCACGATGTTCTTGGACAGCTCGGTGCGGTCCACCCGGACGATGGTCTTCCGGCCCTCGCCCACCTGCTCCCGCAGCGCTGCCATCCGCTCGTCCACGTCGGCCTCGTGCGCGCGCCGGCGCAGGAAGTCCGCGTCGGCCCCCAGGCCGTGCACCCCGATCCTCGTCCGGCCCGTGCCGCCGAGGATCTCCGTGCAGCAGCCGATGAACGCGTCCGCCCAGCGGCGGGTCAGGAACGCGGCCCGGTCCGCGCCGAGGATGCCGCGCAGCAGCTGCTCCGCGATGTCGTCGGGCAGCAGCCGGTAGTAGTCGACGGGTGCCCACGGGGTGTGCGAGAAGTGACCGATCCTGAGGTCCGGGCGCAGCTCCCGGAGCATGCCGGGGACCAGGGCCAGGTGGTAGTCCTGCACGAGGACCGACGCCCCGGGGCCCGCCTCCTCGGCGAGCGCCTCGGCGAAGGCCCGGTTGTACGTCTCGTACGAGCCCCACCGGCGGCGGAACTCCGCGTCGAAGACCGGCTCCACGGGCGTCTGGTAGAGCAGGTGGTGGACGAACCACAGCACCGAGTTGGCGATGCCGTTGTACGCGTCCGCGTGTACCTCGGCGTCGATGTCGAGCATCCGCACGCCCGTTTCGCCGACCCCGCGCCGCACCGCCTCGCGGTCCCCGTCGCCGAGGGCCGCGCAGACCCACAGCTTGTCGTCGACGGCGCTCAGTCCGGAGACGAGACCTCCGCCGCCGCGCTTGGCGTCGAGCGTCCCGTCCTCGCCGAGCGTGTACGAGATCGGGCCGCGGTTGGACGCGACGAGGACCTGGGCGGTGGAGGCGGCCGCGGGTTCGGGTTCGTGTTCGGCGTGCTCGGAGACCATGTAGCGGAACCTAGCCCGTTCGGGAAGCCCCCAAACGCCTCAGGGCTTCATGCGGCCCACCGCCTCACGCCGCGTGGCGCTCCGCGTACTCCGCGATCTCCCGCATCGGCGGCCGCTCCTCCGTGTCCACCGCATGGGTGCGGGGTACGAAGCCGCCCTCGCCGCGCTCGAACTGGGTCAGCGCGGGCCGCACCAGATGACCCCGGGAGAGCCGCAGCTGCGCCGTGCGGTAGATCGCCGCCGCCATCCGGCCCAGCGCCTGCCCGTCCTGGTGGCGGTGTCTGCGCACGCCGACGTCGACCTGGCCCAGCGCGTCCAGGCCCACCGTGTGCAGCGCGTCGACCAGCAGGCCCAGCTCCACTCCGTAACCGACCGGGAACGGCAGCCGCTCCAGCAGGGACCGCCGCACCGCGTACTCGCCGCCCAGCGGCTGCACGAACCCGGCCAGCTGGGGCCAGTGCAGATTGAGCAGCGGGCGCGCCACCAGCTCGGTGACCCGACCGCCCTGACCTGCGCTGTCGCCGAGCGGGCGGTCGTACATCGCCTTGACGAACTGGAGGGACGGGTCGGTGAGCAGCGGTCCGACCGTGCCCGAGACGAAGTCCGCGGAGAAGTCCCTGAGGTCGGCGTCGACGAAGCAGACGATCTCGCCGCTCGTCACCAGGAGTGACCGCCACAGCACCTCGCCCTTGCCGGGCAGGGCCGGGACGCGGGGCAGGATCGCGTCCCGGTGGACCACCCGGGCACCCGCCGCCCGGGCCACGGCGGCGGTGGCGTCGGTGGAGCCGGAGTCGATCACCACGAGTTCGTCGACCAGCCGGACCTTCTCCATCAGCTCCCGGCGGATCGTCGCCACGATCGCGCCGACCGTGGCCTCCTCGTTCAGCGCCGGCAGCACCACGCTCACGGACGTGCGGTGCGGATCGGCGTCCCGGGCGTCGGTGAGCCGGTTCAGCGGGCGGTCGCCGGACGACCAGGAACGCCTGGTCAGCCAGCGTTCCACCTCTTCGAGCACGGTCGGCACTCCCTGTGTGTGATCCATCTCGCGGTTCGGACGACTATCTCAACGGTCCGGTGCTTCGGTTACAGTCTTGAACAACGCGTATCGCCGTCGCATGTCGGGGTCGGAGCGCGCATAAACGCCTGGATCGAAGATCCAGCGCCATAAGAGCTCATCCAGAGGGACTGAGGGAACGGCCCGTTGAAGTCCCGGCAACCCTCCTGCCGACCGCGAGGTCACGGTGGGGAAGGTGCCAATTCCGTCTTGCGGCGAAATGCGTCGTAGGGAAGATGAGGAGAAAGGGACCTCCGCCATCATGGCTGTTCAGACCGTTGCAGGTAGCACCGCTTCTTCCGCCCCGGCCGTCGATCTCGGCCCCGCCGCGGCGCTTTCCTGCCGCGAGTGCGGCGAGCGTTTCGAGCTCGGCCCCCTTTTCGCCTGTGCGTCCTGTTTCGGGCCGCTGGAAGTGGCCTACGACCTGCCCACGGGCTCCCCGGAGGAGCTGCGCAAGCGCATCGAGGCCGGCCCGAACAACATCTGGCGCTACGCCCCGCTGCTGCCGGTGCCCGCGGACGTCGCGGAGAAGCCCAACATCAACCCCGGCTTCACCAAGCTCGTCAAGGCCGACAACCTCGCCCGTGAGCTGGGCGTCACCGGCGGCCTGTACGTGAAGGACGACTCCGGCAACCCGACGCACTCCTTCAAGGACCGCGTCGTCGCCATCGCCGTCGAGGCCGCCCGCGCCTTCGGCTTCACCACCCTCTCCTGCTCCTCCACGGGCAACCTGGCCGGAGCCGTCGGCGCCGCCGCCGCCCGGGCCGGACTGCGCTCCTGTGTGTTCATCCCGCACGACCTGGAGCAGGGCAAGGTCGTCATGGCCGCGGTGTACGGCGGTGAGCTGGTCGGCATCGAGGGCAACTACGACGACGTCAACCGCTTCTGCTCCGAGCTCATCGGCGACCCGCTCGGCGAGGGCTGGGGCTTCGTCAACGTCAACCTGCGCCCGTACTACGGCGAGGGCTCCAAGACGCTGGCGTACGAGATCTGCGAGCAGCTCGGCTGGCGGCTGCCCGACCAGATCGTCATCCCGATCGCGTCCGGCTCCCAGCTCACGAAGATCGACAAGGGGTTCCAGGAGCTGATCAAGCTCGGCCTCGTCGAGGACCGCCCGTACAAGATCTTCGGCGCCCAGGCCGAGGGCTGCTCCCCGGTCTCCGCCGCCTTCAAGGCGGGCCACGACGTGGTGCGCCCGCAGAAGCCGAACACCATCGCCAAGTCGCTGGCCATCGGCAACCCGGCGGACGGCCCGTACGTCCTGGACATCGCCCGCCGCACCGGCGGCGCGGTGGAGGACGTGACCGACGAGCAGGTCGTCGACGCGATCAAGCTGCTGGCGCGCACCGAGGGCATCTTCGGCGAGACGGCGGGCGGCGTGACGCTCGGCGTGACGAAGAAGCTCGTCGAGGCGGGCGTCATCGACCCGACGCTCACCACCGTCGTCCTGAACACCGGCGACGGCCTCAAGACGCTGGACGCGGTCTCCGCGACCTCGCAGGCCACGGCGACCATCAAGCCGAGCCTGGACGCGTTCCGCGCCGCGGGCCTCGCCGCCAGCTGATCACCAGAGACTTCAGGAAGGCACCCACCATGAGCGTCAAGGTCCGCATCCCCACCATCCTCCGTACGTACACGGGCGGCCAGGCCGAGGTCCCGGCGGAGGGCGCCAAGCTCTCCGAGGTCATCGAGTCCCTGGAGAAGGACCACCCGGGCATCGCTGCCCGTGTCCTGGACGACCAGGGCAAGCTGCGCCGCTTCGTGAACGTGTACGTCAACGACGACGACGTGCGCTTCGAGGGCGGCCTGGACGCGGCCACGCCCGACGGCGCGGGCGTCTCGATCATTCCCGCCGTCGCCGGCGGCTGCTGAACCGCTGAGGGCCCGTCCCGCTCCACGGCGGCCCATCGCACCTCTGTGTGACCACAGTTGCCCCCTCCGCGAGAGAAGCGGAGGGGGCAATTCTGTATGGTTGAGCACGGTACAGTTGGGGAAGCCCCGCCCGCTGCCCGTGCCGCCCGCATATGTGAATGCGCCCGGACCCGATAAGAAGCAGCCAAAGTGCGTGAACCTCTTGCGGCATAAGTGCCCTTTGTCTGGCCCGACTTGCCCGTAAATCTCAGCAAACCCGCATATTCGCGTGTTCTGCTGTGCCCAGAATTCTCGTCTGATTGACCTGTTGCAGAGGGCAGTTGGGCGGATACATTCGGCCGCGGTCGACGCGCTGCGGCGCCGCACACCCTCTCCTGTCGGGGGTGAGTTCCGACCCGGGTCCGCGAAGTGCGGTCCCGTGCAAGGGCCAGTAATAGGGGAGTTAGGCATGGCTCAGGGCACCGTCAAGTGGTTCAACGCGGAGAAGGGGTACGGCTTCATCGCGGTCGACGGTGGTGCGGATGTTTTCGTCCACTACAGCGCGATCCAGATGGACGGGTACCGCACCCTCGAAGAGGGTCAGCGAGTTGAATTCGAGATCTCGCAGGGCCAGAAGGGGCCCCAGGCCGACATGGTCAAGCTCGCCGTCGGCTGAGCTCGGCGCGGTCGTCCGACGACACTACTCACGCACGCAGGGCCCGGCCCCCGGATCAGGGGACCGGGTCCTTCGTGCGTCCCGGGGGCCCTGTCGGGAGGCGCGCCGCCGCCCGCCGCCGCCCGCGTCCGATGCGCGGCGCCGCCTGCCTCCGACGCGCGCCGCTGTCCACATCCGGAGAGGGACGCTTGCACTCGCAGGGGTCGAGTGCTAATCATTGGCGTTAGCACTCTCCAGGTGAGAGTGACAGAAACTTGGACCGGGCCGGTGAGGCCCGCAGGCGCGGTGGGGCAAGGAACCACCACGCAGGCAGGCCGTCCGTCGCGGGCGCCTCTCGGTCCGGAGAAATCCACCCCTGTCCGGGAGGACCACTTCACATGGCCAAGATCATCGCGTTCGACGAGGAGGCACGGCGCGGTCTCGAGCGCGGGATGAACCAGCTCGCCGACGCCGTCAAGGTCACCCTCGGCCCCAAGGGCCGTAACGTCGTCCTCGAGAAGAAGTGGGGCGCGCCCACGATCACCAACGATGGTGTTTCCATCGCCAAGGAGATCGAGCTCGAGGACCCGTACGAGAAGATCGGTGCGGAGCTGGTCAAGGAGGTCGCCAAGAAGACGGACGACGTCGCCGGCGACGGTACGACCACCGCCACCGTTCTGGCTCAGGCTCTCGTCCGCGAGGGCCTGCGCAACGTCGCCGCAGGCGCCAACCCGATGGCCCTCAAGCGGGGCATCGAGAAGGCCGTCGAGGCCGTCTCCGCCGCGCTGCTGGAGCAGGCCAAGGACGTGGAGACCAAGGAGCAGATCGCTTCGACCGCCTCCATCTCCGCCGCCGACACCGAGATCGGCGCCAAGATCGCCGAGGCGATGGACAAGGTCGGCAAGGAAGGCGTCATCACCGTCGAGGAGTCCCAGACCTTCGGTCTGGAGCTTGAGCTCACCGAGGGTATGCGCTTCGACAAGGGCTACATCTCGGCGTACTTCGCGACCGACATGGAGCGTATGGAGGCGTCGCTCGACGACCCGTACATCCTGATCGTCAACTCGAAGATCGCCAGCGTCAAGGACCTGATCCCGCTGCTGGAGAAGGTCATGCAGTCGGGCAAGCCCCTGCTGATCATCGCCGAGGACGTCGAGGGCGAGGCGCTCTCCACCCTGGTCGTCAACAAGATCAAGGGCACGTTCAAGTCCGTCGCCGTCAAGGCTCCGGGCTTCGGCGACCGCCGCAAGGCCATGCTCGCGGACATCGCCATCCTCACCGGTGGCACCGTGATCTCCGAGGAGGTCGGTCTCAAGCTGGAGAACGCCGGCCTGGACCTGCTCGGCCGTGCCCGCAAGGTCGTCATCACCAAGGACGAGACCACGATCGTCGACGGCGCCGGTGACAGCGACCAGGTTCAGGGTCGCGTCAAGCAGATCCGTGCCGAGATCGAGAACTCCGACTCGGACTACGACCGCGAGAAGCTCCAGGAGCGTCTGGCGAAGCTGGCCGGCGGCGTGGCCGTCATCAAGGCCGGCGCCGCCACCGAGGTGGAGCTCAAGGAGCGCAAGCACCGCATCGAGGACGCGGTGCGCAACGCCAAGGCCGCCGTCGAGGAGGGCATCGTCGCCGGTGGTGGCGTGGCTCTGCTCCAGGCCTCGGCCGTCTTCGAGAAGCTCGACCTCACGGGCGACGAGGCGA
Organism: Streptomyces sp. NPDC026589; assembly: GCF_040638385.1. Taxonomy (NCBI): domain Bacteria; kingdom Bacillati; phylum Actinomycetota; class Actinomycetes; order Kitasatosporales; family Streptomycetaceae; genus Streptomyces; species Streptomyces sp. NPDC026589. The sequence goes on from NZ_JBEZYG010000011.1 coordinate 237,096, forward strand.
CCGGCGCCAACGCCGTGAAGCTCGCGCTGGAGGCCCCGCTCAAGCAGATCGCCGTCAACGGTGGTCTTGAGGGTGGCGTCGTCGTGGAGAAGGTCCGCAACCTGCCGATCGGTCACGGCCTCAACGCCGCGACCGGCGAGTACGTGGACATGATCGCCGAGGGCATCATCGACCCGGCGAAGGTCACGCGCTCCGCTCTGCAGAACGCCGCGTCCATCGCCGCGCTCTTCCTCACCACCGAGGCCGTCATCGCCGACAAGCCCGAGAAGGCCGGCGCGGCCGCCCCGGGCGGCATGCCGGGCGGTGACATGGACTTCTGATCCGCCGCGGAGTCCCGGGCCCGCCCGGAAGCCCCTCCGGCTGATCGAAGTTCGCCGTACGTCCCACAGGGGCGGTATCTCCTTCGCGGAGGTGCCGCCCCTGTGGCGTTCCCCGACGGGCCGATGCGCGCCGCCGCGTGCCGAGGCATGCCGACGCGTGTCGCCGCGGGCCGATGCGTGCCGCCGCGGGCAGCCCGGTGTGCGGGTGCATGGCCGAATGGCTACTTGCCGCGTCCTTCCCGGTGAGGCACCACGTGCCGGCGCGGTGGCGCCGTTCACGGGGGCGCGCCCCCGACCCCTGAGGCAGGGCGGACGTGGAGCCGCCTGGAGGACCGTCCCGGCTGGTTCCCCGCTGCCCCGGTGGGCCGCTCCCTCTCGTGGCAGCTCACCGCCCGGTCCGGCGACCGCAGCCGGTCAGTGGTCCAGTCCACCTCGCGTCCGCACCCTGGTGGTGTGCGACTGCACATGGCGCCCGGCCGACGTCCCCGGCCCCGGTGGAGACGGTCCGGAGCGGCCCGCCCCGGACCTCGCCGCTCGCGCTATCCAGCCAACTTCGGATGGTAAGTCGGAATCATGCGTACCGGCGGGACTGCGGGACATGATGGCTCTCGTGTTCACGTGGTGAACACCAGTCGCATAAACAACTTCCGTTATGCGGAATCCACTTGGGCATAACGGACGTCAACCGCACAGAAGGGAAGGTGTCATGAAGCTGCGGAAGAAGGCTTACGTGAAGCCGTCGCTGTTCAAGCAGGGCGACTTTTCGAAGAAGACCGCCGGTTACTTCTACGGCTCGTACAAGGAGTACTGGGTCCGTCGCATCAGCTGACCCGGCCCCCGGCCTCCTGTGCGCTGTATGAGAACTTCCGGAAGGTGAACATGCCCGGCCACCCGCGTGACTACTTCGTCGTCCTGCCGGACAGTGCGGCGGGAGCGGCGGTGGCCGGGCAACTCCCCCCGGGCACGGGTCACCCCCCGGGCACGGTCCTCTCCTCGGGTGCGGGCTTTCGCGCCGGTACGGGCGCCACGGGCGGGACGCCGGTCGTCGCCCACGCTTCGGGGCGGCCCTGGATCGTCGCCCGCCCGCTGGTCCGCGAGGTGAGCCACCTCCGCCGGGGCGACGACGCCCTCGTGCTCATCGGCCCGGACCGGGTCCCCGAGGCCGTGCTAGCCGGTCTCCTGGGGGGCGCCCGCGACCGGGCGGGCCTGGAACGCCGCCTCGCCCGACTGCCCGGCCTCCACCACGTGGTCGCCCGGCTCTCCGGCGAGACCTGGATCCGGGGCACCGCCTCCGGGCTGCGCCGGGTCTACCACGCCCGGCACCCGGAGGCCGGAACCATCGCCTCCGACCGTCCCGCCGTCCTCGCGCACCTGATCGGCGCACCCCTGGACGACGGTGCGCTGGCCCTGCGCATGCTCGACTTCCTGCCGCACCCGCTGAGCCGCCGCGTCGTGTGGCGGGGCGTGTACGAGACCGGCGCCGGGTACGGCCTGGCCCTGCCCGTCGCAGCACCGGGCACGGCCGCCGTCCCGGGCCCCACGGAGCACCGCTGGTGGGAGCCGCCGCCCGCCGAACTCTCCCTGGCCGAGGGGGCCCGAAGACTCGGTGACGCCGTCGCCGCCTCCGTACGGGCCCATGTCGGCGGCCTGGACCGGATCAGCTGCGAGCTGTCCGGCGGCCTGGACTCCACCGCGCTCACGTTCGCCGCCCGTGCGACCGGGCCCGCCGAACTGTCCCTCCTCACCGTGGCCGCCCGGGACCGCTACAGCGAGGACGAGACCTGGGCGCGGCGGGCCGTGCAGGCGGCCGGGGGGAGCGGGGCGGCGGCCGGGGGGAGCACGGGCACCGCGTCCACCGCCCTGGACCACCGGATCATCCCCGCCGATGACGTCCCCTACTTCTACGCCGATCTCGCCTCCTGCGCCGAAGAGTTGAACGACGAACCGCTCCCCGTCGCCCCCGGCCGGGCCCGCGCGCACCTCCTGCTCGGCCGCGCCCACGCCACCGGATCGCGCTACCACCTCACCGGCTACGGCGGCGACGAACTCTTCCTCGGTCTGCCCCACGCCTACCAGGACCTCTTCCACGGCAACCCGTTCACCGCCTGGAGTCACCTCGGCGGCCTGCGCCACCAGCTCGGCTGGCCGCTCCTGCCCACGGTGCGGGCCCTGCTGAACCGCTCCACGTTCCCCCGTTGGCTCGCCGGGGCGGTCACCGCCGAACCCCAGCCGGTCGCCCGGACCCCGCTGCTCTCCTGGGGCGTACGGCAGTCGCTGCGGCCCTGGTTCACCGACCACGCGAACTCCCTGATCACCGAGGAGTTCCGGGCCGCCGCCGAGCACGCCGAGCCGATCGACCCCTGGCGCGGACGGCACGTCGACATCGACGCCGTGCGGATGGGGGCCCGGCACTTCCAGGCGATGGAGGACGTCGGCATGACGATCGGGCTGCCGGTGGCCGCGCCGTTCTACGACGACCGCGTCCTGGAGGCGACCCTTGCCGTCCGCCTGCCGGAGCGGATCAGTCCCTGGCGCTACAAACCGCTGCTCGTCGAGGCGATGCGCGGCGTGGTCCCGGACGCGCTCCTGACCCGGACCACGAAGGACCACATGTCCTCCGACGAATACCAGGGCCTGCGCGAACACGCCCCGGAACTGGCCGCTCTGTGGACCGGCTCCCGGCTGGCGGAACGCGGTCTGGTCGACTCCCGCCGTCTGCTCCGGCTCGCCGCCGAACCCTTCTCACCGGTCCTGGTCGAGCACTCCATCAGCTCCACCGTGGCCGGGGAGACCTGGCTCCGCACGGCCGAGGACGCCTGGCCGGCCCCTCGGACACATACGGCATCGCCGGCATCGCCGGCATCGCCGACATCGCCCATCTGACCACCAGCGAGGCATCCGATGAAGCTCAGAAAAGGCATCGCCGTCACGACCACCGAGTACGGCGGCGTCCTCCTCGACGAGAAAGACGGCAGCTACTGGCAGGTGAACGACACCGGCGTCGTCATCGTCGACACTCTCGCCTCGGGGCACACCCCCGAGATCGCCGTGGAGCGGATCCTCGCCGACTTCGACGTCGAGCGGGCCGAAGCGGAGGCGGACGTGGCGGAGCTGACCCGGCAGCTGGTCGAGGCGAGGATCCTGCACCCATGACCACCGAGATGACGATGCCGCGCCGGGGCGCGGGAGCGGGCGGGTTACGGCTGCGCACGGCCATCGCCGCCGCGTTCGTCCTGGCCCGCCTCAAGCCTGGGCGGCTGCGCCGGGTGCTGGCCGGGTGCGCCCGGGGTGCGCGCCCGGCCTCGTACGCGGAGACGCTGGAGGTGTGGGAGGCGGTCGTCACCACCAGCCGCCGCTGCGCGGGCCGTTACGGCTGTCTGCCCCGCTCGGTCGCCGTCGCCCTGGCCTGCCGGATGTCCGGTGTCTGGCCCGACTGGTGCGCGGGGGTGCGGGCGGCTCCGCCGTTCTCCCCGCATGCTTGGGTGCAGGCGGGGGGCCGTACGGTCGGCGAGCAGGCGGAACCGGCGGATCTGCGTCCCTTGATGGTGGTGACGGCAGACGGAGGGGATCCGGGTGAGCACGGTGACGGGGACGACGGAGGCGGACGAGGGCCGCGGGCCTGAGGGGAGGCCGGACGGGGCGCAGTCGGCTGGGGAGCAACCCGCAGGGGATCAGCCCGCGGGGAAGGGGCCTGCGGGGGAGGGGCCTGCGGGGGAGCAACCCGCCGGGGAGCATCTTGCGGGGAAGGGGCCCGCCAGGGAGCGGCCCGCGGGGATGGAGCCTGCCGGGAAGCAGCCTGCCGGGAAGCAGCCTGCCGGGAAGCAGCCCGCCGGAGAGCGGCCCGCGCGGGATGCGGCGGAGGGGCCCGCCCAGGGCGAGCCGGGTGCGGGCCCGTCTCCTCTCCGGCTCCTCCTCTCCCGGGTCCGTCCGCACCGGGGCGTCCTCGTCCGCGCGGGTCTGCTCTCGCTCGCCGGTTCCGGGGCGGGCCTCGCCATGCCGCTGATGGCGAAGCACGCGGTCGACGCGTTCGCCGCGGACCGCTCGCCCGCGGGACCGCTTATCGTGCTGACCGCGCTCGTGCTGGCGGGAGCCTGCCTCTCCGCGTACGGGCGCTATCTCATGTCCCGTACGGGAGAAGGCGTCGTCCTCCGCGCACGCGATCAACTCGTGGGCCGCATCATGCGGTTGAAGGTCCCGGCGGTGGACCGGCTGACCCCTGGCGACCTCCAGTCACGCGTGACCAGCGACACGACCCTCCTGCGGACGGTTCTCTCCAGCGGCCTGGTCGAGTCGTTCAACAGCGTGCTGATGCTGCTGGGGACGATCGGCTTCATGGCGTACATGGACCTGACGCTGCTCGGCGTGACGCTGGTGGTGATCGTCGGCATCGGAGCCGTGACCTCGCTGCTGATGCCGCGCATCCAGCGGGCCCAGCTCCGCGCCCAGGAGGCCGTGGGCGCGATGGGCGCGGCACTGGACCGGGTGCTCCAGGCGTTCCGCACGGTCAAGGCGAGCGGGGCGGAGGAGCGGGAGACGGCGGCCGTCGCGGAGGCCGCCCGGCACGCGCACGACCGGGGCGTCTCGGTGGCGCGGTGGTCGTCGGTCTCCGACGTCACCATGGCGATGTCGATCCAGCTGGCGTTCCTGGCGGTGCTGGGCGTGGGCGGCGCACGGGTCGCGTCCGGCTCGCTGGAGATCTCGTCGCTGATCGCGTTCCTGCTCTACCTCTTCTACCTGATGGGCCCGATCGGCGGCCTGGTCGAGGGCTGGACGGGCTTGCAGAGCGGGCTCGCGGCGGTCCGCAGGATCGACGAGGTCGAGTCGCTGCCCGGCGAACCGGCCGCCGGTCCCGGAGCCGTAGCCGTACGGCAGGAGATCCCCGCGACTCCGCTCGGCGTCACGTTCCAGGACGTGACGTTCGGGTACGGCGACGAGCGGGCCCCCGTCCACAAGGGGGTGACGTTCGACGTCCCGACCGGCGGACTCGTCGCGCTGGTGGGCCCGTCAGGGGCGGGCAAGTCGACGGTGTTCAGCCTGCTGGAACGCTTCTACGACCACGACGGCGGCACGATCACGGTCGCCGGCCGGGACATCCGCGACTGGCCCCTGGCCGAGCTGCGGGGCTCGCTGGCGTATGTGGAACAGGACGCGCCGGTCCTGGCCGGAACGCTGCGGGAGAACCTCCTCTTCGCCGCCCCGGACGCCGAGGAGAAGGAGGTGGTCCAGGCAGTGGCCCGCACCCGCCTGGACAGCCTGGTCGACCGGCTGCCGGAGGGCCTGGACACGGCGGTGGGCCACCGCGGCGTCACCCTCTCCGGCGGCGAACGCCAGCGGATAGCCATCGCCCGGGCCCTGCTGCGCCGCCCCCGTCTGCTGCTGCTCGACGAGGTGACCTCGCAGCTGGACGCGGTCAACGAGCAGGCGCTGCGCGACGTGATCCTCGAACTGGCGGAGCACACAACGGTGTTGGTCATCGCGCACCGTCTCTCCACCGTCCGGCACGCGGACCGCATCGTGGTCCTGGAGGACGGCCGGGTCCGCACGGCGGGCACGCACGAGGAGCTGATCGCCGGGGACGACCTGTACCGCGAGCTGGCGACCACCCAGCTCGCGGCCGAGGTGCGGTGAGGCTTCAGCGGGCGTAGTCCTTGAGCTCCTCGGTGTCCAGGGTGATGTCGACGGGGCCGGGGAGGGGGACGGCGTCGCCGTAGTCGTACGAGTGCTGCTGCCGGTAGCGGCCCTTGACGGGCTCGCTGTGGACGACGAGGGTGCCCGACTCGCGGTCGATCAAGAGGTACACCGGGATGTCCGCTGCCGCGTAGCCGTGAGGCTTTTCGCTACGGTCACGACGGTCGGTGTCGTAGTCGTAGGAGGTCACTTCCACCGTCATCAGAACACCCTTGGCGGGCGCCCACTCCCCCTGCCCGGCGAAGTGCCGACGGGGGGCGAGAGCGCCGTCGGGGCGGGCCCGGCCCTGCCGGTACGCCTCCACCATCAGCCCCTGTTCGGGGTGCAGGTCGAGTTCGGGGCGATGTTGCATGCACTGACGCAGCAGCCACATGAAGATGGTTCCGTGGTCCCCGTCCGGCACTGGCTTGACCTCCAGCTTTCCGTTGATGAGCTCAAGCGTCACGGTCTCGGGGGACGTACGGGCGAGCTGCTCGAACTCCTCGACGGACAGCTGGGCGTGCGGGACGTGATCGGCGGTGCTGGGGGTCATGGCGTCGCCTCCTCCCCTCCATCGTGCCCTGTCCGGTCTGTGGGTGAGCTGCACGGTCATCGGTATGTCCTCTCGGATCGGGGAGTCAGACCCGCCCGGACCGCGTTCATCCGGTCCCGTACGCCGGGCGGCTGCACGGCTCCCGGCGGGCCGACCGGGGGTTGTGGGGACGGACCCCGGCACGGCCGGCAGAGGCCGCCGAGCGGCGCTTCGGGCGCGCCGGGGGCCCCGCACTCACCGCACTCCAGGGTGCGCAGGACCGTACGGGGGCCCGGCAGGACCCGCTCGGGCGGCAGCTTGTCGCGCAGTCGCCGTTCGACGAGGCGGGCGGCGCAGTGGACGGGCGACGGCAGTCCGCCGGTGAGCGCGTGCAGCAGCTCGGCCTCCGTGGCGCCCCGCGCGAACCACTCGCTGACCTGCGGTTCCAGCTGTACGCAGTCGGCGGCGGACAGCGTCAGCGCGGGGGCGGTCCGGCCGAGCGCCGCCAGCAGGATGAACGCCCGCGAGCGGGTCGGCCGCCGGGGTTCGTCCGGCGGGGCGTCACCCCGGGTGTAGGCGTTCCACCAGTCGTCCTCGCGTGCGGTGCGGGAGAAGAAGGTGCGCGTCACCCAGAGCATGACCTCGTCGGTGATCACGCACTCGCTGCCGCGCCGCAGGTGCCCCGCGTCCTGGAGCCGGTTGAGGGTCGTGCCCAGGGCGCACTGGCCGTACGGCAGGTGCTTGGCCAGGGTCTTCACGGAGATGTCGGAGCCGTCGGGCAGCCGGTCGATGTAGGCGGCGACGGCGGCGTCGCGGGGGAGGAGGTGGGCGAAGTCCCGGTCGGTGCGGGGGCGTTCGCCGGGGGCGGAGCGCTTGCCGTAGCCGGGGTTGGCAAGGGGGTGGGGGTTCGCGGAGGGGCTCGCGGGCGGGCTCGCGGCATCGCTCTCGGGCGGGGTCTCGCGCGGGGTGCGGTGGGCATCACTAAACTGGCTGGCAGCCATGGGGATCGTGTCTTTCTGAGTGGATCGATCTTCGGTGGTCAGACCCCTGTCGGTGTTGGAGCACCGGTGGGGGTCGACTTTTTTTGGTCCAGGTCCTCCGCACGCTAGAGCCTGGCGACCGTGTGTCGCAACTCGATCACAAATTGTCAACTTCGTAGCCAGGGTGGGTGGGTGGGACAACTGACCCATCCACCCCATCCTTGTTAAGAGCGCTCGGATCTCACGGCTTGAGCTTCGGGAGGCCGAAGCGGAACGGGGGACGGTATGAAGGACCCAGAGGACGCGAGTGAGGGCGCGGGCGCGGGCGCGGAGCTGACGGCCCGGTTCGCCGCGGAGGTCGACTGGACGAAGGTCGTCGACCTCTACATCCCCCTGCCGGAGGGGCAGTACGGGCCGGACCTGCTGGAGCGGCACTGGTCCCCCGATCTGCTGACGGCCGAAAACGCCCAAGCCATCCTTCACTTCGCGTGCTGCGGCGACGGCAGCTCGGTGTCCCCCGCGGCGCCCGAGGTGCTTCCGTTCCTCGTCGAGGCCGTCAGGGACCCGGCCGTGAAGGTGCGTCCGCAGATCCTGGAGACGCTCGTCGTTCTCGCCCGAGCCGGGAACGCCGCCCGCGCCGCGGAACTCGGCCTGGGGCACGGCGGGCGGTGGCGCACCGCACCAGCCGCCTGGCCCGCCGCCTGGGATCGGGCGGTCGACGCGTTGCTGCCGCTCCTCGCCGACGACGTGGAAGGCGACGAGGACATCCGGGTCGGAGTGGCCGCCGTACTCGCAGGGGCCATCCGCCGGGCGGACGACCTCGTCGACCGCTTCCTGGCCCGGTTCGAGGACGAGCCCGATCTGTCGGTGGCGGAGCAACTCGTGCTGACCGTCGGCGAGCTTGCCCCTCACGCGGTGGAGCGGCGCGAGGACGCCGTCGCGTGGCTGCGGGAGCGGACGACCGACGCCGGGAAGGGCGAGGAGCCGGACATGGACGACGACATCGACGCGTGGCTCGCCTGGATGGACCGGCACGGGCACGATGTCCGGCCGGCCGCGACCGTCGCGCTGCGCAGCGCCCTTCGACCGCAGTGACGCTGTGACGTTGTGACGCTGTGACGACCGTCACCCCCGATTTCTCCTGGGTAGTGTCGACCGGATGACCTGCGGCGGGCGTATACCCGGTGAAGCGAAAGAGTCCGGGAGCAAGTTTTGACCGTCGAGGAGTTCGAAGAGTTCTACGCCCAGGCGGTCGCACGTCTCACGGGCCAGCTGTACGTGATGACCGGCGATCTCCAGGAGGCGCAGGACGTCGTGCAGGAGGCGTTCGTCAAGGCGTGGGTCCGGCGCGGCCGGCTGGACCGCGACGGCAGCCCCGAGGCGTGGATTCGTACGGTCGCCTGGCGGCTGGCGGTGAGCCGTTGGCGCTTCCGGCGGCGTTCGGCGGACGCCTGGAGCCGGGGGAGCGGCGCGCCCGGACACGTGGAGCCGCCGGACCCGGGCCATGTGGTCCTGGTCGACGCGCTCCGGGAACTGCCCCCGCAGCAGCGGCGGACGCTGACCCTGCACTACCTGTGCGACCTCACGGTTGAGCAGATCGCCGGGGAGACCGGGCTTTCCGGCAGCACGATCAAGACGCATCTGGTTCGCGGACGGGCGGCGCTCGCCCACCGTCTGCGGGACCCCCGCATCGAGGAGGCCCCTGATGTCTGACCCGCGGGATCCGTTGCGGTCCCTGTTCCGGGAGGCCGGTGAGTTCGGGCAGGCTCGCTCCGACGCGGACGACGCGTCGAGCATCACGCGACGAGGAATGCGCGCGCAGCGACGCCGGATGGCCCTGGTGGCAGTGGGTGTGTGCCTGGTCGTCGGCGGGGGCGGCGCGGTCGCGGTGAGCCTGCTGCCGGTGCGGCCGCAGCCGGTCGCCCCGGCCACGGACCCGTCGCCCAGCTATCCGTCACCCGTACCGTCGGACCGGCTGTCGACGCAGCCGCCGTCCCTGCCGCCGACGCCGAGCACCACGCTGCCGGAGGGCCGGTCCACCGGGCCGGGCGGAGCGCCGACAGGTATGAGTACGAGTACGAGTACGAGTGAGGGCACGGGTACGAGCAGGGAGACGGGTCCGGGTACGACGCGGCTGCCGCCCACGTCCACGCCGTCCACGCCGTCCACGCCGTCGGCGACGACCGATGGGGCGACGTCGATGCCCTGACACCCCGGCTGACGCCGCGCCGCCGTACCCGATAACCCGGGCCCGTCCGGGTCCGCCATGGTCCGCCCGTTTCCGCTTCCTCCCCGCCCCGGCGACCTCACCGGGCGATCCCGTACGCCTCGACGTATCCGCGTATCCGCGAGGCACGCCCGAAAGGTGCCTCAGTTGTCCACGCTCTCCCCCGGGCTGCGGCCTTCCGCCGGCCGCCCCGTACCACCCGAGCCCCGGACGTCCGCGCGCGCCGAACCCCGGACTGCCGCCCCGCCCGAGCCCCGGACGGGGCGGCTCCGCCGGGCGGCGGCCCGCCTGACCCCTGCCGACCGGGCCGTGCTGTGGCTCTACCTCCTGACCCGAATATCCCTGTGGATCACGGTCCACTTCGCCCGCTGGCTGTTCCCGGCCCGCCCCGGCACGCGGGAGGCGACGCCCGTACTCGCGTCCTTCCAGCGGTGGGACGCGAACCACTACCTCCACATAGCGCGCGACGGCTACTTCCCGGCGGGCGCTGGCCCGTGGACGAGCGGCTGGGACAACCGGGAGGCGTTCTTCCCGGGCTATCCCTTCCTGCTCCGTGCCGTGCACACGGTGGTGCCGGACTGGACGGCGGCCGGGCTGCTGATCTCGTTCGTCGCGGGGGCGGTGGCCGTACTGGCCCTGGCCCGTATCGCGCGGGCGTATCTGCCGGAGGACGCGGCGGGCCGCCGTACGGCTGTTCTCTTCCTGCTCTCGCCCTGCGCGGTGTTCCTGGCCGCCGGCTACACGGAGGCGCTGTTCCTCGCGTTCGCCCTGCCCGCCTGGCTCGCCGCCGTGCGGCACCGCTGGGCGCTCGCCGCCGTGCTGACGGCCCTGGCGACGACGGTGCGCGTCAGCGGCCTGTTCCTCGCCGCCGCCATCGCCCTGCTCTTCGTGCTGACCGCCCGGGAGAAGCGGGACCGGCGGAGCTGGCGAGCCGCCGGCTGGATGCTGCTCCCGGCGCTGCCCCCGGCCGCGTACAGCTGGTACCTGCACGCGCGGACCGGCGACTGGATGGCCTGGAAGCACGCGCAGGAACGCGGGTGGTACCGGACGTTCCACACCCCGTGGGAGGCGTGGTCGAACACGTGGGACGGGGCGTTCAGCCACACGCAGACGACCGGCTACGCGCTCATGTTCCAGGCCGAACTCGTGGCGATGCTGGTGGGGCTCGCACTGGTGGCCGTGCTCCTGTACCGCCGTCGCTGGCCCGAGGCGCTGTACGTGGCCCTCAGCCTCTGGGCCCTGGGCACCTCGTACTGGTACACGTCGATCCCGCGCGCGACGCTGCTGTGGTGGCCGCTGTGGATCGGCCTGGCGGCGCTGAGCCTGCGGAGACCGTGGTTCAGGACGGCGTACCTGAGCGTGGCCGCGCCGGTGACGACGCTCGTCGCGCTGACGTTCCTGACGGGGAGGTGGGCGGGGTGAGCGCGTCCCGACGGGGCTCCTTGAGGATCTCCGTCAGCGCCGCGATGCTCTGCGTCCCGTAACCGGCCTCCACCGCCCTCTCCAGCAGCTCGTGGAACGGCTTGTGCCACTCCACGTCGAGGCCCGCCTCCTTCCCGAGCTCCGCGTCGTGCGCGGCCCCGGCCACGAAGACGTTCACCGACGACAGCGGTTCGCTGTAGTCGCCGCTGTCGATCTCCCGGGCCAGCACGGGCAGCACCGAAGCGATCATCTGCAACCACTGTTCGCTGAACCGCACCATCGAAGCCGCCTCCAGGCCACGTGCCCGCAGCGCCGCCGCCCCCTGGAAGAAGCCGACGAGGGCGGGCAGCAGCGTGCCGCCCACCGCCATTTCGTACAGAGCGGCGAGGTCCGGGTCGGCACCGAGATACACGGTGTCCCCCCCCAGTACCCGCAGCACCGGTTCGTGGGCGGTGAAGACAGTGCCATCGCCGCTGTAGTAGAGGAGCGTGTCCTCGGCGCCCACCGCCGGCGGTACGTTCTTGATCGCGCCGCCGAGGTAGCGTGCGCCGTGCCCGCGCGCCCACTCCGCCGTGCGGCGGGCACCGGCCGGAGACCCACTGTTGAGGGTCACGAGGTCCCGGCCCTTCAGCGCGGTGGCCGCCGGCTCCAGGGCCTCGATGGTGTCCTCGTACGTCGTCAGACAGGTGATCACGAGCGGGCTCGCCGCGACGGCCTCCGCCACGGTCTCCGGATGCGCGGCGCCCTGGGCGACGAGCGGGGCAGCCCGTGACGCGGTTCTGTTCCACACCGTGGTCGGGTGCCCCGCCGCTATGAAGGCCGCCGCCAGTGCGCTTCCCATCGCGCCCAGGCCGATGACGGTCACGGGGGTCTGGTGCTGGTGTTGTTGCTGGTTGCGCGTGGACATTTGCCGCTCCTGTTACGGGAGTTGGAGGGTGGGCACGGAAGGCCCGTTGGTCCGGGCTCCGGTGATCTCCATGCTGTGACGGCACGATAGATTGCACAAGTACCGACAATTTTGTTCGGTACCCACACTCTTGTCAGTGGGAGAGGTCATGCCGAAGTACACCTGCGGATTCGACGCCGCCATCGCCGTCATGGGCGGAAAATGGAAAGGGCTGATCCTCTTCTGGCTCGGTGAGGAAGAGCGGTTGCGCTTCGGGGAGTTGCGGCGGACGGTCGCCGGAATCAGCGAGCGGATGCTGACGCTGCAACTGCGCGAGCTGGAGGCGGCCGGGCTCGTCCACCGCGAGGTGCACGAGCAGGTGCCGCCCAAGGTGGAGTACTCGCTGACCGACTTCGGCCGCTCACTCGTCGCCGCGCTGATGCCGCTCGGGGAGTGGGGCGAGGAGCACATGGAGCGCCTCGAAGACCTGCCGTGACCGGCTGCGGCAAGCACTCAAGCACTCAAGTACTTACGCCTCCAGGCACTCAGCCTTCGGGGTAGAAGACGAAGAGCGTGCAGCCCGACGCCGTCTGGGGGATGTGCCAGGAGCCGGCGGGAGCGTGAATGAACGAGCCTGCCGGATAGTCCCGTTGACCGTCGTTGAAGACACCGGAGACAACGAAAACCTCTTCCGGCCCCGGTTCGTGCACGTCGATGCCCTCCCAGCACGTGTGCGGATCCATCTCCAGCAGTTGGGCCTTCGCGCCGTTCCCGCCGCTCCATAGGGGGCGCACGCGGATGCCGGGGAAGATCTCATGCGCGGGCGCGTCGTGCACGGCGGACCAGACGTAGCCGGGCAGCTGTCCCCCCGCCCGCGCCGAAGTGTCCTCTGCCTGCGTCGTCTGTGCCGTTCGTGGCTTCTGCTTCGTCATGGGGCAAGCCTTGTCGACCGCCCACGCCCCGCCCAGTGTCTCGATTGACGTTCTCCGGTACTTTCCTGCCATGCACCGTGTAGCGGCACTCGTCCACGCACCTCAGTCGACCTTCGAACTCGCCTGTGCCGCCGAAGTGTTCGGCATCACACGACGCGAGCTGCCCACCCGTTACACCTTCGGCGTATGCACCGAGAACCCCGGCCCTGTCGCCACGCGCGCCGGATACGACATGCTCGTCATGGAGGGCCTTGACGCCCTGGACCGGGCGGCCACCGTGATCGTCCCCGGCTGGCTGCCCACCGACGAACCCCCGTCGCCCGCTGTCGTACGGGCTCTGCGCCGTGCGCACGAGCGGGGCGCACGCGTGGTCAGCATCTGCTCCGGCGCCTTCGCCCTGGCCCACGCCGGTCTGCTCGACGGCCGCTCGGCGACCACCCATTGGGCGCTGGCGGACGAGTTCGCCGCGCGCTTCCCGGCCGTCCGCCTCGATCCGGACGTGCTGTACGTGGACCACGGCGACGTCGCCACGAGCGCGGGCGCCGGGGCCGGGGTCGATCTGTGCCTGCACCTGGTACGGGCCGACCAGGGCGCCGAGTACGCCGCGCACGTCTCCCGGAACATGGTCATGCCGCCGCACCGCGAAGGGGGGCAACTCCAGTACGCCGCGCCGCCCCACCCCTCCCAGGTCGACGGCTCGCTAGCGCCACTCGTCGAGTGGGCGACGGGCCGCCTCCACGAACCGCTGGCCGTCGAGGACCTGGCCGCACACGCCGGTTGCTCCGCTCGCACCCTGGCCCGTCGCTTCACCGAGCAGCTCGGCACCAGCCCGGGGCGGTGGCTGCTCGCACAGCGGATCGTCGCGGCCCGGGAGCTGTTGGAGTCCTCCGATCTCCCGGTGGACACCGTCGCCCGCCGCGTCGGGCTCTCCTCGGCCACCAACCTCCGCAGACGTTTCCTCGACGCCCTGGGCACGACACCGGGCGCCTACCGCCGGGCGTTCCGGGCGGAGCCGAGATGACAGCCCCCCCCAGGACGCCACCGGCTCGCCGCTGTCGTGGTGGCCGCACCGGTGTCGATGCTGGGTCGCGCTGACGTTCCCGGCGGGGAGGTGGGCGGGGTGAGCTCGTGCCATCCGTGGCATCCGTGCCGATGGCCTTGTCCGGTGCGTCCAGGCGCCTCCAGGAGGCCGTCCCCCGACCCTCAGCCAGTAGTCTGATGCGATGGTCGACGTGGGGGTAGGCGAGCTGCGGCGAAGCCGCGAGCGGCTCGCGAAACAGGGAGACGCCGCCGAGCAGGCAGGGGACGGCGCGATCAGCGGGTTGCTGCTCTTCTATGCTGCCGAGTGCGGGTTGAAGGCCGAGGTGTTGCGCTGGATCCTGCAGCGTGAGGACACGTCTGCGCTACCCAGTGACCTGCGATCCCACAATCTGCGCCGACTGGCCAAGGCGTTGAATCTTCAGGACCCCACCCCCGGACAAGACCCACTGCGGTGTCGTCGGCACAAGGACAGCACGTGGATCGAGAGCCATCAGCTGCATGAGGCATGGCGCTATGGTGCAGAACTGTGCGTGGATGATCAGAAAGCTGCGCTGGAAGCCTTGAAGTCGCTGGTGAAGGACGCCAGGAAAGGATCTTGAGCGATATGGCCGGCAAGCTCTTCACCTGGGTGGACATCGATTCTCAACTGGCCGAGGCAGCTACGGACGGCCAGTGGCCGCAGTGGCTCCTGGAGGTCGACGCTTGGTGGGACACTCTGGAACTGACGGTGCGCCCAGGTACGGAGAGCGGAGCAGTCCGCGAGTGGCTGGACAGCCAGTTCGGCCTCGGATCAGCGGCTGAAAATGACGCGGGCCTGGAACTCGCCCTGGATCGTCCCGCAACTCACGCCCCCCGCTCCCTCCCTGTGCGCCTGGCCGAGTCGGACGATTTCGGAGCAGCCCCCCGCCGTCCGCGACTCAGTGAGCGTCGTGTCACCTCAGCCCTGGGGGACGCCCTGCCGCGACCCGAGCACACTCAGTTCGCCGGTGACAAGCAGCTCATCGCATTCCACTCCTTCAAGGGCGGCGTGGGACGCACGTTGCATGCCGTGGCTCTCGCTGATTTTCTGGCCTCCCAGGGCCAGCACGTTCTCCTCGTGGACGCGGACCTGGAAGCCCCCGGCATTACCTGGATGTACCAAGCACAGGGGGGCCGCTGCGACGTCGCGTACGAGGACGTTCTCGCTCTCCTGCACTCTTCCAAGCAAGGTGACCCCACTCAGGCGGTGGAAATCGCTGCTGCTTATCTTCCCAACCAGCGTGTCTCACGCTACTCGGGGTCAGGCCGCGTGACCGTTCTTCCCGCCAGCCGACGTAGTCGACTCGGTCCGCCCCGAATCAGCCCCACCGACCTATTGACCGAGGACCGCTCACCGTACTTCCTCAGCGAATCCCTTGCGGCCCTCGCTGTCGCGGCCGAGGTCGACACCGTCGTGTTGGACTTGCGGGCCGGAGCCTCTGAGCTGTCAGCACCCATCTTGCTGGACCCCCGCGTGACTCGGATCTTCGTCACCACGGTCAGTAGCCAGTCCCTTCAGGGGACGGAGACTATGATCCGGCAGTTGGGAGCCCAGTCTCCGGCCGTAGCGCGAACGGATCCGACTCCCGGCGCGATCGTGACGCAGTACCGGCTGGACGTCCATGACCTTCATGCCGAGGAGGCCCGACGTGGTCTGTCCGCAGCGCTGTCGTCCACCCTTGCCATGGCGGCCACTGATGAGTACACCTCGGAAGACCTCGCGGTGGACGAACAAGTTCTGACCGAGCCACTGCTGAGTCCGTTCCGCGAAGAGCTGCTCGCACTCCCGCAAGACTGGGACGCAGTCGTGGAAGTCATCCGACGCTGCGGTCTGCCCAGCTTGCTCAGTGAGTTCGCACCGAGCGCTACGCAAGCGGCACCGGCGTCCACAGACGAGCTGTCAACCTTGGACGAGCGCCGACGCGCAATGGAAAGCGCAGCAGGTCGTCTCGTCTTCGCTGAGCGACAAGGTATGGATTCCAGTCTCGGCTTCCTCACGACCGAGCCGGTACGTCGCCTGATCGCAGATCACAGCACCGACCTCCCGGTAGCAGTCGTCGTCGGCGCGAAAGGCGCAGGCAAGACGTTCACGTTCGCCAGGATGTGCACCGCAGGCACGTGGGACGCCTTCGCGCGCGAGAACGGTCAGAGCGTCGAGCGGACAGCAATGGTCATTCCTGTCCTGGACCCGGCCAACATCGCGGAGCCGCAAACCGGCGTGCTCTCACCACAAGCCCTCAGGGACCGCGCCGCAGGTGGGCCAGGCGTCACCGCTGATGAACTCCGCAGCTATCTGAACGCCGGCCTGACGGATGCACAGGCCCACGAGTCAGAGTTCTGGAGACGGCGCTGGCTGGAATGCCTGGCCTGGTCAGCCGGTGCCCCACACGGCGAACCAGCCGAGGAATTCCTCATCCAGCGGACTTTGGATACGTCCGGAGCCTGTGTCTTCGTGATTGATGGCTTGGAGGACTGGCTCGAGACGCTGGATGCGGAACCTCGGCGCATCGCCCTCCGAACCCTGCTGATCGAGGTCCCGGCCTGGTTCCGTCGCCTCCGCAACCGCTCGCTCGGCCTCGTGGTGTTCGTGCGTCAGGACCTGGTCCGCACGGCGATCAAGCAGAACCTCGGGCAGTTCCTCGACCGCTATTCCCCTTACGAGCTTCGCTGGGACGCCGAAGACGCGCTCCGGCTGTCGTTGTGGATCGCGTCAAGCTCCAACGCAGTGGTGACGCCTGACTCTCCGATCGCAGATATGGGCTTCGACGAGATCGTCCAAGCTCTCCTTCCCCTCTGGGGCGCGAAGCTCGGTACCGAGAACTCGCGTGAAGCGTGGACCGAGCGGTGGGTCCCCGCGGCTCTCGCCGACTTCAATGAACAGATCCAGGCTCGCGATGTCGTCCGTTTCCTGCGGGAGGCGGCTTCCGCTTCCACCGGCGATGAGCGCTGGCAGGACCGAGTTCTGACCCCGGCTGCCATGCGTCACGCGCTGGGAGCCTGCAGTCGCGAGAAGGTACAGGAGATCAATCAGGAGAATCCCCGCCTCGGGAAACTCCTTCGGCACATGGCAACCTTTTCGGACTCCGTCAAGATGCCCTTTGATGCGGCTGACCTGAACCTGGCCCCTGACGCGGTCGAAGCCCTGGAGCAGTGGGGTGCACTGGCCAGAGACGCCGACGGGCGCTACCGCATGCCCGAGATCTATCGCCACGCGCTCGGTTTCCGCACCCAGGGCAGGGCACGAGTGATTCGGTGAGTGAACCGTTCCGGATTTGGTAGAGATCTCAGGTTGTAGTTGCGACCTGGGAAAGGGTTCGCCAGGGCCGCGCGGGCAGCGGTCAGCGGGCGGTGGGAGCGGGGCGACTTTCCGAGACGTCTCTTGAATCCGGTGTCAGGATCGGCTTCCCAGGGGCTGACCATGCTGCCGCCCTCCCCGCACGAGCGGGTCAACGCACCAGTGACGGCTGGATCGGCATGGCCGCGTTCGGCGTCTACGGATGCGCCCTGATCGCCGCCACCCGCTCGTACTGGGTCCGCACCCGTCCCGTCGCCGTAACGTGACCAGCTCTTACGGCACATGAGCCGGGTCCACCGGGCCGGACGCGCGGGGGCGGCCGATCAGGAAACCCCACCGTGCGGGTGCGCGTGCGTGGCACGGTGGGGCGGCGGTCCTGGGACGGCTCGTCAGACCGTGTCGAACGTTCCGCCCCGGACGGCCTCGACGAAGGCCGAGAACGCGGTGACGGGGACGTCGACCACGGGGCCGTCAGCGACCTTGGAGTCACGGACCGGGACGATGGCGCGCGGGGCGGCGAGGTTGGCGGCGACTTCGACGCAGGCGCCGCCGTTCGAGCTGTACGAGGACGTGAACCAACGAGGGGATTCGTTCGTCATGAGGTGTCCTTTCGTAGCAGGAAGCCCCACCGTGCGCGGCACGGTGGGGCGGTGTCGGCTCGTCCCGTCAGACGGTGTCGAGCCTTCCGGCCTGTACCCCGGCGACGAAGGTGGAGAACGCGTCGGCGGGGAAGCTCAGTACGGGGCCGCTGATGTCTTTCGAGTCGCGGACCGGGACGATGCCGCGTGTGGCGGCGAGGTTGGCGGCGACCTCGACGCAGTTGCCGCCGTTGTCACTGTACGAGGACTTGAACCAACGGGGGGATTCGCTCATCACGGGGTGCCCTTTCGCAACTGGCTGATCTTGGCCACAGACGCCGCCTTCGACAGCGCCTCGCCCTGGAGTTGATGGTAGGCCGTGAGCATGGGTACGACGAACGAAGTTTCGCGCTCGACGTACCCCTGTGTCTGCGATTCGGCATACGCGACGATGGAGCGGTCGGCAAGGGTCAGCAGATTGACCGGCAGGTAGAACGCCCTCCGTGCCCCCAGGCTGAACGGTGCCACCTGGATGATCCAGTTGGGTAGCGCGGCCATCTCCTCCAGCCGTTCCAGCTGAGCGTCCATGACCTCCGTTCCGCCGACAGCCTGATGCAGGCAGCTCTCGTCCATGACGACGAAGACCATGGGCGGACGTGACCGCACCAGCGCCGCTTGCCTCTCCGCCAGGAACGAGACGCGCTCGTCAGCCTGTTCGGCGGTGATGGATCCGCGTTCTACGTGCCCGTATGCCACGGCACGTGCGTACTCCGGTGTCTGTAACAGCCCTGGGATCAGGCCGACGTCGAACAGCCTGATCTCCACCGCCCGGCCCTCGTACCCGACGTACTCCGGGAAGCCCTCCAGCAGCGAGCCGTTCCGCAGCTCGGCCCACTCGCGCTCGAACGAGTCGGCCGTGCCGGTCGTACCGAACGCCTGGTCAGACCTACGCGAAAAGCGCAGGGTTGGCGGTTTGCGAACAGTTTCCACGGCCGAGACATGCTGACTGGAGTACCCGATGCGGGGGGCCAGTTCCTCCTGGCTCCACCCCCGCGCCTCCCGGAACCGCCGGATGCGGGCGCCGTAGGCCGCCTGCGGGCTGCTGCCCGGGTTCAGATCCTTGCGATTGACCATGCTGAAGCCCCTCCCCTTCCTTCTTTTCCAGCTAGTTGAAGGGTTCTTCACGCTAGGCCACTCTGAGGACCCCCGGTAGTCAAACAGCTACGGAGAGGAGCGATAGGTGTACGGCGAGAACGCGCGTCCGAATACCCCGGAGCCTCCTGGCCCCACGGTTCCCCCGGCCCCCGGCACGCCCATGGTGGACACCAGCCGCGGGAATCGCGTGGGCGAGTTCCGTGGCATCGCCGGCCTCTACTGGTCCCTCCGCCCCATCGGCGGCGGCATCGAGTGGGAGGTCGAGCCCCGCCACGTACGCCCCGCGCTTCCCATAGAGCAGCTCCGGGCCCGTACCGCGCGGGCCAACGCCCGGAGCCGGGGTGAGGTGTTGTGAGCGTCCTCGCCCGGTCGCGGGTCCGGCTCGCGGTCACCGGCGAGCGTGTCGTATGACGCGCACGGGGTACGCCGCCGAGGTCACCCTGACGGACGGGCAGTGGTTCGCCTCGCTCGGCGGTGTGACTGTACGGAACCGGCGGCTGGCCCTCCTGTGGCTGCGGGGGCAAGCGCTCCGCCTGGCCAACGGACACGGACACGGACACGGGCACGGACACGGGCACGGACACGGGCGCGGGCGCACGAGGCACCCCGGCCCGCCGGAGTCGTCGTCGGCCCCTGATGTGCGGCCCGTCCTCTTCCACGGCTCCGACGCGCCCCAGGGGTTGCGGGCCTGGGCGACCGACGGTGAGCGCCAGGACGACGCGATACGGGCCCTGGAAGCAGGTTTTCCGTTGCTGTTCACCGTGGTCGACCCCGCTGTCGGGCTGAGCCTGACCCTCTCGGGGTGGCGCGGTTCCCTGACCGATCATCTCTAGGCCCGCCGACAGAAGAGGCCGACGTGCTGCAATGCACCGCCGTGACCCAGGCTCCTCCCAGTGACGCTCCGGACACCGTCGTCCCGCCCTCCTTCCTCCTCTGCGAACTGGGCGAGCACGACGCCTTCACCGAGCACGCCGCCTTCCTCCGGGCGGCCGAGCCGTCCAGCGCTCCGGCTCTGTGGTTCTTCTGGACCGGTACCGGCCCGGACCGGTCCCACCGGGTGGCCTCCGTGCCGTGGTGCCCGGCCGTCCTCCGCCACCTCGGTACCGGCGTCGTACGGCAGTGCGCGTTCCCCGACCATCACCCCGCGCCCCATTCCTGGAGCGTGACGGACCCGTTGGGCGACCTGATCGCCGAGCGGCTCCTGTCCGGCGACGGGTCCGACACCTCATGAGGACGGCCTCAACCGTGAACCAGTGCACCGCTGTTGCCCTGCTGAAGCCCCCGGATTTCCTTCTCCCCTTGTCCGCCCCCGGGCGCCGGCCGGAGCCCGGACACGTGCTCTGCGAACTGGGCGAGGACCATGCCGGTGACCACGAGACCGACCACGATCACGCGGCGCTGCTGTGGGACGAGGGCGGTCGGCCCGGAAGCGCCGTCTGGGTCAGGTGGAGCGCGGAGCGTACGCGCTTGGACTCGCTCCCGTGGTGCCCTGCGCGTGATGCGCGGAAGGAGGCGTGCGAGCTGTTCGCCGGGCATCGGTCCGAACACAGCTGGGGCGTCACGGACCCCACCGACGAGGCGATCACCCGGGTCCTCGCCGCGCAGCATCCTCATCTCTTCCCCGAGTGCCGGGACGGGGGCGGGACGACGTGATCCGTACCGGCCTGTGAGCCGGATCACGTCCGCTTTCGGCGCGGACCGGGCCCCGGCGGGTGGTTAGGATGGATGGGCTCGGCCCCGTGGCCGAGGTGGTCGGACCCCGCCTTGCGGTGTCCGGTCCGAGGCTTGAAACCTCCGGCGCTCATCTGGACAGAACCCCGGAGGTTTCTTCATGTCTGTCCCCCTGCCTTCCCAGCCCTCCATACCCGATCCCCGCCGATGGTGGGCGCTCGCGGTGATCGCGCTGACACAGCTGGTGGTCGTGCTCGACGCGACCATCGTCAACGTGGCCCTGCCCCAGGCCCAGCTCGAACTGGAGCTGAGCGACACCGAGCGGCAGTGGGTCATCACCGCGTACGTCCTGGCGTTCGGCGCCCTGCTGCTGCTCGGCGGACGCGTCGCCGACTACTGGGGGCGCAAGCGCAGCTACATGGTCGGAATGCTCGGATTCGGCGCCGCCTCCGTGTGGGGCGGTCTCGCGCAGAGCGGGACCGAGCTGATCGCGGCGCGCGGTCTCCAGGGCGCCTTCGCGGCGCTGCTGGCCCCCGCCGCGCTTGCTCTGCTGACGGTCACGTTCCCGGCCGGGCGCGAGCGCGGAACGGCGTTCGCGGTCTTCGGCACCGTCGCCGGCACCGGCGCCGCGGTGGGCCTGGCCCTGGGCGGTGTCCTGACCGAGTACGCCGACTGGCGGTGGTGCCTGCTGGTCAACATCGTCTTCGCCGTCGTCGGCCTGATCGGCGCGCTGCTGTTCGTCTCCGAGAGCCGGGTCGAGGGCGACAACCGGTACGACATCTGGGGCACCCTCGCCGTCACCCTCGGCCTGGCCGCCCTCGTCTACGGGTTCACCCTGGCCGAGTCCGGATGGACCGAGCCGGACACCATCGGCTTCCTCGCCGCCGGCCTGGTCCTGCTGGCGGTGTTCGTGTGGATCGAGTCCCGCGTCGCGCAGCCGCTGCTGCCGCTGCGGGTCGTGCGTGACCGTGCCCGTGCCGGAGCGTTCCTCATCCAGGCGGCCATCGGCGCCGTCTACATCGGGATGACCCTCTACCTGATGTTCCACCTCCAGATCGTGCTCGGGCTCTCCCCGCTGCTCGCCGGACTCGCGAGCCTCGCGATGACCTTCGCGACCATGATCACCGCACCCGTGGCCGCCAGGCTGCTGCCCACCCGGGGGCCGCGCGTCCTGATGACCGGTGGGCCGCTGATCGCCGCGGCCGGGATGGTGTGGCTGACCTTCGTCACGGCCGACGGGAGCTACTGGACGGAGGTGTTCGGCGGCCTCGTGGTCGTGGGCATCGGCATCGCGTTCGTGATCATCCCGGTGCAGAACGTCGCGCTCGCCGGCGTCGGTCACCACGACGCCGGCGCGGCATCGGCCCTGGTCAACTCAGCCATGCAGATCGGTGGCTGCGTGGGCCTCTCGGTGTTCACCACGATCTACCTCGGCGCCGTCGAGCGGTCCGCCGCGGCCGGCTCGGGCCGGGGGGCCGCCCTCACCGAGGGCTATTCCGCGGTGTTCCTCGCCACGGCCGTCACCCTGGTGGTCGCGGCGGTCGTCGCCGCGACCATGCTCCGCGGGCCGCGCCCCTCGGTCACCCCGCAGCAGCTCGCCGAGGTGCCGGTCCACGTCGGCTGATCGCCTGATCGCCGTCCCCGTTCCGGGAGCGGACCGGGGGCCGGGCTTTCTTCATTCGTGCGGTGTTCGGTCGGTACCGTCCGGACACCGTGACGCCCTGGACCCGCTTCCCCACGCGTCGGCGGCCACGACCAGGCACACGGCCACCAGGACCACGTTCTTGACGACGTACTGACCTTCCATGGTCGGCGCGGGGGAGTGGGACTGCCACATCGCGTCGGGCAGGAGGACGAGGGTCGAGAACACGCCGCCCATGTGGAGGAAGAACGCGACGAGAGCGGGGCGCAGCAGGCGGCCTCCCGCGATCAGGCCGATCCCGATGGCCGTCTCCAGTGCCGCGAGGGAGAGCAGCAGCACCGTCTCCGGTACGAGGCCCAGGGTCATCTTCGTGGCCGCGTCGACGGCCAGTTGCTCGGCGGGGCTGGCCGAGGGGAACAGCTTCAGTACGCCGAAGCCCAGGAAGACGATCCCGACGGTCACCCTCAGCAGGACGACGGCGCGGACGTTGACGTGGTCGGCCAGCCGTTGAAGGGCTGCTCGGGCGCCGGCTGTCGCCGGACGTTCGCGGCCGAAGCCGCGTGTGTGGGACGGGGGTTCAGGTGCGCGGCCGGGCGGGGACAGGCTCGGCTCGGCGGTGTGGCTCCTCATGTGCGATCTCCCGCTGTGTCCGTGGGGGTGGGAAAGCGTGCATGGGCGGTCCGCGCGGGTGCGCGGGCGCCTGTGGGGTGTGTGCGGGAAGCGTCGGCACTTGTCGCTTCGGCGCACGGGGTGACGGGCCTCTCGCCGGCGCCCGGGTGTTCTTCTCCTCGGCTGGAGGATCTGGGGAATCTGGTCCTCGGCTGGAGGATCGGAAGGATCTGAAGGATTTCGGAGATCTGGCGGAACTGGGGGAACTGGGGGATCTGGAGGATTCGGAAGGTGAGGTCGAATGCGCCTGGCCGGGTACGTGGGCGAGGCAGGGGCGGCGCGTGACCACCACCGCCGACTGCCTCTCTCTGCTTGGTCTAGACCATACGGATGGGGGTCCGGAGGTCAAGAGGCTTATGGAGCGGCCTCGGTCGGAGGCGACGGATTCGCGCCAAGTTGCATCGGGGCAAAGGGTGTTGGGCGGCGGCGTGCACGGCGCACGCGGATCGGCCGCGCGGACGATCGGAGCCGACCGTGCGGATGGGGCCGCCACCAGGCTCACCGGCCCGGACGGGCTCCGGCCCACCCCTCGGCTGAGCAGCCCCGTTCTCCCGGCTTCGGGGCCCGTCGGCGTTCCGGAAGCGTCGGTCGGGCCGTACTCCCAGGGCCTCTTCGGGCCACGCGGGTGCTCCGCCGCCCCCCGCACCGGCTACCCGCCGGTGCGGGGGGCTTCACCGGTGATTCATCCGGCCGAAAGTGGTCCGGCCGATTCCAGGAGAAAACTCTCATCGCCCGTACTCTTCGGCCGGACGCCCGCCCACAGGTCCCGGGCGCACCCCGAGCCGCCCCCGGACGCGCGCCGGGGCCCGGAGCGCATGCCGCTCCGAGCCCCTGCGTAAACCCGTAACCCGTGCTCGTAACGCGTGCTTGTAGCCCGTAGCCCGTAGGCCGTGAACCTGTGACCGGGAGGCGGCAGGCGGTCGTCGGCCGACCCGACCCGCCGGGCCCTGCCCCCGTTTCAGCGCTCCAGGCCGCCCCGCGCGATCACTTCCGCGTACCACCGCGCGCTGTCCTTCGCCGTGCGGCGCTGGGAAGCGAAGTCCACGTGAACGATGCCGAACCGCTTGCTGTAGCCGTACGCCCACTCGAAGTTGTCCAGCAGCGACCACAGGAAGTACCCGCGCACGTCCACCCCGTCCGCGATCGCCCGGTGCACCGCCGCCAGGTGGGCGTCCAGATACGCCACCCGCTCCGGGTCGTGGACCGCGCCCTCCGGGTCGGCGTAGTCGTCGTACGCCGCCCCGTTCTCCGTCACCAGCAGGGGCACGGAGGGGAGTTCGTCGCGGAGGCGGGCCAGCAGCTCGTACAGACCGTTCGCGTCGACCGGCCAGTCCATCGCGGTGCGCGGGCCGGCCGCCGGGGTGAACGCCACGTGCTGTTCCGCGCCCGCCCACGGCGACGGGGCCTCCGACATCCCCGCCGAAACCACGCTGGGCGTGTAGTAGTTGATGCCCAGTGAGTCGATCGGCGTCGACGTCACCTCCAGGTCACCGTCCCGGACGAACGACCAGTCCGTCACCTCCGCCGTGTCCTCGACCAGGTCCTGCGGCAGCCGGCCGTGGAAGACCGGGTCCAGGAAGATCCGGTTCGCCACCGCGTCGATCCGGCGCACCGCGTCCCGGTCCGCCTCCGTGTCCGCCAGCGGGCGCAGCGCGTTGAGGTTCAGGGTGAGGGAGATCTCGGCGGTGTCCGGCAGGAGGTCGCGCAGGACGCGGGCGCCCGCGCCGTGCGCCAGGTTCAGGTGGTGGGCGGCGCGCAGGGCCGCGAGGTCGCTGGTCCGGCCGGGGGCGTGGACCCCGTTCCCGTACCCGAGGAACGCGGCGCACCAGGGCTCGTTGAGCGTCGTCCAGGTCGGCACCCGGTCGCCCAGCGCCCCGGCCACCAGGCCCGCGTACTCGGCGAACCGGTGCGCCGTGTCCCGCTCCGGCCAGCCGCCCGCGTCCTCCAGCTCCTGCGGCAGGTCCCAGTGGTAGAGCGTGGCTACCGGTCTGATCCCGGCCGCCAGCAGCTCGTCCACCAGACGGCGGTAGAAGTCCAGGCCGCGCTCCACGGCCGGGCCCCGGCCGGTCGGCTGGACCCGGGACCAGGAGACGGAGAACCGGTAGTCGGTGACGCCCAGTTCCTTCATCAGGCGTACGTCGTCCGGCATCCGGTGCAGATGGTCGGCGGCGATGTCACCGGTGTCGCCGTTGCGCACCTTGCCGGGCGTCCGGCTGAAGGTGTCCCAGATGGACGGCGTACGGCCGCCCTCGGTGGCTCCGCCCTCGATCTGGTAGGCGGCGGTGGCGGTCCCCCAGCGGAACGCGGTGGGGAAGCGGAGTTCCGCCGTGGTGTCGGGGCGGGGACCCGCGGAGTTCGCCGGACGGGCATCGACAGCGGTCATGGACTGACACTCCAGAGGTGAGGGAGGGGGCGGAGGCGGGGGCCCGCAGGAGGGGCGGGGCCCCGCAGGGAGGGCGGGCGGCCCCGAGGGGCGGGTGGTCCCGAGGGGCGGGGCGGTCCTGCGGGGCGGGCGGCGTACGGCGTCAGCCCTTGACCGCGCCCTGCATGATGCCGCCGACGATCTGCCGGCCCAGCAGGCCGAAGACCAGCAGCACGGGCAGCGTGCCCAGCAGCGTGCCGGCCATGATCACCGACTGGTCGTTGACGTATCCGCCGCCGAGCTGACGCAACGCGACCTGCACGGTCGGCTCCTGCGAGGACAGCGCGATGATCGGCCAGAAGAAGTCGTTCCACGCCGTCATGAACGTGAGCATCCCGAGCACCGCCATCCCCGGCCGCGCGATCGGGATCACGATCGACCAGAAGATCCGGGCCGTCGACGCCCCGTCCACCCGGGCCGCCTCGATCAGTTCGTCCGGCAGCGACTGCACCAGGTACTGGCGCATGAAGAACACCCCGAAGGCCGAGACCAGGCCCGGCAGGATCACCGCCTGGAGCTGGTTCACCCACTGGAGCTCGGCGATCAGCATGAAGAGCGGGATCACACCGAGCTGCGGCGGGATCATCATCGTCCCGATCGTCAGCGTCAGCAGCGCGCCCCGGCCCCGGAACTTCAGCTTGGCGAAGGCGAATCCGGCCAGCGTGCAGCACAGGACCGTGCCGAGCGTGATCGAGCCGGACACGATCAGCGAGTTGAGGAGGGCCTTGCCGATGTCGGCCTCTTCGAGGACCGCGTCGAAGTTCTTGATCAGGTTCGGTCCGGGCAGCAGGCTCGGCGGCACCTGCGCCAGGTCCGCGTTGGACCGGCTGGCCGCGACGATCGTCCAGTAGAACGGGAACGCGGAGATCAGCAGCGCGACGCCGAGGATGAGGTAGGAGAGCCAGCCGCCCTTCATCGTCCGGCCCGCCCCGCCGCCCCCCTTGCGTAGCCGCTGGCGCGGCGGGACCTGCGGCGGGCGGCCCTTCCCGGGCGCGGTCGGCGGTGCGGCGAGCGCGGTCATCGGCCGGCCTCCTTGCGTGCGCGGCGGCGCACGAGCAGGGCGTTGGCCCCGACGAGCACCACGATCAGGACGAACATCACCCAGGCGATGGCCGCGGCCCGGCCCAGATGGAAGAAGCCCCAGCCCTGCTCGTACATGTACAGGCCGAGGGTCTGGTACTGGTGCGAGATGCCGCCGGAGATCGATCCTTCGAACAGCAGCGGCTCGCCGAAGAGTTGCGTCGCGCCGATCGTCGAGATGATCACCGTGAAGA
This sequence comes from Streptomyces sp. NPDC026589, assembly GCF_040638385.1. Lineage (NCBI taxonomy): Bacteria > Bacillati > Actinomycetota > Actinomycetes > Kitasatosporales > Streptomycetaceae > Streptomyces > Streptomyces sp. NPDC026589. Next base: position 263,827 of record NZ_JBEZYG010000011.1, read on the forward strand.
TGATCGTGGGTCGGAGCCCGGGCAGCGTGACGTGGACGAACTGCCGCCAGCGCGACGCCCCGTCCATCTCCGCCGCCTCGTACAGCTCGTGCGGGATCGACTGCATGCCCGCCAGATAGATCAGCGCGTTGTACCCGGTCCAGCGCCAGATCACGATGGTGGAGACCGCGATCTGCGAGGCGACCGTGCCCGTCTGCCAGTCCACCGGATCGAAGCCGACCAGCCCGATCACGTAGTTGATCAGCCCGAAGTCGCGGCCGAAGAGCTGCGCGAAGACGAGCGTGGCTGCCGCCACCGATGTCGCGTACGGGAGCAGGATCGCCGTCCGGATGAAGGTCCGGCCGCGCAGCTTGTAGTTCAGCAGGTGCGCGAGGCCGAGTGCCATCGCGAGCTGCGGGACCGTGGACAGCACGCCGATCGTGAACGTGTTGCGCAGCGAGATCCAGAAGTACTCGTCGGTGAACAGCGCCGTGTAGTTGGCGATGCCCCGCCACTCCATCTCGCCGCTCGTCTGGAGCTCGACCCGGTAGAGCGAGACGAACGCCGTGTAGAGGAGCGGGAAGAGCCCGAAGGCCAGGAACAGGGTGAAGAAGGGGGCGATATAGGCGTACGGGGAGGCCTTGCGCCAGGTGCGCCGGAGGGCGGCGGCCCGGCCGTCGTCGGGGCCGGGCCCGGTTCCGGACGGGCGGGGCCCGGCCTTCGCGGTGGCGGTGAGGGACACGGAGCGGCCCTTCGGGAGCGGGAGCGGGCTGGGGCGGAGGGGAGGTACGGGGGTGAGCGCCGGTCTCCGCCGTGCGCGGGCGGGGGCGGGTCCGGGGGTGGCCCGGTCTCCGCCGTGCGCGGGCGGGGGTGGGGCCGGCCCGTCCGCCGTGCGTGCGGGTGGACGGGCCGGCCCCCGACCGACGGAGGCGAGGCGGTGGGGCGGTGGGGCGGTGAGCGGCGTCAGCCGATCACGTTGTCCACGCCCTTCTTCGCCGTCTGCCACGCCTTGTCCGACGACACCCCCTTGCGCTCGACCTCGCTCAGCGCGTTCGTGATCTGCTGCATCACGTTCTGGTCGTGCACGCCCAGCACCTGGACCGGGGACTCCTTGGCCGCCTCACCGAAGATCTGGCCGATCGGGGCGTTCGAGAAGTATTCGTCCTTCGCGCCCGCGATCGTCTCGATGGCGCCCGTCGAGGACGGGAAGTTGCCCTGCTTCTGGAAGACCTTCGCCTGCTGCTCGGGGGCGGTCAGCCACTCGATCAGCTGGTACGCCTCCTTCTTGTGCTTGGCCGCACGCGGGATGGACAGGTACGAGCCGCCCCAGTTGCCCGCGCCGCCGGGGAGCTTCGCGATGTCCCACTTCCCCTTGCCCGCGTCGCCGGCCTGGCCCTTGACGTAGCCGAGCATCCAGGCCGGGCACGGGATCGTCGCGAACGAACCGGCCGCGAACGCCTGGTTCCACTGCGGGGACCACTGGTCGAGCTTGGCGCTCAGACCTGCCTCGGCCGCCGCCACGGAGGTGTCCCAGGCCTCCTTCACCGCCGGGTTCTTCTCGTAGATCAGCTCGCCGGAGGCGTCGTAGTACCGCTCCTTCTCCTGGCCGATCATGATCCCGTAGAGCGAGCCGACGCTGTCCAGCCAGGCGCTCTTGGCGGGGGCCTTCTTCTTGTACTGCTTGCCCAGCTCCAGGTAGCCGTCCCACGTGGCCCACTTCGCAGCGAGCTCCTCGCGGTCCGTGGGCAGCCCGGCCTGCTTGAAGAGGTCGGTGCGGTAACACATCGCCTCGGGGCCGACATCCGTGCCGAGGCCGAGGATCTTGCCGTCCTCGGTCGTCGCCGCCGACCACTTGGCCTCGGCGAACTCGCCCTTGAGCTTGTCGGCGCCGAACTCCTTCAGGTCCTGGAACTTGTCGGACTGCTGCTGGGTGACCGAGGCGATGCGGCCCACCTCGACGCCCTGCACGTCGGCGAGACCGCCGCCGCCCGCCAGCCGCGTCTGGAGCGACTTCCAGTAGTCCGCCTCGTCCTGGGTGTCGCTCTGCTTGATCGTGATGTCCGGGTTGAGCTTCTGGTACTCCTCGTACAGCCCGGCCTCCTTGAAGCCGAACGACCCGAAGAGGTCGACGTTGAGCGTGACCTTTCCGCCCGCGCCGTCGGAGGAGTCCGACGGGTCGCTGGATCCACAGGCGGCGAGGAGCGCCCCGGCGAGGACGACCGCGCCGAGGCGGGCGGTGGCTCTCTTGGCGGCTCGGGCGATGGGCATGGGAAGCCTCCCTTGGCTTCGGGATGAACCGAGCGCTTTGAGAGCGCTCTCAAACCTGCGTCTGGAGCGTCCCTCACCGCCTCCGCCCCGTCAAGACTCGAACGCATAACAGCTTGGGGTTACGTCCGGAGCCCTTCCAACTGCCGTCTGTGCGCGATCTATTGACACCTACGTTTCAGGAGTTTTACGTTCCTTGGCACTTGAGAGCGCTCTCGAACGCGCTCCTCCCCCCATGATCGAGGTGCTGCTCGTGCGAACCTCCCTCTCCAGACTCGCCCCCGGACTCGCCTCCAGACCCGCCGCGGCGACGCTCCTGGCCATCGCCGTGGCCGCCGTGGGCCTGGGCCCCGCCGCGTCGCCCGCTGCCGCCGCCACCATCCCCGCCGGCGCCGGCAGCTACTCCGACTCCCGCCCCGCCGGTACCTCCGGCCCGACCACCAACACCGGCGCGCCCGTCACCCCCAAGCTCACCGCCGCCGCGCGGGACAAGCCGGTCCCGACCAACGACTGGTGGTCCTCGCTCGCCTACCAGCGCTACGGCGACAACCCGTACAGCACCCCCATGTACGGCCATCCCCTCACCTACCAGGCCAAGGCCTCCGGCCTGGAGGTCGGCTATCCGACCATGCCCGCGGTCGTCGGCGACGGCCGCCAGTACGAGTACGCCCACAAGGCCGACCTCACCGTCGGCCTCAGCGGCCTGAACTCACCCGACACCAAGGCCGACGCCTGGTCCGACTGGACGGTCACGCCCTACTGGGCCGACGGCTCCCGCACCTTCCGGGCCACCATCGGCCACGGCATGCCGTTCGTGTACGCCAAGGGCTCCGGCGGGGACGCCCGCATCACCACCGCCTCCACGCCCACCGTCTTCTCCGACCAGGGCAACGTCCTCGGCATCACCGTCGCCGGACACCACTACGCCCTCTTCGCCCCGACCGGCAGCGACTGGAACGTCTCCGGCACCGCGATCACCGCCGGTCTCGGCGGGAAGGACTACTTCTCGCTCGCCGTGCTGCCCTCCACGGACGCGCTCGCGACCTACAAGAAGTACGCCTTCAGCTTCGTCACCGGCTCCCAGGTGGCCTGGCAGTCCACCGGAGGCAACGTACGGGCGACCTACAGCCTGACGACCGAGGCCAGGGAGGGCACCGAGCGCGGCACGCTCCAGGCCCTGTACCGCCACCAGTGGCTGCACACCACCGACGCGCTGACCCCTTACACGTACGTGTCGCCGCGCGGCACGATGAAGGTGCGCGAGTCCGCCTCCTTCACCACCAGCCAGAAGAACAACGGCGTGGTACCCGCGCTGCCCGCCTCCAGCGGCGTCGACAAGGCCCGGCTCACCGGCTATCTCAACGAGGTCGCCAACGCCTCCGACCCGTTCTCCGGGGCCGCCGACACCTACTGGACCGGCAAGGCGCTCGGCCGCCTCGCCCAGCTCGTGCCGATGGCCGACCAGATCGGCGAGACCGCCACCCGCGACAAGCTCCTCGGCCTGATGAAGGGCCGGCTCCAGGAGTGGTTCACGGCGGGCGGGGCCAGTGAGTTCAGCTACGACAAGGACTGGAAGACCCTCACCGGCTACCCGGCCTCGTACGGCAGCGACACCGAGCTCAACGACCACCACTTCCACTACAGCTACTACGTCTACGCGGCGGCGATCATCGCCCAGTACGACCAGGCCTGGGTCGCCGACTCCGCCTGGGGCACGATGATCAAGCACCTGATCCGCGACACCGCCAACCCCAGCCGCACCGACTCCGCCTACCCGTTCCTGCGCGGTTTCGACGTGTACGCGGGCCACAGCTGGGCCTCCGGCCACCAGGGCTTCGCGGCGGGCAACAACCAGGAGTCCTCCTCCGAGTCCATCAACCTCAGCGCCGGACTCGTCCTCTGGGGCGCGGCCACCGGTGACACCAGCCTCCGCGACCTCGGCAGCTTCCTGCTGACCACCGAGTCCGAGGCGATCACCCAGTACTGGTTCGACGCCGACCAGCAGGTCTTCCCCGGCTCCTTCGGCCACGACACGGTCGGCATGGTCTGGGGCAGCGGCGGCGCGTACTCCACCTGGTGGACCGCCAACCCGGAGGAGATCCACGGCATCAACGTCCTTCCGGTGACCGGCGGTTCACTCCACCTGGCCCGCGAGAAGGCGGCCATCAAGCGGAACATCGCCGAGATGGAGCGCGAGAACGGGGGTCCCGCACAGGAGTGGCGCGACCTGCTCTGGCAGTTCGAGTCGTTGTCGGACCCGGCGGCCGCGAAGGCCAAGTGGGACGGGGTGAACGGGAACTACACCCCGGAGCAGGGCGAGTCCAAGGCGCACACCTACCACTGGATCAACACCCTGAACACGGTCGGCGCGCCCGACATGACGGTCAGCGGCGACCTGCCCACCTCCGCCGTCTTCTCGAAGGACGGCATCCGCACCTACACCGCGCACAACCACGGCTCCACCGCCCGTACGGTCACCTTCTCCGACGGCAAGACCCTCGCCGTACCGGCCCGTTCGACGGCCACGAGCACGGGCCCCGGCGGCGGCAACCCGGACCCCGACCCGGACCCGGACCCGCCGACCGGCAACACCTTCCGCCTCAAGACCGGCGGCGTCCTCACCACCGCCACCAACGACCCGGCGGGCGCGGACACCATCGCCTCGGCCGACGGCGTCAACCGGGACGGCACCCCGTACCGGCCGACCGTCTACGAGGTGAAGAAGGTCAACGGCAAGGTTGCCCCCGGCGCGGCCACCGCGTTCCGCCTCCGGGTCGACGCGGGCACGAAGGTCGGGCTCGCCCCGCAGGTCCGGGTCAGCTACGACCTCACCGGCGACGGCACGTTCGACCGGGCCGAGACCTTCCGCTACTTCGCGACCGACCCGGTCAACGGGTGGGAGGAGTACACGCAGGCGGTCGGTGCGAGGGCTGTCACCGGGAGCCTGGGCGAGCTGAGGAACGGCACGGTCCGCCTGGAGGTCTGGAACGCGCTCGGCAGCGGCACGTCCCAGGTGCAGACCGGCACGGACGCGGCTGTCCTGAAGATCCCGTACGTGTAGGCCGCGCGGGATTCCGTATGTATGGGTCGCGCCGACCCGTACGTGCGGGTCAGCGCGACCCATCCGGATAACCGGATAAGTGGCGGGATCTGTACGTGTAAGGCGTGACGGTACGGGCACGATTCGTGCGGCGGGTCTTCGGCTCCTCAGGGCGGAGGCCCGCCGCACTTCCGCACTTCCGCACTTCCGCACTTCCGCACTTCCGCACTTCCGCACTTCCGCGCTTCCGCGCGCGTTGCGGTCAGGCCGAGGCCCGGCGCACCAGTGTCGTCGGGGTGATCACCGAGTCGGGCGCCGGTCCGCTGCTCGTGCGGTCCCGGCCCAGGCCGCGCAGCAGCAGGCGGGCCATCAGCCGGCCCTGCCCCTCGATGTCCTGGTTGACCGTGGTCAGCGGCGGATCGGTGGTCCCGGCCACCGAGTCCATGTCGTCGAAGCCGACGATCGCCACCTGCTCCGGCACGGCCACGCCGCGCTCCCGCAGCACACGCAACGCACCCGACGCCATCAGGTCGTTGGCGGCGAACACCGCGTCCAGGTCGGGCCGCCGCTCCAGCAGCTCCGCCATCGCCCGCGCCCCGCTCTCCACGGTGAACGCGCCCTCGGCGACGAGCGTCGGGTCCACGTCCGGCAGGACGTCCCGGTAGCCGTCGAGGCGGTCCATCGCCGAGGTCTGGTCGGGCGGTCCGCCGATGTGCGCGATCCGCTCCCGCCCGAGGTCCTTCAGATACCGCACGGCCACCCGCGCGCCGCCCCGGTTGTCCGCGTCCACATACGAGACGGCCTGGTCCCCGGGATCGGCGGTCCAGCTGGGCCGGCCCCCGTACACCGTGGGAATCCCCGCCCGCCGGGTGATCGCGGGCAGTGGGTCGTCGGTGTGCAGCGAGAACGCGAGCGCCCCGTCGACGTGCCCGCCGGACAGATAGCGGGCGATCCGGTCGAAGTCTCCGGGCCCCTCCACCAGCAGCAGGACGAGCTGGGTGTCGTGGGCGGCCAGCTCTTTGCTGATGCCCCTGATCTGCTGGGAGAAGAAGGGGTCGGAGAAGATCCGTATCTCCGGCTCCGAGATGACGACGGCCACCGCTCCCGTCCGCCGGGTCACCAGGGTCCTGGCCGCGTGGTTCGGGATGTAGCCCAGCTCGTCGACCGCCTTGAGCACCTTGTCCACGAGCGGCTTGCGGACTCCGTCGCCCCCGTTGACGACCCGCGAGGCGGTGGCCCTCGACACCCCCGCACGTGTCGCGACGGCTTCCAGGGTGGGCCGGGACCCGGGGGACTGCTCGGGCAAGGCGATCGCTCCTCGTTGACGGGGGCGGCGAGACGCGGGCTGGTGCGTGGGGGTGCGCGGGGTGCTGTGCGCGTGCTCGGTGTCGCCGCCGGATCGTCTACAGCCTAGCGCCGGGCGCCGACAGCGCTGAGAGCGCTCCCAAGCTGGGAGTGTGGGGGTAACCGTCGGTAGTGGGAAAGCGGTTGCCCGAACTGCGCCTCTTCCGGGCCAACTGCGCGTTGGACACGCTGGGTATGCATGGCCATCACTCAGAGTGGAAGGTGTGCGGCATGGAAGCGATGGAGCGGCGCAGGGCGGCGGCTGACCGGGTGCGGGTGGCGGAGGGCGCCGTGGAGCGGTTGAAGGAAGGTCTTGCGGAGTTCGGGGTGAAGCTGCCGTCCCTGCGGATCGATCCGGTCTCGTGTGCGGGTGACGAGCCGGCGCCCCTGGTCGACCTGGGCCGCTGCAACATCGACACCGCGTTGCGGCTGTGCGAGGTGCTGGCGGAGAAGGAGAGCGGTCATGACGGGTGACGGATATGGGCCGGGTGTGCCCGAGGCGGGCGGGTTCGCGGTGGACGCGCGGGACGGGCGGGTCGGCCGGGTGGCGGGCCGGTCCGGACCGAACGTGCGGCTGCGGCCGCCCGGCGGCGGGCCGGAGTGGGAATGCCCGCCGGAGGCGGTGCGGCCGGCGTCACCGGGAGTGGCGCTGCGGGCCCGGGTGACGGAGATCAACAGGGAGGGGCAGCTGCCGCGTTGAGGGCGGGCGGGGGCTGGCGCCACGCTGTCCCGCGGCCGGGTGCCGTTGCTGTTCTGGTCGGGCCCGGTGGTCCGGCGTCCGCAAGATCACGTTATTAGAGTCGCTTATATATAGGACACGACGCGTGAGGCGGCGGGGCCGGCCCCTCCTCGGGGTCGGGCCCGCCGCCGTTCAGGGGGGCGTACGCCGGGTCACATGATGCGGTACGCGAGGTAGTACGCGGACAGTTGCTCGTGGTAGCCCGGGTCGTCGGCCTGCCGGTGGCGGTCGAACTCCGGGGAGTCCTTCACCTGTTCCTTGGTGAGGTCGACGTAGACCTTCCGCTCCTTGGTGTCGATGTGCTTCACCGTGCCCGCGGGCAGCAGGACGTCCTTGCCGAAGATCCAGACTCCGGTGTCGACGAGCAGATAGGCCGAACCCACGTCGTCGGAGTGCTTGTCGACCTTACCGATACTGCCGTCGGTGGCCTCGACCGCATAGCCGGTCAGATCGGCGCCCGCGGTGTGACCGCTCGACGGCTGATAGCCCCACAGGGAGTCGCTCATTGTGGCTCCTTTCGCGAAGGTCGCCCAGTGCATTCGCACCAAGTGCATTCGTTCTGGTGGATCGGAAATGCACTTGTGATTTATTCACCGAATGATATTTCCGCTGAACTTCGTGTGCCCGGGGAGAGGCGGCGTACACCTGGGCGGTGCCGCCGGTCAGCGTTGGAAGCTGGTCAGAAGTGACTACCAGCGGTACCAGCGGCCCCGTCGGCCGCCGCTCGCGGCGGGACGGACGAAGAATCCTATGAGCCACAGCACCAGGACGATCACGGCTATCCACCAGAGAGCCTTGACCGCGAAACCGACACCGAAGAGGACCAGGGCGAGCAGAAGAACGAGAAGTAGGGGAACCATGACTATCAACCTCCGGAAATTCAGGTTCCCGCTTACATTTTTCCTACACATGAACGGTGCCGATATACTCCCCCCCCGACGGGTCAGGGAACGGGGCGCGATATCACTCGTGACCGGTGGTCGCCGCGCGCTTCCCTGTGCGGGGCCACTCGTTCGTGGAACGCTGGGAGGAGCGGCGGACAGCCGTGAAAGCCCCGATCTAGCCTCGTCGGCAAGGCCACGGAAGAAGGGACCCGCGATGACCGCAGCGTTCGTCGAGAACAGCCGGGCTTCGGATGGGCGCGCGTGGGACTACCTGCTGCAGACATGGCGTGAACTGGACGTGCCCGAGGGTTGGCGCGCCGAGATCGACGAGGGGCAGATCGTCTTGGTACCACCGCCGCACGCGCACCACAACGGCATCGCCGAGGCGGTGCAGAGCCGCCTCTACCGAGGCCTCCCCGGAGGGCTGGGGATCTACCAGACCCTCGGCGTCCACGTCGCCCCGCTCGGCAAGCTGTACGTCCCCGACCTGGTCGTCATGCCGACCGAGCTGATCGCGGCGGCCGATCCGGAGGTCAGCGATCCGATGGACGCGGCGGAGGCCTTGCTCGTCGTCAAGATCACCTCGCGGGGCAACGCGCGGGAGGACCGCACCAAGAAGTACCGCGCGTACGCCCGCGCGGGAGTCCCGATGTACCTGCTGATCGACCGGTTCGACACCCGGGGGCCGATGGTCACGCTGTTCACGGAACCGAACGAGGACGGCACGTACAAGCACACGGACGCGGTGCCTTTCGGTAAGCCGCTGACCGTGCCGTCCCCGTTCGACGTGCAGTTGACGACCGGGGAGTTCCCGGGGGCCGCCGTCTAGCTAGAGGGTGTCCGCCGACGGGCGGGTGACCACCTTGATGTTGAAGGTGTGGGACCCCACGCCGCCCGCGATCCCCATGAAGAGGAACGCGAAGTGCTCCTGGCCGCGCGCCGTGGTGATGCCGCCGATGTCGAGCTGGGAGGACTCCGGCCACCCGAGGTCCGTGAGCAGCCGGCCGGTGGTGCGCTTGGCCTCGGCGTCGTCGCCGGAGAGGAAGACCGTGCCCGGCTCGGTGAGGTCGCCCGGGGCGGTCATGGTGGTGGAGTCCATCGTGCAGAGCGTCTTGACGACGGGAGTCAGCGGGAACGCCTCCTGGATCAGCTCGCCCAGGCTGCTGTTGGGGTGGGTGAGCGCGCTGAAGTCGTCGGAGAGGCCGACGCCGACGTCGATCAGCAGCGTGCCCGCCAGCGCCGGGGCCCCGATGGAGTGCAGCAGGTCCACGGAGACCCCGCCAGGAGTGGCGTTGACCAGCACCTCCGCATGCGCGGCCGTCTCGTCGAGGCCGACGACGGGCAGTCCGAGGCCGGTGCGTTCTTCGGGCCGACGTGATCCGAGGACGACGTCGTGCCCTGCGGCGCGCCAGCCGTGGGCCAGGGCGCGGGCGACATTTCCGGTACCGAGAAGTCCTATACGCATGGGGGAGACGCTAGCCAGCGCAGCCCTGGGGCGTATCGGTCCGGAGACTGGGGCGGGGCGGTACCTGAGGCGTAGTCCGCAGGACGCCCCTATGCGTGGGGCGACCTTCCGGAACCTGTGCCGCGCCGGTCACGCCGCTGTACGGGCCACGAAAGCGACCTCTTCCTGTTCCTCGTCGAGGGCGATGCTGAGTGAGGCGTCCAGGGCGAGCGCCAGCCGCCGGAGCAGGAGCAGGGTGGGCACGGCGTCGGCGCCCTCGATACGGGAGATCTTCGCCTGGGTCAGTCCCGCTCGCTCGGCGACATCGTTCTGGGACAGGCCGAGTTCCTTGCGGCGGTCGTACACCGCCTTGGCGAAGGCCATGGCGAGCCGGACTTCCGCGCGCTCGGCGCGGGTCTCCTCGGACTCGTCGGGCCCGGAGGCGAGTTCCTGTTCGCGCTTCAGCTTCCAGCGGCTGTGTTTCATGAGTTCTCCCTGCTCTCTCCGCGTGTGTACGTCGTGTGGGCCGGGTCGTGTTCGGCCTCGCACAGTGCCCGGGCCCGCACGGCTCGATCCACCTGGGCCTGCTCCCGCATCCGTGTCTTGCGGAAGACGGTGAGAAGCACGATGCGGCGTTCCGAGGCGAACCAGTACGTGATTCTTGTGGCCTCGCCGTTCAGTGTCGGCCGAAGTTCGTACACTCCGTCCCGCAAGGGGCGACTGAACGGCATCGGAGTGCTTGTTCCCATCGAAGCCAGCAGGGCCGCGTACTCGTCCACTTTGCTGTAGTGCTTCTCGGGGAGAAGCTCCAGCCAGTCACGAACTTCGGGCTCTACCTCGATGACGTGCATGTATGTCACGTCCCGCACCGTAATATGTTGTGGACGACATGATAGTCCCGGTGCGGCGCGTTCTGCCTGTTCGGGTGAGTGGGGAAGGCCAGATTGACGCGATTCCGTCGCCTTCTCGCAGTACCCGCCCGCCGTCGGCGCGCGGGAGGAGGCGCAGGACGCCCCCGGCCCGCCCGCCGGGACGGGCGGGCCGGGGGCGTGCTGGGCGGCCCGGAGCCGGGTCAGACCCTCGCGGGATCCTTCGCCGGGGAGGTGCCGGGGTCCGTGCCGTCGGAGTCGGGGTCGGGGCCGGAGCCCGTGTCGGCGGGGGCGGCCGGCGCGGTGGCGGGGTGGGGGTTGCCCTGGGCGGCGACCGTGGACGGGGCCGGTTCCTGGGAGACGTTGAACTCGGCCAGCAGGTCCTTGCCGAAGCCGAAGAAGTACGTCGCGACGAACCCGGCCACGTAGCCGACGAGCAGGCCGCCCGCGTAGATCGCGATCGTCGAGCCCAGACCGTGGTTGCCGTCGAGGAGGGGGAACAGGGCCCAGCCGGACGGGCCGATGGCCGTCGAGCCGACCGTGTCGCCGAGCTGGTTGAACAGGCCGACGAAACCGGCGCCGAACGCGCCGCCGACACACGCCGTGACGAACGGGCGGCCGAGCGGGAGCGAGACGCCGTAGATCAGGGGTTCGCCCACGCCCAGCAGGCCCGCCGGGAGCGCGGACTTGATGGTGCGGCGGATCGACTCGTTGCGGGGGAGGCGGAAGTAGACGGCCACGGCCGCGCCCACCTGGCCGGCGCCGGCCATCGCGAGGATCGGGAGGAGGACCGTGTAGCCCTGCTGCTCGATGAGCGTGGTGTGGATCGGGATCAGCGCCTGGTGCAGGCCCAGCATCACCAGGGGCAGGAACAGGCCGCCGAGCACGAAGCCCGCGCCCGCGCCGCCGTTGGACAGCAGCCAGTCGGCGAACGTGCCGATCGCGGAGGACACCTCGCCCGCCACGTACATCAGGCCGAAGATCGTCACCAGGCCGGAGATCAGCACCGTCAGGGTCGGGGTGACCAGGACGTCCAGCGCCTCCGGCACCCACCGGCGGCACCACTTCTCCACGTACACGGCGAGGACCGCCGCGCCCAGCGCGCCGAGCACACCGCCCTGGCCCGGGGAGAGCGTCTGGCCGAAGGCGTCGATGTTCGCGACGCCCGGGAAGACGATGATCGCCGCCACCGCACCGCCCAGGATCGGCGTACCGCCGAACTCCTTCGCCGTGTTGTAGCCCACGAACACCGCGATCAGCGCCATGAAGCCGGACGCCATCGCGGCCAGCGCGGGTGTCACGGCGGGCAGCCACTGGAGGTTCACCAGCAGACCGTTGAGGCCCGCGATGATCCCGCAGCCGATGAGCGCCGGGATCAGCGGCACGAAGATGTTGGCGATCTTGCGCAGGAACAGCTTGAACGGGGTGGCGTTCTTCGCCTTCCGCTGGGCCTTGATCGCCGCGCCCTGTGCGGCCAGTTCCTCCGCCGAGACGGCGGTGACAGCGGCGGTGCCAGCGGGGGTGTCTCCCGGGGCCGGCGCGGCCTCGCGGGCCTCGTCGACCAGCTGCTCGAACTCCGGGGTGACCCGGGCGACGGTGCCCGGGCCCAGCACGATCTGGTACGTGTCGTCGTCGACGACGCCCATCACGGCGGGCAGGGCCTTCAGCGCCTCGTCGTCGACGAGGGACCGGTCGTGCAGACCGAGGCGGAGCCGGGTCATGCAGTGGGCGATGGAGGCGACGTTCGCGGCACCGCCGACGAGCGGCAGGATCGCGGCGGCGGTGGCGCGGTTCTTGTCTTCTGTGGCCATGGTGCTCGGTGCCTTGCTGTGCGGGGGGTGGGGCGGGGTACCCGGGTGGGTCAGGTGGTGCGTGCGGCCGTGAGTGCGGCGCGGAGGTGGCCGTCCGCCTCGGTGAGGCGGGCGGCGGCGGTGGGGCCGTCGACCTGGCCGAGGATGACCAGGATCGCGTTCTTGACCTCGCCGTCGGTGGCGGCGAGCGCGGCCTCGATCTCGGCGTCGGACGCGCCGGTCGCCAGGGAGACGATGTGCCGGGAGCGGGCCCGCAGCTTCTCGTTGGAGGCGCGGACGTCGACCATGAGATTCCCGTACGTCTTGCCGAGCCGGATCATCGTGATCGTCGAGATCATGTTGAGGACGAGCTTCTGGGCCGTGCCCGCCTTCAGCCGGGTCGAGCCGGTGAGCAGCTCGGGGCCGACGACGACCTCCAGGCCGTGTTCGGCGGCGGCGCCGAGCGCGGAGCCGGCGTTGCAGGAGAGCCCGATGGTCAGGGCGCCCTGTGCGCGGGCGTGCTCGACGGCCCCGATCGCGTACGGCGTGCGGCCGGAGGCGGAGATGCCGACCACCGTGTCGTCGGCGGTCAGCTTCAGCCCGTCGAGGTCGGCGGCGGCCAGCTCCTTGCTGTCCTCCGCGCCCTCGACGGCCGTGACCATGGCGGAGGGGCCGCCCGCGATCAGGCCGATGACCTCGGACGGGTCGGTGTTGAAGGTGGGCGGGCACTCGCTGGCGTCCAGCACTCCGAGGCGGCCCGCGGTGCCCGCACCCGCGTAGATCAGCCGGCCGCCGCGGGCCATGCGCTCGGCGGTGGCGTCGATGGCCGCGGCGATCTGCGGCAGCCGCTCGGCGACGGCGGCCGGGACGGTGGCGTCCTCGCCGTTCATGATCCGCGCGATCTCCCGCGTGGGCTGCCGGTCGATCTCGGCCAGCTCGGGGCGGAACGCCTCGGTGGTGAGGGTGGCCAGCTGGGCGCGGAGTTCGCCGTAGGTCCCGGAGGTCTCGGGGATGTCGGTGTTCGCGTCGGTGGTGGAGGTCATGAGGTGCGGCTCAGCTTTCTCGGTGTTCTCGGTCTCGTACGCGTACGTGTGGTGCGGGGCCTGCGCGGCCCTGACCGTGGTGGTTGGCCGGGGCGGTCAGCGGGTGCGCGGGTTGTGGCGGTGGGCGAGCGCCTCGTAGGAGGCGGCCAGGGCGGGCGCGGCGGTCTCGTACGTCCGCTGCGCGACGCCTATGAACAGACAGTCCACGACGAGCAGCTGGCTGGTGCGGCTCGACATGGCGGCGGGGCGCAGCTCGCTCTCGCGCGCGGTGGACGTGGTCAGCACGTGGTCCGCGTACTGCGTCACGGGCCCGTCGGGCCGTCCGGTGATCGCGATCGTCGTCGCCCCGCGGTCGAAGGCGACCCGCAGCGGCTCGATGACGTCGCCGGTGGAGCCGGAGTGCGTGATCGCGATGGCCACGTCGCCGGCGCGCAGCTGCACGGCGTTGGTCACCGCGAGGTGCGGGTCCATGTGGGCGTGGGCGATCAGCCCGATCCGGAGCAGCTTCTGCGCCAGGTCCTGGCCGACGAGGGAGGACGCGCCGATGCCGTAGACGTCGATGCGGCGGGCGGTCGACGCGGCGGCGACAGCGGCCCCCAGCTGTACGGTGTCGAGCCCGGCGGCGGTGTCGGCGAGGGTCTGCTGCTCGTCGTAGGCGAGCTTGGCGACCACGTCGGCGATCGGGTCGTCCACCGCGATGTCGGCGGTGACGGCGGGGGCCCGGCCGGACTCCTGGTGCGCGGCGAGACCGGCCAGCGCGAGGCGCAGATCCCGGTAGCCGGGGTAGCCGAGGAGCCGCGCGGTGCGGACGACGGTGGCTTCACTGGTGCCGGTGAGCTCGGCGAGACCGGTGACGGTGAGGGCGGCGCACCCCGCGGGGTCGCCCGCCACGGCTTCGGCGACCAGCTGCATCGAGCGGGTCATGGAGGGGGCGAGGGTCCGGACCTTGGCGGCGAGGGCCGCGGGGGCCGGCGGGGAGTCGCCGCTGAAAATTTCCTTCACGTCACTGGTCACATCTGAAAGATATTTTCAACCGGGGGGTCCGTCAACCCCCCTTTGGTCCCTACCTCTGGCGGGGGCCGCCACCGGCGCTCCCGGGCCGCCACCGATGCCCCCGGGCGCCCCCGGGACTGCCCGGGACCGTCGGGGGGCGCCCGGGACTGCCCGGGGCGGGGCCTTTCCCGCGCGGGCGCACAATGGGGGCATGGAGTTGAACCCCCTGGAGCAGGCCCTGCACACCGCCCGCGCGCTCGTCATGGCCGACCTGGCGGCGGGCGGTGTCGCCGAGGCGGACATCGTCTCGCTGGTCGAGGACGCGGTGACGCACCGCCGCTGGTGGGTGGAGCAGTGGCCCGAGGGGGCGGAGTTCGTGGCCGGTCTGGTCGCCCAGGACGTACAGGACGCGCTGCTGGAGCGGTACGGGCGGTGGCCGCTGTGCCCCGCGTGCTCGGCGGCGGAGGAGCCGCACGCGCTGGACGTGGAGCCGGAGCTCGGGCCCGACCCGCACTGGGTGTGCACCAAGGCGGCCGTGGCGGTGGCGCCGGTGGGGGCGCTGGGCGAGGTGCTGCGGCGGTGACGCTCTACATCGACCCGCCCACCTGGCCCGGCCACGGCCGCCTCTGGTCGCACCTGGTCAGCGACGTGTCGTTCGAGGAACTGCACGCCTTCGCCGCCGCGATCGGCTGCCCGCCGCGCGCCTTCGAACGCGACCACTACGACGTGCCTCAGGCGCACTACGCGGACGCGGTGCGGGCCGGGGCACGGGAGATCGGCTCGAAGGAGCTGGTCAGGCGCCTGACGGCCGCGGGACTGAGGAGGCCGAAGGGGAGGCCGGCGCCGGGCGTCCGTCCTTAGGGCCTTCCGCCGCCGGGACCGCCGTGCTCTTCGCGATCAGCCGCGACCGCGACCGGCCGTTCCCGCCGCCCCCGCCGCGCTGGAGGCGCAGCGCCACCCCCACCGCCGCCAGGGCCAGGGCCGTCATCGCCGCGCCCGCCCACGCCGTGGACGCGAACCCGAAGTCCAGGTCGATCACCGTGCCGCCGAGCCACGGACCGCTCGTGTTGCCCAGGTTGAACGCCGCCGTCGTGGTGGCCCCGGCCAGTGTCGGGGCGGCTCCGGCCACGTTGAACATCCGGGCGTTCAGCGCGGGGGCCGTGAAGAAGGCGGACAGGCCCAGCAGGAACGCCAGCGCGATGACCGCGACCTGGCTGGAGGCGAAGAGGGCCAGCCCCACCAGGAACACCGTGGACGCCGTGATGCCGCTCAGCAGCACCCCGAAGAGGTGCGCGTCCGCGACCCGGCCGCCGATCATGGTGCCGATCAGCGCGCCCGCACCGAAGAGGCCGAGGATCCACGGCACCCAGCCCGAGTCGAGGCCCGCCACGTCCGTGAGCAGCGGCGCCAGGTAGCTGAACGCGCAGAACACCCCGCCCGCCGCGAGCGCGGTGATCACGATGGCCAGCCAGACCTGCCGGTCCCGGTAGATCGCCAGCTCCCGCTTGAGCTCGGGCTTCTTCTCGGGCAACGGGATGTGCGGGATGCGCGTGGCGACGCCGACCAGGGCCACCGCCGAGGCCGCGCCCACCGCCCAGAACGCCGAACGCCAGCCGAAGTGCTCGCCGAGGAAGGCCCCCAGCGGCACGCCCAGCACGTTCGCGACGGACAGGCCGCCGATCATCACGGCCATGGCCCGCGCCCGCTGGTTCACCGGGACCATCGCGATGGCCACGGCCGCGCCGACGGCCCAGAAGCCCGCGCAGGCGAGTGCGCTCAGGACCCGGGAGACGAAGAGGATCTCGTACGTCGGGGCCAGCGCACCGGCGATCTGGCCGAGGCCGAACACCGAGATCAGCGCGATCAGCGTGGTGCGGCGCGGCAGCCGGAGCGTGGCGACGGCCAGCAGCGGGGCGCCGACCACCATGCCGATCGCGAACGCGGATATGAGGAGCCCGGCCTGCGGGATCGACACGTCCATGTCGTCGGCGATGGGCGGGAGCAGGCCCGACAGCATGAACTCGCTGGTGCCGAGTGCGAAGACCGAGAGGCCGAGAATGTATACGGCCAGCGGCATGGGTGCGCGGCGCGAGGGAGAGTCGGGCATGACTCGCCCCAACGCCGGAGAACGCCTCCGCATTCCCGGCGTCGGACGAGAACGTGCCTGTTCACACGTGCTTCACACCCGCGTCACGCGGGAAGGCTTCACACCCGCGTCACGCGGGATGGCTTCATACCCGCGTCACGCGGGATGGCTTCATACCCGCGTCACGCGGGAAGGGCGTGCGGCTAACGCGGGTAGGGCGCGCGGCTTACGCGGGAAGGGCGTGCAGCTTCTTGCCGTGCAGGGCGAAGACGCGCTTGCCGTCGGTGGCCACCAGCCAGGCGTGGTAGTCGCCGGACTTGTCGTTGAACGTCCAGCGCAGGCCGCCGGCCTTCGCGTCGAAGGCGTGGACGCCGCCCTGCTTGTCGAGGTCGGTGGCCCCGTAGAGGGTGCCGCCCACCTTGACGAACTGCCGGGGCACCTGCCCGCCCGCGTCCTTGAGGGCCGTGGACTGCCAGATCTTCTTGCCGGTCCCCGGCTCGACGGCCCACAGCGTCCGGCCGCTGTCCGCGATGTAGAGCACGCCCTCCAGGAGGGTCGGCTCCCGGAAGGTGGTGAACTCCTCGGCCCGCACGGACCACTTCTCGGACCCGTCGGACAGCGCGAAGGCCTGGAGCCGCTGCCCCTGCGGGACGATCACCAGATCCTGGTGGACGACGAACGGCCCGTAGCTCGTCTTCGTCGTCTTCTGCGTCCACACCTGCTTGCCGGTGGCGGTGTCGCGGACCGTGAGGTTGTTCTTGAAGTCGGTGTAGACGAGATAGCGGCCCCGCACGGCGGCGTGGACGCCGTTCTGCTGGGTGCCGAGGTCGCGCTGTTCCTTCCAGGCGACCTTGCCCGTGCCGCTGTTCAGCGCGGCGATCACATTGGTGTGGGACGAACCGTCGGCCTCCAGGATCTCGGCGATGACGTACACCTGCTCCGCGTCCACCGCGACCGGCCTCGGCTGCCGGTACTCCTTGCCGAGGCGGCTGCGCCAGGCCTCCTTGCCGGACCCCGGGACGTAGCCGGCGACGCTGCCGTCGTACTTGCCGCTCTCCAGGTACAGGGTGCCGTCGCCGAGCAGCAGCGGCGCCCCGGGCACCGCGCCGTCCGGCAGCGACCACCGCTCCTCGCCGGTCGCGCCGTCGAAGGCGGTCAGCGGATCGCCGCTCGCGATCACCACGCCGTCCACGGCCACGAGCTCGTCGTTGTCCCCGTAGGTCTGCGCCGACGTCGACTTCGTCCACAACGGCTCGGGGGCCTTGCCGTCCTCGGACGCCTTCCCGTCCTCGGGGGAGGCGCTGCGCGGCGGCGGCGTGCTGCCTTCGCCGCCCGTCGCGAGCTCGTCCTCGCAGCCGGTCAGCCCGGCTCCGAGCGCTGCCATCGTGATCCCGCCGCCGGCCAGTCGCAGTATGCGCCGCCGGGAAGATCTGCCGACCGTCGTGCCGAGTCCCTTGGACATATCGCTGTACCCCCGTGGAGTTGTGTGTGCATCTGCGATGCGAGACGTTAGCGGCTGCCGGGCTTCACCGGTCCGGCCAGGGCGCGACCGGGACGACACCGTGAACGAACCGGAACATTAACCGGTGGGCGGGGGCGGGAACCCTGGTCGGACGGCGTCGGACGATGTCAGCAGTTCCAGCTCCGTCGCGAGGTTGTGCCGGGCCCGCGCCTCCCACGCGGCCGCGCCGTGCGGGGTACGGAACAGTCGCGGCAGGTCGAGGAGTTGCCGCAGTACCGCCGCCCGGCCCTCACGGAACGCCCCGTCCGGGACGAAGCCGTACTCCTCCCGGACCCGGGCCGCGTACGCCCCGTACTCCTGCGGGCCGCCCGCCAGGACCGCGAGGTCGGCGTCGCACAGCGCCTCGCCGTTGCGGTCGCCGTCCGCCGGGTCGTGTGTGACGGTGAGGCGGACCAGCCGGGCGACCTCCGTCACCATCGCCTCCGGCACCCCCGCCTCGGCCAGCGCCCGCTCGGCGAGGGCGGCGCTGCGCTCCTCGTTCTCCGTCCGGTCGGGCCGGTACACCGCGTCGTGGAACCAGGCGGCGAGGCGTACCGCGTGGACGTCGTCGGCGTGCCCGGCGAGGGTGTCGACGCCGTCCAGGACGGCGGCCAGGTGGGCCGTCGTGTGGTAGCGGCGCTGCGGCTCGGCCCAGCGGGCGAGGAGGTTCTCGGCGTACGGCAGCGGATCGGGTCCGTCCGCCCCGGCGCGCGCGGCGAGCAGCGTGTCGTGCCACCGGTCGCGGAGGCCGGCGTCGCGGAGGCCGGCGTCGTGGGAAGTGGCCTCGTGGGAAGTGGCCTCGTGCGGGCGGGGGCTGTCCGTCATGGGACGACTCTAGGACGGGCGGCTCCAGGACGACGCGGGGCCGCCCGTCCGGCCCCCGGACCGCCCCTTGTCGCGCTGCCGGACTTGTCATTACCGTGCGGCCGTGATGATGGATCTCAACGCGGATCTCGGCGAGGGCTTCGGCAACTGGACCCTGACCGACGACGACGCGCTCCTCGCCTGTGTCACGAGCGCCAACGTGGCCTGCGGCTTCCACGCGGGCGACGCCTCCGTGATGCGGCGGGTCTGCGACGCGGCGGCGGCCGGCGGGGTACGGATCGGGGCGCAGGTCTCCTACCGGGACCTGGCCGGCTTCGGGCGCCGGTCGATGGACGTGCCGCCCGCCGAGCTGACGGCCGAGATCGCGTACCAGATAGGCGCGCTGCGGGTCTTCGCGGAGGCCGCCGGGTCCACCGTCTCGTACGTCAAACCGCACGGCGCGCTCTACAACCGGGCGGTCTGGGACGACGACCAGGCCGCCGCAGTCGTCGCGGGCGTCCGGCTCGCGGGCGGAGACCTGGCCGTGCTCGGACTGCCCGGCTCGCGGCTGCTCGACCGTGCGGCCGAGGCCGGACTGCCCGCCGTTCAGGAGGCCTTCGCCGACCGTGCGTACACACCGCAGGGCACCCTCGTCCCACGCGGTGAGCCGGGCGCGGTGGTGCACGACCCGGACGACGTCGTACGCCGGAGCGTCGGCATGGCCGTCGAGCGGGCGGTGACCGGGGCGGACGGCAGCCGGATCCCCGTCTCGGCGCGCTCGCTCTGCGTCCACGGGGACACCCCGGGCGCGGCGGCCCTCGCCCGCCGGGTGCGGGCGGCGCTGGAGGAAGCGGGCGTCGCGGTACGGGCGTTCACGTGAGCGCCCCCGGCCCGCGCGACGCCCGCAGCGGTGCCGACAGTGTCGGCAGTGCCGACAGTGTCGGCAGCGTGAGCAGCGTGCCCGGCGCGAGCGACGAGCTCAGCGCGAGCGACGCCCTCAGCGCCGCCGACAGTGCCGAGCGCGTCGGCAGCGCGAGCAGTCTCCCCAACCCCCGCCCGAGCGCCCGCCCCGGCTCCGCACCCGTACGCGTACTTCCCGCCGGGCCGCACGCGCTTCTCGTCGAGCTGGCCGACGGCGAGCACGCCGAGGCCTTCCACGCCGAGCTGCTCCGCCGCCGCGAGCGCGGTGAACTCCCCGCCGTACGCGAGATCGTCCCGGCCGCCCGCACCGTCCTGATCGACGGGATTCTCGACGGGGGCGGGGGCGGGGGCGGGGGCGGGGGCGGGGGCGGGGGGCGCACGCCCAGCGCGCGGGACCGTTTCGCCCGGGACCTCGCCTCGTGGCGGGTGGAGCCGCCGCGCCGGGAGGGACGTGACCCGGTGGAGATCCCCGTCGTCTACGACGGCCCCGACCTGGGCGAGGTCGCCGCCCTCTGGGGTGTCCCGGCCGGGGAGGTGGCCGCCCTGCACTCCCGTACCGCGTTCCGGGTGGCGTTCTGCGGGTTCGCCCCCGGGTTCGGCTATCTCACCGGGCTGCCGGAGCCGTTGCACGTGCCCCGGCGCGCGACCCCGCGCACCCGGGTCCCGGCCGGGGCGGTGGCCCTCGCCGGGCCCTACACCGGGGTGTACCCGCGCCCCTCGCCCGGCGGCTGGCAGCTCGTCGGGCGGATGCCGGACCCGGGGGCCCTGTGGGACCCGGCCCGGGAACCGGCGGCCCTGCTCGCGCCGGGTACGCCGGTCAGATTCGTGCCGGTGGGGGCGGGCGCGTGACGCCGCCCGTCGGCTTCCGGCTGTACGTCGTCCGGGCCGGGGCGCTGACCACCGTGCAGGACGCGGGCCGGCCCGGTTGGGCGCACCTCGGGGTCGGGCGCGCCGGGGCGCTGGACGCGCCCGCCGCCCGGCTGGCCAACCGGCTGGTGGGCAATCCGCCGGACGCCGCCGTCCTGGAGACCACGTTCACCGGGTGCGCGGTCCGCCCGGACCGGCCGGTCGTGGCGGTCGTCGGCGGGGCGGGCTGCGGGGTGACGGTCGACGGGCGGCCGGTGGCGTGGGGTGCGCCGGTGCGGGTGCCGGCGGGCGCGGTGCTGGACGCGGGTCCTGCCGTCGACGGTCTGCGCGGCTACCTGGCGTTCGCGGGCGGGCTGGTGCCGGAGCCGGTGCTGGGCAGCCGCTCGGCGGACCTCCTCTCGGGGCTCGGGCCCGCCCCGCTGAGCGAGGGCGACGTGCTTCCGCTGGGCGATCCGGCGTCGGGCGGTCCGCCGCCGCCCGCCGGTCCCGTCCCCTGGCCCGGGGCCCCCGCCGAACTGGTGCTCCCGGTCCATCCCGGGCCCCGCCACGACTGGTTCACCGGGGCCGCTCTCCGTACGCTCCTCACCGCCGCCTACCGGGTCTCGCCGCACAGCAACCGCATCGGCCTGCGCACGGAGGGCCCGGCGCTGGAGCGGTCCCGTACGGGGGAGCTGCCGAGCGAGGGCATGGTCCTGGGCGCGGTCCAGGTGCCGCCGGACGGCCGGCCCGTCGTCTTCCTCAACGACCATCCGACGACCGGCGGCTACCCGGTCGTCGGTGTCGTCCCCGAAGGGGCGCTCGCCGCGGCGGCGCAGGCGGCGCCGGGAACCCGGCTGCGTTTCGTACGTGCCTTGCCGGTCTTGCCGGGCTCGCGGGGCCTCTGATCCGGCCTACCGACAGGACACACCCGAGCGCGGCGGGGCCGAGGCGGGGCCGACCAGGTCGTCGACACCATCCTCGCGAGGGCCAGCGGCCGGGTCATGCCCTG